>JBHAEB010000197.1:0-40473 GCA_041855345.1 Arachnia sp. | reverse complement strand
AGTGATATTGCCCAAGACCTTCGCACCCGCCCCGATCATCACACCGCGACCTACCTTCGGATGCCGGTCGCCACCTTCCTTACCTGAGCCACCAAGGGTCACTTCATGAAGCATCGAAAAATCATCGCCAACGACAGCGGTTTCTCCAATGACGACGCTAGTAGCGTGATCGAACATGATGCCCTTTCCAATTCGGGCCGCAGGATGGATATCTACAGCAAACACCTCCGAGATGCGTGACTGTAAGTACAGCGCCAGCGATTTGCGGTCCTGCACCCAATATGCGTGCGCCACCCGGTATGCCTGAATTGAATGGAAGCCTTTGAAATACAGCAACGGATTCGCATACCCGGGAGCCGCCGGGTCCCGATGAACAACGGCCTGCAAATCAGCACGAATCGCAGTCTTAATCTGCTCATCTCGGGCCAAGACATCCAGAATAATGTCACGCAGACTCAATGCCGGCAACGTCGCATTGTCCAGCTTTGAAGCCAAAATATAGGCCAGAGCGGTCTCCAGATCCGGCTGACTGAGCACCACATGCGACAAAAACCCCGCCAACAAGGGCTCATTACGGGCAGCCTCAGCGCACTCAGCACGGATAGTCTCCCAGATCCGGGAGTCATCGACGATACGGGCGGGATCCATGTTTCCTCCAGCTCAGTTGAGTCACGTCACTCTAACTAACGCCGATGCTCGTCCAGACATTCCAGACCAGATGCCGGGACCGCCTAGTCCACATCCGCAACCAGCCGAGGACTCACCGGGATCGTTGGGGCCGCCACATCCACGGGCAGCTGAAGCTCACCTAGAGCGACGAAACCCTAGCGCGGCAGATACGCCACTTCCTCGAAGCGGTCCTGCAACCATCACGCAGCAGCCAGATGTTGAACCACACCCGAACTCAGCCGCCATGCGGGTGAGCATCCGCTACTGGGCAACCTCCGCGATGTGCTGGACCATCGCATCTGGAGCCAGGACCCCGACATGACTCTTAGTGACAACTCCCGAGGCATCGATGAAATAGTGGGAAGGGACACCCATAATGCCGTAGGCCGCTGAGATCTGCTGCGTGCGATCCGCGATCTGCGTGAAATCGTTTCCGACGCGGTTCGAATAGCCTTGGACCGTGGCGTCGTCCTCCCCCACATAGACAACCACCAGCTGAATGTCTGCCCCATAACTACTGATAACTGCTTGGACATCGGGAATCTCCGTGCGATAACCGGTGCACCAGGTGGCCATAAACATCAACCACACTGGGCGCCCTCGCAGCTCCTCAAGCGAGATTTGATTGCCGGTGATGTCGGTTGCGGTAAACGACGGGGCCAGTTCCCCCACCGTGGGCGGCTGCTGCACGTTGTCGACCTGCACTTGAGACATCGCCTCACCATTGACCTGGGTTTCAGCCTTGTCCTGTGGCTTAAGCACCACCCAGGCTGCTATGAGGATGGCAAATGAGGCGACCAGCACCACCGCGACCTGCCCAAATGTGGAGCCCCGAACCTTCGCCCGCCAAGCGGGCTCCTCTATCGTCGCAGATGACGCCTTGGTCGCTGCGGGTTGGGCCTCCTCTGGCTCCAAAAACTCAGCCATCTCATCATCATGCGTAGGCATGGAGTCCTCCGAAGAACAGGTTTCCGAGGAAGGTGAACACGACAGCCGCGAACGCCAACACCAGCAGCCACGCTGACCGGGTGCCACGCCAGCTGCGAGTTACGCGGGCATGCAGGTAGGCACCGTAGATCAGCCACGTCACCAGCGCCGAGGTTTCCTTCGGATCCCAACCCCAGTAGCGGCCCCACGCGATATTTCCCCAGATCGAGCCAAGGATCAGCATCAGGGTCAGCATGGGGAAGGTGACAACAGTCGCCTTGTAACCAAGATCGTCGAGGGCATCTTGGCTTGGCCAGCCACTCCACTTGACATAGGGCGCCAGCAGATACATGACGGCTGCTGCGAAAGCGATGGCGGCGGCACCGTAGCCGAGTGCTGCCGTGAACACATGTAACGTCAGCAGCGGCGAATTCTTTAACGCTGGCATCAGCGGGTTCGGCTGGTAGGACAGCGTCGACGCATAGATCAGCATCGCCAAAATCACCGGGAGGGTGATGATCGAAATCGTGCGGATCCGGTATCGGGCCTCGAAATAGACCTGCGCCAGCAACATCCCCCAGGCGAACATCACCGCGAACTCGTAGTGGTTGGAGAACGGCGGATGTCCGGTCGCGATGGTGCGAGCGATCAGCGAACCAGTCAGCAGCACCAGCGCGATTTGCGTTGACTTGGCAGCCCACCAGGCCACAGTGAATCGACGCACTGGTGCGCGCTTAAGGCCGCCGGTGACAGTCACCCCGTCGCCATCTCCCACGACGACCGCCCCGGCCCCGACGCTGACTCGGGTGGCAGCGGTTTTGGACATGCGGGCCGCGAACACTGCGCCAAGGTAGGCAATCGTGGAGATCACCACGAGCCCGGTCGTAATGAGCAGCAGTCCCTGCGAATACTCAATCATCGCTGTTCCTCTCGTGAGTGCCGGTCTTTGAACTCACACGCTCGACCATATCGGTGAAAAAGCTGGTAAATGCGGAATCTCGTTGATCTGGTGATCCCATCCGCACAACCGTGAGACCACCCTCCTCCATCACGCGCACCCACATGCGCTGATGACGCAGGAACATCGTCACGCAGGTGCCGAGCACCAATAATCCAAATCCGGTCCACACAATCCCAGTGCCCGGGTCTCGGCGGACGATCATTCCCGTGAACTGCTGCTCGCGTTGGAAGGTGACGGTGTAGCTGTCCACCTCAGTGGGAACGTTCATATCGATCACTTTCCCAACGATGGGTGTCTGCTGATCTGGGCTGTGGACCTCCACGCGGACCTGACCAGGTTCGATACCGGTGCCCACTTGCCCCGACGCGGAACCCGCGACATACAACTCACGCCCATCAGGCAGCGTCACGTGGCCGTAATTGAGGGTTTTATCTTGGGAACTCCATTCCAGTGGGATCCCGCCATCCAGCACCACTCCACCGGTGGCATCGGTGACTGTCAACACCGCAGCCACCCCGAAGTAGGCTTGGTGGAACATGACTCCTTGGTAGCTCAGTGGGCTGTTAACCCGCACCTCCTGCCGCGCGACCTCCTGATCCCCGTCACGCAGCAAGATGTCAGCAACATAATCGCTGGGGGAACCATCGGCGTAGTAGCTGTCCTGGAACCCCTTGGCTTCGGCAACCAAGGTGGTGCCATGGCCGACTGCTTTTGGATATCCGATGGTCAAGGTGAACTGGTCATCACGGAATCCGGTGTACGAGGAGACGACGAAACCCACCATGATGACGACAAAGGCGGCGTGTGCGAACACCGTCCCGAAGGGCGCCCAGGCATGACGGTCAAGGTAGGCATTGTGGCCGGGGCCGCGGTCGTCGACGATGACGCGCATCCTGTGCCGACGGGCATCAGCGAGGATCGTCGCGAACGCCTCGGCGGCGGGGGTCGTAGTCCCGAACCGGGTGCGCAGCCTCGCGTGGTCGAAGAACCGGGCCGTCACCCGAGTATGAGGATTGCGCGCAGCCTGCCACAGCACCGGGATGCGGTGGCAGGTGCATGCGATGATCGACAACGCCAGCAATGCCAGCACAACAAGGAACGGGATAGATGAGAACATCTTGAAAAACCCGACGGCTTCGAGCACGGGAGTCCAGCCACCGGTTACCTGCTGCACACTGTCTAACCATTGCTGTTCCTGCTCGGGGTTGTCTGCGATGCCGGCAGGCAGTTGCGGCACCAGCACACCGATCAAGGACAGCACCCCCGTGATCAGGATGAGCACCAGGCCCACAGCTTTGTTATAGAAGAACGCGTAGATGCCGTGCAGGAAGCGGGAGGGTGTCACGTCGAGGGCCTCATCCAAACCATCAACGGCTGGTGTGCTCCTATTGCCGCTCATCAAACCTCCTTAGATTCCAAGTCCGGGAACCAAGTTCGCCAGTTTCGCGAACAGGTTCGTGATCATGAGGAACCCAACGACCACAAGCAAACCTCCACTGACAAGGGAGATTCCCACGTGGTGTCGTTGGAACCAGTCGAAATGCTGCGTCACCTTCGCCGAGCCGAGGGCAACGGCGACCACCGGCAGCCCCAGTCCCAGGCAGTAAGCAGCCATGAGCACGACACCAGACCACACCGTCGAACTAAAGCTCGCCAGCGCCAGGATGCCGCTGAGCACCGGGCTGATACATGGGGTCCAGCCAGCAGCAAAGACGACACCCATCAGACCAGCTCGCCACGCCGTCGCTGCACCATGAGCTGACGGCATCGGGCTGCGAAACAACCGATTGAGGATAGGGATGCTGAGCAGACCTGCCACATGCAGTCCCATAAAGACCAGCACCGCACCGCCCAGGATGCGGGCGTGAACGGCGTAGGGGCCCAGGGAGCGACCAAGTAGCCCCAGCGATGCCCACAACGCGATAAACACCAACGAGAATCCAGCGACAAATGCAATCGAGTTCACCAAAGCGGTGCGACGATCGATTCGCCCACCCCCTAAAAGCTGCCCGACGAACACCGGCACCACTGGCAGGAAGCATGGGGAGGCGAACGAAACCAGCCCCGCCAGCATCGCGATGGGCAACGTCAGGCCCATATCTCAGCCCTCCGAGGAGGGCGTAGGCTGCGGATCGGATGGGGTTTGCGACGATGCGCTTGGCTGAGGGCTCGCCGAAGAGATACGGCTCAAATGGCCCTTGACCTCGGTGGCCATCTCGGAGTCCGGGTCAAGCTCCAGCACCTTCGTCCAGGCCTCGGTCGCTTTAACCGTGTCAGCTGGGGTGCGAGACATATAGACGAACCCGAGGTTGTACCAGGGTTGCGGTATCGACGGGTTCAACTCCGCGGATTTCAACAGCAGCTGCTCCGATTCGTCGAAGCGACCCTGTTTGTATTTCACCGCGCCAAGATTGAGCATCGCATCGATGTTGTTGGCGTCTAGGTCGAGGATCTGCTGCAACATGGCGGCCGACTCCTCATACATCGCGGACTCGAAATACATGGCGGCCAGTTGCATTCTCGACTGGATATCGGAAGGGTTGCTCTCGATCTGTGATTTGAGTTCAGCCTCACGTTCGGTATCCAGCTGAGGAGCTTGGGCTGCCATGCTGGCGGCCATCGACGGATCGATCGACGGATGCCCACTTGGCAACTGCATCTGCGTCGCCATTCCGGTCTGCGGTTGCTCCGCAGGGCGGCCCGCCAGCTGCACGATGATCACAACGGCAGCAGCCAGCAAGGCCACCAACACGAGGTTGAGCTTGGAAACACCGGTGCGACGCTGTAACCGCGACGAGGTTTTCTCACGAACCTTCCGGGGTGAAGAGTCTTCATAGTCAGGCAGCAGATCCTCAAGATCTGCGGCGTCGTCTCCCGGGTCGTCGTCTGTGATCGGTTTCCTGGTCGAACCAGAGCCCTGGCTACCTTGGGCATCGAAGGCAGCCAAGGCATCGCTGGCCCACCCTTTGAGTTCATCTGGAGCGGTAGCCAGGAAGGCTTCAAGGCCTTCCCGGCTCACCTGGCTACCTTTGTTCTCCTTTCCCATCCAGATCTCCTAGGACATAGGCAGCAAAGCCTTACTGGTCACCAGTTGGTGAGTGGCTTTCCAGGACCGCCGGGCCGGTTCCGTTCTCCACGCTGACTCCGCGCAACGCCAGTTGCCCTGAGCGCGCATAGTCGGTTGCCTGGTTGATCAGCGACTGCGAGTACGCCGGGGCGTGGAACCCGCGGCCATTCTCAGAGAAGCTGTAGTCAATGAGGAACTGGGCCTTGCGCTGGTAGTCGCGAGCCGTGGCCAGTTGTTCTTCAGTGGCAGATCCGTCGTTAGCGGCTGTGGTGATGTCGGTGATGAGGGCTTCGAGTGCGGTGAATCCAACATTCATCGACTGCTGCCACTGGTTTTGAATTCCATCGACGCGTTGCCTCATCTCCTCGGTGGTGGAGTGATGGCAGGTCAGGCAGGACGCGTTGATGGTTTCATCGCTCGCCATCGGGCTCATGATCTGGTGGTTGGAGATCTTCGCTGCGCCGTCACGCTGGTAGGCCATGTGACAGTCTGCACAAGAGACACCATTGGCGGCATGCACGCCTTGGGCGAAGGTCTCGAAATCGGGATGCTGGGCCTTCAGCGCCGGAGCACCAGACTCAGCATGCTCGAAGTCAGTCCAGCCGATCTCGTCATAATAGGCCATGGCGTCCTGAGCCGTCAGACCCTTCTCCCATGGGAAGGTAAGCGTCTTACCCTCACCCGCGAAGTAATACTCCACATGGCACTGGGCGCAGACATAGGTGCGCATCTCTTGGTTGGTGGCATCGCGGTTGACGTCGTAATCGGTGATACCTTGCGAAGCCTTATACGCCTTGATGCCCTCCATGAAGGCCGGGCGCGTGATGGTCAATTCCATGGTCTGCGGATCATGGCAGTCAATGCAGGCGATCGTGCCGGTGGCGTGCTGCACCGCCTCCTGATACGACAACGCGTTCATAGCGTCGAAACCTGCCTGTCGATCACCATTGCCGAGCTTGTCATAGACCTCAGGCATCGATGCATGGCAGTTCATGCAGGTACCCGGCTGCTTGAAAGGTTCCTTGGTGCGCTTGGTGTACATCTGATCGATCAACGCCCACTCGTGACCACGCGGCGCGGTGTAGTCGACGGCGAAGGGGTATCCCCGCCACATGTGCTGCGCCCTGGGTTCAGCGTCGATCCGGGAGATGGTGTGGTATTCGCGTGGATCCTCAGCAGTGGGCTCGACCTTTATGAAATCACCATCGGTGTCTTCAACGGTCATCTTGTACTGCTCGTAGTGTTTGGGGAAGTTTTCGCCCCACACGGCTGGATCATAGGTCGTGTCGGTTAACTCAACGACCTGGGTGAACGGCTGCTTAGCTTCCTCCTTACGTTGGAAGATATTGGTCAGCAACAACGTCAGCCCTGCCGCCGCCACTGCAACGAACAGCAGGACGACTGTCGGAACCCAGCGTTTGCGAGGCCCTGTCCATGTGTTTGTCGACTTAGCGTCGTTATCCGTGGTGCTCATCGCTCCTCACCTCTCGTGCCCGACGCCGTCGTGGCACCGGATGCACGACATCGTCTGATCGCTCTTGTGGGCTGAACTGTTATTGGCCTGGTCGACAAGGTCACCGTGGCAGTAGATACAGGCGTCCTCGACGATCTCCCTGTTGTGCTCCCGGATCTGAATGTTCTCCGGGTAGTCGTTGAACGTGAACTTCAGCGCGTGCCAGAACCCATTGTCTGCCTTGTTCACGTACTTGTTAATGATGCTGTCGTGAGGGGCGTGGCACGAATTACACGTCGCCACGTCGTGGTGAGATCCCTTCAGCCAGCCTTCGTACTGCTCATTCATGGCATGGCAGTTAGCGCAGGAAGCAGGGTCATCACCCAGATAGTCCAAGGCACCCGCATAGTAGACGGTGAACCCGCCCACGCCGATGACAGCACCAAGCAGCGCCGCGAGTGCGACACCGGTCCATCCGGTGAAGGCATGTGTGAAGTCATGCCACAGCTTGCCGACGAACCGCTTCACCGTGGCCCTCCTCTCCGAGTGCCCAACACCGCCCCACGTCACGGTGGTGGCGGAGATCCTTCTGGCTAAAAGGACACTAACACACCCTGTCGCTAAGATTCTGGGAATCGCGCCATTATTAGGGTCGATCAGCCAGGTCAACGGGAATAGGCTGCGTCGACACTGCCACCCCGCGCCCCTTGATCATCGTCAGCCAGGGCTACCGTCAGGCTGGTTAGGCACCGAATTCCCGTCGGAATGGCGTGATTACCTTGTGGTCAGCGCGATCCAACACGGCAAAGGCGACCGTGCCAAAGACTCCAGCATATGGCCCGGTCATGAGTTCCTTGAACGTCGCAGCTATCTGGGCAGGACTGTTACGAAACACCCCACAACCCCACGCACCCAAGACCAGGGTCTCATGCCCGTGAGCATGCGCAACCGCCAACACTCGACGAGCACGCTCACGAAGAACCGTCGCCAGTTCTTCACCGCGCTCAGGATCGCGAGACAACACCACCCCAGCATTTGGGGCTGGAGCTGTGATAACGGCAGTCCGCCACGGCTCCTCCAACAGAGACCCATCCTTGCTTCTCAACACCGGAACACCCGGGGAATAGATCATGGCGTGGCTATACAACGCATCTTTCAGCTGAGCGTTGGTCTGATACATGTCACGGTCCCGAATACAGGCATAGAGGGCACTATCCCGAGCCAAGGCCTCCTCCTGAGCCTGCGCCCCAGTCAAGAACCCACCCCCGGGATGCTTAGCCGAGGCGAAATTCAGCACCACCGGATCGCGATGCCGAAGCCGATAGGCAGCCTCGAAGGTCCCTTCCAGCTCCACCTCAAAACGCGTCTGCCTCGCCACAGGAGCAGGGTCAACCAACCTCGCCTCCGGGGCATACTCAACAGTGCCGACCACTGCTTCCGCAATCTGCGATTTCAGGCTCACCACCTTGCCGGAGGTCGTGGTGTAGTGACCAGTTTCGATGATGGCGACGGTTGCTCGCGCCATCTCAGCTCTATCGTTACGACTCGCCATGGCCGATATTATGTCATAACTACGTTAAATCGTCATAGGGCTCTTCGCAGTTGGGCGTGATGAGTTGCGGCTGCAACGGCTCGCGGCCATGCCTCGGGATGGTCGTTGCGAGACATCCAGCCAGACAAGGACCACTCACTACCTAGAAGACAGCGCGAAGGCGGCGGGACTCCACGATCGCAATCGTCGATCCGCCTAGCTATCGGGTGATCGGTGATCAGGGTGCGCGCCGCGGGTTGAGGATCGCGGTGAAGCAGGCCCTGGGGGCCGACAGTGCGGACCGTTCTTTAGCGCCCCTCAGCGACTGCAATCCGTCAAGCTAGACGTTGAACCGGAACTCGACGACATCGCCGTCGCGCATGACGTAGTCCTTGCCTTCGAGGCGCATCTTACCTGCGGCCTTGGCTGCAGCCTCGGAGCCAGCAGCGACGAGGTCGTCGAAGCTGATCACCTGGGCCTTGATGAAGCCCTTCTGGAAATCGGTGTGGATCACGCCGGCCGCCTCGGGTGCCGTTGCGCCCTGCGGGATGGTCCAAGCTCGTGATTCCTTGGGACCTGCTGTGAGGTAGCTCTGCAGCCCCAGCGTCGCGTAGCCGACGCGGGCCAGCGCATCCAGGCCCGGCTCCTCAACACCCATCTCGGCTAGGAAGGCTCGGCCTTCCTCCTCGTCCATCTCCACCAGTTCGGATTCGAACTTGGCGTCCAGGAAGATCGCCTCGGCTGGGGCGACGATGTCACGCATCCGCTCCTTCAATGCTTCGTCGCCCAACTCGTCCTGGTCGCAGTTGAAGACATACAGAAATGGCTTGGCAGTGAGCAGGAACAGATCCCGCAGCAATCCCAGGTCAAGTCCTGAGCCGTGGATCCGCCGTCCGGATTCCAGCACTTCGACGGCGGCCTGCATGGCCTCCAGCTTCGGACGCGATTCCTTCTTGATCCGTGCCTCCTTCTCGACGCGCGGCAGCGCCTTCTCTAAGGTCTGGAGGTCGGCCAGGATCAGCTCCGTAGTGATCGTATCGATATCCCCGGCAGGGTCCACCCGGCCGTCGACATGGGTGACATCGGAGTCCTCAAAGACGCGGGTCACCTGGCAGATGGCGTCGGCCTCACGGATATTGGCCAGAAACGCATTGCCCATGCCCTCATTCTTGGAGGCGCCACGCACGATGCCGGCGATGTCAACGAAACTGACGGTAGCGGGCAGGATCCGCTCGGAACCGTAGATCTTCGCCAGCACGGGCAGGCGGCTATCTGGCACCCCCACGACGCCCACGTTCGGCTCGATCGTCGCGAAGGGATAGTTGGCCGCCAGCACGTTGTTGCGGGTCAGCGCGTTGAACAGGGTCGACTTGCCGGCATTAGGAAGACCGACGATTCCAATGGTGAGTGCCACGAGGGGGCATTCTACCGATCTCACACGCCCATCGACGTCATCGCCGCCGCGCCTACCTGCGCTGTCGCTTTAATAGGTTGCTCTCTGGTGGCTGAGAGGGAGATCGCCGACGACGATGGCGCCACCACGGGTGGGTGCGATGCGATACCTTCTACGTCAATCAGCACGAAGCTATTGGGCTACGCGCCCCTAAGCCGACTCTTTCCCCAGCGCCGGCGTGGCTGCCGCTGGCACTAAGATGTGTTCCCTGTCAACGGTTCGGCCCGGGAGGGGGTTGGCGGGGATTTCCGTTGCCGGCAGGTTCATGGTCGATCCGAGGGCATCAGCGACGATGCACACCTTCGCTCTCCCGTCGCCTTCCCGACCCCAGGCATCGAAGGTCAACCTCAGGTCCTCGCTACGCATCACCAGTTGAATGACAGGCTTGGGTTCCTGCTGGTCATAACGGACATAACGCACGTCAGCTCTGCTGCGCGGCTGCCCAATGAGGCCGCTCTTCTCAAGATCATTGTGGGGCGTGAGATAGAAGTCCGTCTCCGTCATGAGCAGGTAGTGGTTTCCCATACCGAACAGGTTCCCAATCAGGCCGCCTGCCACATTGACATCCGCCACTAACCGCACCCCTGGCAGGGCCAGCGATGCGATCTGGACCAACGACTCATCCTCCTGCTTCAGCACGACCACCTCGGGCGGCGAGGACTCCACCGAGTAGCCGCGCAGCGCCTCAATCACCTCAACGATCTCTTTGGCAGCTTGACGAGCTTTGCCCTGTTTTGTCTTACCTCGGTCACGCATGTGAAGTGCGCTATAGAGCCTGCACAGCCTTTCTATCTCGTCCAGCTGCTGCGTCACTTCCAGCCAATGGTTCTTAATCTCTCGCCATGCAACATCAGCATGATTCTCCAAGTCCGCCACACCTTGAGAAGCACCAAGCTCTAGCTTCAACTGCCACCACACCCGCAGCGTGTCGACCATGAGCGCAGCAACTTGGGCGTCGCGCTTGATCTGCGCGGCTGCATTGGTGAGATACTCGTTGCGCTGTGTATGGTTCTGGAGTTTGGCGACATGCCCCTTGAGCCATCGGGACAGCGTCTCCCGTGCATCTCTGATGGCTCCGTGGTGGTGCGTAATCTCCTTGAAACGGAACTCGGTGATGCCTGATGTATGTTGCGCTGACTGTAAACAGTCATTGACCCCCTTGGCAGTACTTATTGCTTTATCGACTTCCTGGGCTTGGACCTCGGCCAAGACATCGCTGATGAGTTCGATGCTCTTGTTGAGGCGGCCCGACACACTGGCCAGCTGAGCCGCTAGGGCGAACATCACACCAGCGGGACCCAGGACGCTAGCTACCTGAAGCAGCCCCGCCGAGGTAGCTGGCAGCCAGCGGATGGTGGCTGTGAACTTTCCCGATCCTCCCACCAAGGTCCCGAGATTCCACCCGCCTTGAGTCAAGGGTTGAGCGGTGTGTAAGGCCTGAAGGGTCTCCGGGGCCAACGTCACCAGACCCTGGGCCTGGACCAGTCCCGTCCCGGCTTGCAGAACACTATTGCTGCCGGCGATGCCGCAGCTGATCTGATCGATCAGCTCGGCACGGCTGCCCAGCTTTACCGATTGCTCCTCGCCCTGGTCCGAGCGCAGTATCAGTCTGGAGGGCAACTCCTCTGGGATCTCACCCACCAGCACACCTTGATTTTCACCGACCTCCACCAGGTACACCACCTGCTTAGGCACGGCTGATTGGCTCCCCATCTCCTGTGTCACGCTTCCCCCTTGAATTGACCACCCGGTTTCGTAGCCGTTCATCGGCTGAGGTGCTTCCGCAATTTCTTGACCGCCCAATCGTAGTGGCTGGAGGTGGCGGAGACGCAGTAGCTGCCTAGAGTGGTGCCACCGGTCCAGGGGAAGCGTTTCTTGGTGAACAGATCCTCGTCGTCAAAGTTCTCGATCAGCGCCAAGACGGCCGCATGCGAGTCAGCCAGCAACTCGAGGGCGTCCTCCATAGAGGTGTCCTGATGGCGGTCCCGAAACTCCACATTCATGGCGCTGTAAGTGCGCCAGTTGTACGGCGACGGCAGAAACGAGGCTGTCTGCCCGGAGAGATTCGATTCCACCCACAGCAACAGCAAGTTATGCCACTCGTGCAGATGCACCACCACATCGCGGACGCACCGGTCGCGGTCCTCGAAGGCAAACGGGGTCCTCAACTGCTCATCGGACATGGATGCGAGCAGTACCCCAAGTCGGTCGTACTGAGCGACGGCCGCGGCGAGCAAATCATCCTTGGAGCTCGGTCTAGGCATGTGAATAACCCTAGTCCTCACCCCGCTGGACGGGTGCCGTCCCACCAGCAGACCCCCTCAGCCGTACCACCGGAAAAATATTTACGAACTACTTGCGTAACGCAATTGCTACGCGTTAGGGTTACCTCAGTGAACGGTTCGGATCGTCACAGGTGTTCAGGACCACCGTCAGCGCTCTGCCACAAGCGCTCACAGGCCCGCCGCACCGACCTTTCTCTCCTTGGGTCGGAAGGCGGGCCTGTATCACGTTCTATCCCTCCAGGTAGGCGCGAAGTGCCCGAGCCAAATAGGCAGGGTCCTCGATGCCACAAAGCTCCCTGGCTGAATGCATCGACAACAGCCCAATACCGACGTCCACCGTCGCAAATCCAAGCCGGGTAGCGGTGATCGGCCCGATCGTGGAACCGCAGGGCATGGCGTTATTGGAGACGAACACTTGATGCGGGATCTTGGCTGCCTCGCAGGCTTGCAGCCACAGCGATTGCCCAACCGCGTCAGTGGCGTAACGCTGGTTCGCATTGACCTTGAGCATCGGCCCGGCATTAGGCCGCAGCTCAACCGCAGGATCGTGGTGGCTGGGGTAGTTGGGATGTACCAGATGTCCAGCATCAGCTGAGATACAGCTGCCCCGGGCCATCAACGCCTTACGCCCATCCACATCAACTCCGGCGACGGCAAGAATCCGTTTCACAACATCAGCCAAAAACGGCCCGGCTGCCCCCGATGAAGTTTCGGAGCCGATCTCCTCGTGATCAAAGGCTGCGAAAACGACGAGATCGTCACCATCAGGCAGATCCTCCATGGCGACTAACCCGGCATGGGTGCTGGACAGATTGTCCAACCGCCCCGAGGCAAACAATTCGCCTTGTAGCCCGATCCGGCAGGGTGCTTGGGAGTCGAAGGTGTACAGGTCGTGGCCCAGCACGTCTTCGGCTCGCACTCCCGCCTGTTCAGCCAACGCCACCATCAGCCCAGCCTCACCCTCCAGCGCGCATACCGGCTGCGTATGGGCCTGTCGATCCAGCTTCAACCCGTCGTTAGCAGCTCGATCTAAGTGGATTGCCAGTTGCGGCACCCGTGCTGCACAGGCCAATCGCACCAGATGCTGTTCACCATCGCGCGTGACAATCCGCCCTGCGATCCCCAAGTCGCGGTCGAGCCACGAGTTCAGCAGGGGCCCGCCATAGATCTCGACGGCGATCTGCCGCCAACCGCGGTTCATGAAATCAACCTGTGGTTTCACCTTGAGGGCAGGAGAGTCGGTGTGGGTACCGACGACTCGTAGCCCGGTGGAAGCGTCAAAGTGTTCTGGTTGCCGCCACGCGATAACCGCACCTCCCCGCACAACGAAGTACCGTCCCGCCTGTCGCGGGAAACCCTCCTTCTCGTCCACGGTGGTAAAGCCCGCAGCCAACAGTCGTTGTGCGACGGTGTGGGCAGCGTGATAGCTGGTGGGCGAGGCCACAACGAAGGCGGCCAGATCATCAAGGTGGGCAGCAGAATCGGTCAACACGATCCCTATTCAACACCCGGCCAGCCGTCGGTCACCACGCCAGATCAATGAGGTCGCACAGCTCACAGCATGGAGGCATAGCGGGGGATTCATTGCCGATCAACCTCCAAGCCCCCGTTGACTAGGTCGAGCAGCTGTTGGGGGCGATCTGGGGTTTCGGCGCTGCTACCGGACCCGCCACCGAAATTGTCAGTGCCCTTTGAGATTGTGTCCCCATGGATACCGCGACGCTGATATTGCTTTTAGTGGCTCTGATCCTGGGCTCACTGCTGGGTTATTTCGTGGCCCGCAGCCGAAGCGCTGCCCACACCGCTAGGGCCCAGGCGGAACGCGATGCCGCACTGGAACGTGTCGCCGCGATCACCGCGGATCGAGAGCAACTAGCCGTGGAGTTTCGAGCGCTGTCAGCAGACACCTTGGATCGGCAAACCGCCGCCGCAAATCGCGCGGCAGACCTGCGACTAGCCCCAGTGACGGAGGCCCTCAAGCAGCTGCAGCATCGCCTCAACGAAGTCGAAACCCAACGCGCGGCCCTGGCCGCAGAACTGCGTCAGCAAGTCGAGGGAGTGCGCATCTCTGGGGATGCGGTGCGCAAGGAGGCCACATCCTTGGCGATGGCGTTGCGTAACCCTCAAGTCCGCGGCGCTTGGGGGGAATCAAGCCTGCGTCGAGTCGTCGAGATCTCTGGCCTGGTTGAACGCTGCCATTTCGATACCCAAACCAGCTATAGCACCCCAGACGGGGACAAATACCGCCCCGATATGAGGGTCTCCCTAGCAGATGGCCGGGTGATCTTCGTGGACGCCAAGGTGCCGTTGGCTGCTGTGCTAGAGGCCTACCAAGCCGACGACGAGGAAGAACGTGCCGCTCATCTGCGACGCTTCGCCCGGCATGTTCGCACCCACATCGATCAACTCTCGGCGAAGCAATACTGGGCCCTCGACGTGGCCAGCCCCGAGTTCGTGGTGTTGTTCCTCGGCAGCGACGAGTTCTATCGGCTCGCGCTGGAACAGCAACCAGATCTTCACGAGTACGCAGCCCATCGGCGCATCACCCTGGCCAGCCCTGGCCTGCTAATCCCGCTACTGCAGACCATTTCCCACGGTTGGCGACAAACGCAATTGGCCGAATCAGCCGCCGAGGTCAGCGCCCTAGGGCGGGAACTGCATTCCCGTTTGTCTACCCTGGGCAGTCACTTCGAGAAACTCGGCACGGCACTCAACAACTCCGTCAAGCATTACAACGCAGCCGTCGGCACCCTGGAATCGCGGGTACTGGTATCCGCACGTCGATTTCAGAAGCTCGCGGTGACCACTGATGACCTTCCTAGCCTTGGGACCATCACCGAAAGCACCCGCACGCCCGTCGCACCGGAGCTGAGTGAGGGCATGTGACCTGTGCGATCGCCTGCTTTGGTGCGGTTTATGGGCTTTCAGGACGGTTTTCGGCCGGATGAATCGCAGAAAAGCAGGTTGGGGGTGGTGGCAACAGGTTCGGAGGTGGTGGCAGCAGGTTGGGGGGTGATGGCAGCAGGTTGGGCGAAGTAGCAGGGGTGGTGCGGGAGGCAAACTGAGCAGAGGTGGGGCAGTCGACGGCAGAATGGTGCCTATGACTGTCCTCGAAGACTTGGCTGCGTTGATTCCTGATGCTCGGGCACGGCTGAAAGGAATCATCCGAGAAACCCCCGTAGAGCTCAACCAACGGCTCACAGACGCCACCGGTTGCCAGGTGTGGCTCAAACGTGAGGACCTTCAGCCGGTGCGTTCCTACAAACTTCGAGGCGCATTCAACTTGATCTCCCAGCTCGATCCTGCGACCCAAGCCGAGGGTGTGGTCTGCGCTTCAGCTGGCAACCACGGCCAAGGCGTGGCCTATAGCGTCGCCGCGTTGGGCGCGAAGGCTGTGGTCTACGTACCCACCACCACGCCACGTCAGAAGCGGCACCGCATTCGAGATCTGGGGCGCGGGCACGTGGAACTGGTATTAGAGGGCGCCACCTATGACAAAGCGTCAGAGGCTGCGGCCCGCTTTGCCGCTGAACACAGCCGGGCTCTGGTTCCGGCATTCAACGATCCGCGAACCGCTGCCGGGCAGGGCACCGCCATCGCAGAAGCCATCGACCAGTTGGGATTCGTCCCCGATGTCGTGGTGTTGCCAGTCGGTGGCGGTGGTTTACTGTCCGGGGCCGCTGCCTGGCTGCGCACCCATCACCCTCAGGTGCGGATCATTGGAGTTGAACCTGAGGGGGCGCCCTGCGTGGCGGCGGCACTCTCGGCAGGTCGTCCCTTCCCGTTGGGCACTATCGACACCTTCGTCGACGGTGCAGCAGTCAGCGTAGTTGGCGACTACACCTTCCAGGTGATCGCCGAAGCCGAGATCGATATGGTGCGGGTGCCAGAGGGACAGGTGTGTTCCGAGATGTTAGCCATGTATCAAACCGACGGCATCATTGCCGAGCCAGCCGGCGCCCTGGCCACCGCGTGCCTGCCCACCGGCGGAATCGGTCCTCGCGTCCATATCCCCCACGGCTCCCGAATCCTCAGCATGGTTTCTGGAGGCAACAATGATGTGGCCCGCTACGCCGAGGTCGTGGAGCGATCCCTGCTCCACGAAGGCCGCAAGCACTATTTCCTGGTGAATTTCCCCCAAGAACCCGGAGCACTTCGCCGCTTCCTGGATCAGGTCCTTGGCCCCGAAGATGACATCACCTACTTCGAATACGTCAAGCGCTCAAATCGTGAGGTCGGCCCAGCCTTGGTTGGCGTTGAGCTAGGCAATCCCAGCGACTACCGGTTCCTACTGGCCCGGATCACCGAATGCGGAATGGAAGCTTCCGAGGTGGACTCCACTAGCCCCTACTTCCGGTTCCTGGTCTAGCACTCGCAGACCTCAATGGGCTGTGACTGACCCAACGCGAGCCGAGACCCTACAGGTCTCAGGCTGGTCTGCTCGATGACCTCAATAAGTTGTGACAGCTCTGGGCTGACCAGGTGCTGCACGGCAAAGCCGCCGACGATCTGGGTGGCCTCGGTAGGCTGACGGCTCTGGGCTGACAGACGGCGAGGAGGACGCTCCTGCCGCTACTTGGGCCTGGGTGGCGGGCCAGACCCGGCGGGGCGCTGTATCCAGAGCCGATCGAGGCCTAACTCTCGGACAGACGTGTTGCCGGAGATCGACGACGCCCAACCACGATAACTGAGCAGCTCACCTTCGAAAGCTATTCGCAACTGACCAATGAGCCTGCGAAACACCTTGCCAGGAACGCACCTGCTGAATAGTGCCAGTGTTGAAGGCTGGGCGGGAAACACCCACGCCAAAGACAACTGCCGGAGGCTGCCAAGGTTGCTGGTTAAGCGCGAAATTCCCTCGTCGGGGGGACGCAACGGCAGCCTATGGACACCCCTCGGGCCGTGGCTCATGGTCTGGTCCTAGATCGCCGGTTGTCATGTCAACACCAGCCTGCCTGGGGCCAGCTACCCGTCCGTGAAAGAACCGGCTATTCGCCGACTGTAGCGACAACACCTATCTGCCTGGGGGTGTTCGATCCCAGATCCGTTCATCCCAGATCGTGTTTCTTCAGCGCCCGACGAAGTTCCGGCGGCAGTGCGAAGGTGAGGTTCTCTTCGGTGAGGCGTTCCTCCTCCGCCTGTGGGAAACCCCGCTCCTCCAGGTAGTCCAAGACCCCCTGGACCAGTTCGTCGGGCACCGAGGCGCCAGAGGTCACCCCCACCGTGGTGACCCCGTCGAGCCACTCCGGCTGAATCTCCGAGGCATAGTCGATCCGTTCAGACCGCGTGGCTCCCGCTTCGAGAGCCACCTCGACCAACCGCACCGAGTTAGATGAGTTACGGGATCCCACCACGATCATCAGGTCGCAGCGGGGGGCAATCTGCTTTACGGCGAGCTGGCGGTTTTGGGTGGCGTAGCAGATGTCGTCTGAGGGTGGATCCACCAGCAGCGGGAATTTCGCACGGAGTCGATTGACCGTCTCCATAGTTTCGTCGACACTCAACGTCGTTTGCGACAACCACACCACCGGTTTATCAGTGGGCATTTCAAGCCGATCCACATCGTCAGGATGCTCCACCAGGGTGGTCCGTTCCGGCGCCTCCCCCATGGTGCCCTCAACCTCTTCATGCCCGGCATGACCGATCAGCAGAATGTCGGTGTCTTGGGCAGCAAATCGTTTGGCCTCTCGATGCACCTTGGTGACCAGCGGACAGGTGGCATCGATGGTACGCAGACCCCGCGCAGCGGCTTCGTCATGAATCATCGGGGAGACGCCATGGGCGGAAAACACCACCAACGCATCGGCTGGCACCTCCTCGAGTTCCTCCACGAAGATCGCGCCGCGGGCCTCCAGGGTGGAGACCACATGCTTGTTGTGCACAATCTGTTTGCGCACATAGACGGGCGGCCCGTAAGTCTCAAGCGCCTTCTCGACCGTCACAACAGCCCGGTCAACCCCGGCGCAGTAGCCGCGCGGCGCGGCCACGATCACCCGTTTTGTGGAACTCATGGCTCCAAGCTTAGAGCTATGCCGCCAAGAGGCCAGGGACCACGATCGCGGCCAGAATGGCGGTAACCACAAACTCTCCGATTCCCAAGTGTTTGGCGGTCACTGCCCTTCCCCGCGACGCTGCCATCGGAACGACATACGCCCGCACCGTGCACAGCACGAAGAAGGCCACCAGCCACCACCGGGCAAGACCCAAGTCCATTGCCCCCATCGCGATGGCACACAGCACATGCCAGGCAACCGAGTAGCCGATGTAATCCTTGCGGCCCCGTTCGCGGATATTGGTTTTGACATAGAGCACGGTGCCGAAGAAATAGCCGAAACACACCGCAGCTGTTCCCGCCAAGGTGGGTAAACCACCGAGTTCGAAGATCGACTGAGACCCAATGACCAAGGGCATGAGGCTGGCAGCAGCCACCGTCACCAGACCAGAGGCCAATGACCGTTCCCGACGACGCCAGGCCAGCCATAACCCAATCCCAGTCAACGGGCCAAAGACCAGACCCCAAGTCCACCAGCCGACTTGCCCGAGCAGCACGAGCACAACCAGCACCCCAGCAACAGCGCTGTAGGTCACCACGGCGTCGCGGTAGCGTGGCTTAAACCGCGATTTCAGCCAGGTAGCGGCTGCAAAGAAGGCGAAATAGCCAACAAACCAGGCAAACCCCAGCCCCACCTGGACCACACTCAACTGCCCCGCGCCACAGGCCCACACCATCCCAAAGAGGTAGGGCAATATCAGCATCACCCAAGCACCGTGGTGGTTGGGTACCCAGCCATTGGATCCAGCTCGCCGCTTCGTCACGATCCGATATTAGGCCACCCTAAGTGCCGACTCGAGGTCAGTCCCGTTTCTGTGCGGCACCGTAGGCGGCTGCCAGGTTGACTAATACAATCCCGACCCAGGCCATGATCCCCATGAACCAGCCGCCCAAGTTCAATGCGATGGCCGTCAATGGGATGGCCATGACCAAGGACACGATGGCCAAGGTCATCGGGTTATAGGAGTCGGACTTGCGGCTAACTCGCTTCTCCCCGGCCCGCTTAGCTGGGGTGAGGGAGTGCGAATGGAATTCACTGCCCTGCTGTCGTCGAATCTCCGCGACTACTTTGGCTGCGAAGGATTCCACCAGGGCTGGTTCCATCTCAGGACCCAATTCTTGGCGCGCCTTGAGCACGGCTTCAAACTCGGAATGATCCAGCGGTGAGCTCATGGTTCCAGCCTAGTACCGTGGCCAAGGCACAGGTTGAGCTGTGACTGTACAACGCCAGTCCCCACCCGGCTTGAAACTTCCGCGGCTGTCTCCGGCAACAGCCCGACCGCGCGCACCAATCCCAACCCGGCGCGAAACCTCCGCGACTGTCTCCGGCAACAGCCCGACCGCACGCACCAATCCCAACCCGGCGCGAAACCTCCGCGACTGTCTCCGGCAACAGCCCGACCGCACGCACCAATCCCTATCCGGCGCAAAACCTCAGTAGGCTCGATGTCATGGCCCTGATGAGTTCCCCCAACCAGCCCCAACCGCTGGCACGCATTGTCACGGCTGTCGCTGATTGGGTTGGCCGATTGGGCGAGATTTGGGTGGAGGCCCAAGTCATCGAGATTCGACGGCGGCCCCAACCCACCCAGTTCCTCACCCTACGAGACCGGATTCACGACGTGTCCTGCTCGGTCACCACCACAGCCTTTGTTTTGGACTCTGCTGGCTCCCTACCCGAAGGTTCCCAGGTCATTGCTCGGCTGAAACCTCGGGTTTGGGAACGCAACGCACGGCTAAGTTTCGAATGCCTGGAACTCAAGGTGGCGGGCGTCGGAGTTCTCTTAGCTGAGCTGGATGCTCGTCGCCGAAAACTTCAGGCGGAGGGGCTCTTTGATGCTCACCGGAAACGCCCCCTACCGTTTCTCCCCCAGCGAATCGGGTTAATCACCGGAAAGGACTCCGATGCCGAACGGGATGTGCTGCGCAATACCTTGAGGAGATGGCCCGCCCGGTTCGAAGTAGTCCATTGCCTGGTTCAAGGCCCAAGTGCAGCCGGCAATCTCATCGAGGCTGTTCACACCCTCGACGCCAACCCCGAGGTTGATGTCATCGTGATCGCCCGTGGCGGCGGATCCTTGGAGGATCTGTTGCCCTTCAGCGATGAGGGCCTAGTCCGTGCCGTCGCGGGGTGCCGGACTCCCGTCGTCTCAGCCATCGGTCACGATTCCGACACACCCTTGCTAGATTTCGTCGCCGATCTGCGCGCCTCCACCCCCACCGATGCCGCCCACCGGATCGTGCCGGACCTCAATGCTGAAGCTGAACTCACCGCCGCTGCCCGGCAACGCCTCCGGGCTGCCATCTCAATGGTGCTAACCCAAGCCCGCAAGGAACTCGACGAGCTGCGCCGCCGCCCGGTGATGGTCAGTCCAGCCGCTGCCCTATCCGGACATCGCGATCAGCTGGCGCTACTTAGGCTGCGGCTGAGCACCACCATCGAGCGTCAACTCACATCTCGGCAGGCCGAACTGACCGCCCTGCGGTCCTCGGTGGTGGCGTTGTCGCCGGCAGCGACCCTGCAACGAGGCTATGCCATCCTCACCGACAACCACGGCACAATCACTAGCGTGACCCAGGCCACCCTCGCCAACACCCTCACCGCGCATCTCAGCGACGGCACCCTCGATCTGACCGTAACCGATGTCCATCCCAAGGAGCAGCCATGACCGATGAGATGAGCTACGAGGCCGCCCGCGACGAACTGGTCGCCACCGTCGCCAAACTCGAATCGGGAGGAGTGTCCCTGGCCGAATCGATGGCTCTGTGGCAGCGTGGAGAACAGCTGGCAGCCATCTGCCAAGCCCACCTCGATGCCGCCCAGGCTGCCGTGACGAAGCATGACGACAAGTGAACCTCTCGGACTGGTTCTCGGCGCTGTGGGATGTGGCATTCCTCCGTGTCCTCAATGAACCCGCTTTGGCGCTGCCAGATCTCGAATCAAGCACATTCATTGCCTTAGCCGCGGGCATATCTACCCTGCTCGGTCATTCGGCGATCTTGTTCATCAACCGGGTCAAGGGTCTCAGATTTGCTGCGGCGCTCCTGGTGGGTGTCATCTTCCTCACCTTGTTGTTGGGGATTCAAGGTGCGGTGTTGTGGATCATTGCTCCTTTCATCACGGGGACCCACGTTGAGGTGGCTGGGGTGCTGGCACTGACCCTGGCGGCCACCGCCCCGCAGATCTACGGAGTGCTCTGTTTCATCCCCCATCTTGGGCTCCTGATCGGTCGGGTTCTTCAGGGCTGGAGTGGGGTCTGCCTGTGGCTGCTGGCCATGGTGTCGTATTCGACCACCTGGTGGCAGGCCTTGATCGCCACTACCGCCGCCTGGCTGCTCATGCAGCTGGTTTCGCGCCTCCTCAGCCGTCCCGTCGGAGCGGTGGCTGGGCGGCTGTGGTGCCTGGTGACGGGCACTCCCGCCATGCTGCAGGCTCGGGATGTGCTGGTCGGCGCACCCTTCGTGCCTGTCGAATCGAAGGTCACATCGTGATCACCATCGTGGTCGAGGTGGTCATCGCAGTGGTCGTGATTTTTGGTCTCATGGCCCCGCTAGAGACGCTGCGATGGTGGTCGAATCGATACCCGATCCCTGCGCTCAACGCTCCAGAAGTCCATCCAGTCCCAGGTATCCGTCGATTCGCGGTCTATCTGTCAGGTATTGAGGTCCTCGACGGCGATCAGCATTCCCGCTCCGAACGGGCCACCCTCGACCTAGTTCGCCAACACCTCCCAGATGTGATCATCACTGAGGATGTGTTTCCCTACGCGATGGAGAATCGCGGCCTACCGCAACGAGCAACAGCGTGGCTTTGGCGACGTATCGATAAAGCACGACGTCGGATCCGGTGGTGGCCTAGCGCCATGCTGATCAGCCTGCGCAATGTCATGCAGGTACTCACCTCAGCGGATCCCCGTTATGGTGAAACCTACAGCTTCGGTATGGCCTCGGTGATGTGGCGGTCGCTGATTAACGCCGGCTACGACCCCGCCAACCCCGCCCCGGTCACGGTCATCGGCTACTCCGGTGGCGCCCAGATCGCGCTGGGAGCCGCCCGCTATCTCGCCGCTCAAGGGCTCAATGTCGACGTCATCTCAATTGGTGGGGTATATGCCGATGATCCGGCCCTCGACCATATCGGCAAGCTCACCCACCTCAGCGGCTCCAGGGATCTCACCCAGCATCTAGCTATTGCCTTCCCAGGGCGCTGGTTCACCGCCCCCGCTTCCTACTACGGAAGAGCCAAACGCGATGGCAAGATCCAGGTAGTGCAGCTTGGGGCGATGAAACATTCCGAGTACTTTTCACGTCGCCGCACCCTGGTTGATGGACGAAGCTACCGTGAAGCCACCGCTGCGGCGCTCATAGCTGCCCTATCGGACTGATATCCCAGGCATTAACGACCGAAGCGTCGTTCCCGCTGAGCGTAGCTTCGCAGCGCCCGCACGAAATCCACCTTCCGGAAGTCTGGCCACAGCGCCTCGCAGAAATAGAACTCACTGTGAGCCGACTGCCACAGCAGGAAACCAGACAGCCGCTGCTCCCCGGAGGTTCGGATGATCAGATCCGGGTCTGGTTGCCCCTTGGTGTAGAGGTGCTCACCGATCTCGTCAACATTGAGGGTGGCTGCCACCTGAGCGAGGGTCTGTCCTTGCTCAGCCCGCTCCGCCAACAGGGACCTCACCGCGTCGCGCAACTCATGACGTCCGCCATAGCTGACCGCGACGTTGATGTGCATGCCCCGCACCCAGGAGGTTTTATCCGCCGATTCTTGGAGGGCAGTCGCGCGGTGCTGTGGCAACAGATCCAAAGCACCCACCGCCTGGACCCGCCACCGCTTCGTCGCGGCCAGATCGGCGACCAACTCCTCAATAACATCCAACAGTGGCTCTAACTCCTCAGCCGCCGCCCGGTCCAGATTGTCGGTGCTGAGAACCCACAAAGTAATAACCGGAATCCCGATCTCATCGCACCATTCCACGAACTGCTTCAGTTTCGCAGCCCCAGCTCGGTAACCGGTGACCAGCGGCTTGCCGGGAGCATGTAACCTAGCCCACCGCCTGTTGCCATCAGCCAACACCGCAACATGCTTGGGCAATTGGGCACGATCGACCTCCCCCAGCACCGCTCTTTCATACGTGGCGTAAAGCCACTTTGGGGGCCAGACGCGGTCAATGAACTGGCGGATGGCTGACATAGTTCTAGCCTAGTACCGAGTCACCCCTCAACGGCCTTGGGTTGCAGCTCGGGACTAAAGAACCACTGACAAGAAATATCCCTGGAGGGGTAAGTCACGATAGTGAGTCTCAGGCTTCCCTGCGGGGCATTGGGTACCGCTCAATACTTAGCCGATGCAGTAATGCCCCCGCTACATCACAGCGGGGGCATCACGTCGACCATGACCAGCGCCACTCAATATCAAGTCATTGCGGCGCGGCAGTTGTCACCTCAACTACAGGTTTTTTTATCCTCAGGCAGCGTGCCCTGCTCCAGGTAGGCGTGCAGGGTCTCGTCGACACAGCTGTTATTGGCGGTAATCGCACCATGACCAGGACCGTCGTAGGTGAGTAGAACTGCAGATTCCAGCTGCTCGGACATCGTGACGGCATGCTCATAGGGGGTGGCCGAGTCACCGGTGGATCCCACCACCAAGATTGGGGCAGCGCCCTTACCCGTCGGTTTCAATTGGGGTGCTATCGGGGCGGTCCACCGTTCACACACCAAGTCAACGCCGGTATTGCCTGCAAAAACTGGGGATTTCGCCGCGATCTCTTCCCAGCCGGTGAAGGCATCGTCCACCCCTAGATCCCACGAGTCAACGCAGCGGATTGCGGGGAAGGCGAAGGCTTGGGTGCTCCATTCGCCGTTTTTACGTCCCACAACATCGTCTCCAGCACGGAGTAGCACGGTTCCGTCACCGCCGATCCCAGCAAGGATGGCCTGCGTGAGCAGCGGGTACACTTCAGCTCCCGAGTAAAGAAACAGTGCGATCCCGTTGGCGCCCTGGCCCTGGGACAATGTGCGATCCCCAACCTGCAGGGGCTGGGCATCAAGGCCATGGAGGAAGGTGTTGATCTTGGTCATGATTTCCTCAGTGGAGTTGCCCAGCGTGCAGGATTCCTCACCGGCGCACCAGGTGGCATAGTTGGTCAGCGCCAACTCGAAGCCCTCAGCCTGGGACACGGAGTCATCGTTGGTGATATTCACGGCTGAATCCAGCACCATACGGCCGGTATTTTCCGGGAATAGCTCCGCATAGACCGCGCCGATATAGGTGCCATAGCTGACCCCGATGTAATTGAGTTTCTCAGCTCCAAGCAAGAACCGAAGCAGGTCGAGATCGCGGACATTTTCGATAGTTGACAGATGATCGAGTAATTCTCCAGAGGCTTGGCGGCACTGCTGACCGAAGGCCGTCCAGGCGTCGATAAGAGCGCTGCGCTCTGCCTCGTCATCTGGGGTGCCGTCGGCAAGGTAGGCCGCGTCGGTTTGTTCTGTGGTGCCGCATTCGACGTGGGTTGAGTCTCCTGTCCCGCGAGGGTCCCATCCGACGATGTCATAGCCTGCCCAACCCTGTTTGGCGGTGTCGATGGCGAAACTCTTACCACCAACCCCCGGGCCACCCGGGTTGACGAACAGCGGACCTAGCCTGGAGTCCTTCCCCTTGATCCTGATCACCGCGATATCCAGCGCAGCCTTGCCCGGATTCTCCCAGTCCAAGGGGACCTTCATGGTGGTGCATTCACCACCGGAACAGGGTTCCCAGGTCAGTGTTTGCTGCCAGTAGGCGGTGAGATCATCGCCGAGGGCTGCGGGCAATTCCACCGACGGAGAGGTGGCGGTCACATCGAGCTGACGGTCCGCACCAGCACCTTCCTCAGTAGGCCACACCTCGTGCTGATCGACGGGAATATCTGGGACACCGGGGGTGTCATCACCCAGGGCGGGAGCCGATTGCGTACTAGGCTCAGCCGCTGCGGAACTCTCAACTACTGGTTGCGAGGACGCGCTGGGCTGCGGTTTTCCTGCCATGGTGCTGAAGATCAACGCAACGACAAGCCCTATCGCGACCACCACGAGAAGTCCTTGCAGCCATCTGACCCAATTACCCATCAACTCTCCTTCCTCAGCAGCTGCGTGCGCAACTGCCTGGCCTTACTAGTGGCGCAGACACTCACCAAGGGGCAACGCGCCACGCCATCGGCGGTGCGAACCGCCACTTCATCGGTGGGGACGTGATGAGCCACCACGACCCCTGGACCCTGCGGCGTGGCCACCTGCTCCCCTACTGCGGGGGCACGTCGCAAGAAATCAACATACAACGGATGTTCAAATGCCAGACAGCACATCAGCTTGCCGCAGGCCCCTTGGATCTGGAGCGGGTTGCCTGCCAGCGACTGGCTGCGTGCTAGCCGCATCGAGACCGGTTCAATCTCGTCGATGAACAGGGTGCAGCACAGCTCCCGCCCACAGATACCGACCCCACCAACCAGTCTGGCGGCATCACGAGCGGCCACCTGCCGCAGATCAATGCGGGCACCAACAGCCCGCGCTAGATCACCAACCAGAGCCCGGAAATCGACGCGGGAGGCTGCGGTGTAGTACACCGCGGCCAATTGATCACAGTCGGGCGCGGCATCGATGAAGTCCGTGGCGACCACCTTCATGGGCAGTCCATGGGCGGCGATCTGCTGGGTTGCGATCTCGAAAATCTGTTGGCGTCGTTCTCGGTTGGCCTGATCCCGCTGATGATCGGCTGGGGTTGCGGGACCCAGACATTGGGGCAGCTCGGCCTCTACCAGCGCATCCTCGGGAGCCCACACCACCTGCGCCAACTCGGCACCATCATCGGTGGGGTACATCACCCAGTCCCCGACGGCGTAGTTTCGGCCAGCCGGGTCGAGATAGTGCAACCGCCCATGCTTCTCAAAGGTGACGGCCATGACGCGGGACATGACAACAGCCTAGTGGGGCGCACCGACACTTCGTCGATACGCCCCACTAGCTCATGAACCCTGGCCTCGTTAACCCTGACGTTCAGCCTTGGCAGCTGCTCGGGCCCGGCGGAACGCGCCGTCGATTCCCCAGCCACCGCCACCGACACAGATCAGCAGCAGCCCGATGGTGGCCAACAGCAGGTCACGGTCACCGATGAAACCTTCTTCACCGGCGACGAAGGGGCTGAATGCACCCCAGCGCAGGAACACCAAGCTGACCACTGCCAGACCCAGCAACACAAACCCCACCACACGCTGGAAAAGGCCAATGACCAGCAGCAAAGCCATCCCCAGCAGGGTGAAACCGCCTATCCAGGCCAGCAATCGGGGTTCTGGCAGCATCGTCAAGCCCAACACCTCTGCGGTGCCGTCGATATTGGTCAACCCTTGGTATCCGATGATTGCCAGGATTCCCGCAACCACTAACCGCAGCACGAAAAGACCAAAACTAGGCAGGAATTTATCGGTGGTGCGTTTCACCGGCACCGGTGGGGTGCGCACCTCATTGGCGGTGCTGGTCTCCACCACACCAAGTTTCTCGTTGCGTGCGGCACGCTCAGCAGCCAACTGCTCGCGGACACGACGTTCCTCATCCAGCTCAGCGGCAGGGACCGGGGTAGGTGCCGTGGCTACAGGTTGCGAGGCCAGCACATTGGTGGTCTCGGCATCCGGGAGGACAGCTGTCGGCTCGGCGCCGACCTCATCCCTAAACAGCCCCGCTGGCACCGCTGGGGCCTCAGGGGCCTGCGGCACCGTCGCAATCGCTTCGGTTGGCAACGATTCCTCGGGGCTCGGTGACTCGATGTGCGCGGCCTGGGGCTCTTCATCATCCACAACAGGTTGGGCATGCATCGGTTCCCCAGATGCTGGCCTGCTAAATGGGGATGGGGAAGCAGCCGAAGTCACGGCTTCAGCTTCTGCGATCGGCTGGGTCGCGGGCTCCGGCTCCGAGTACACACGTGGCTGTTCCTGGGCCACCACCTCAGGGGTCTGGGCCGCCTCGGGGATCCCGGTCTCTGCTACCTCATGGGCCTCTGCTACCGGATCTTCAGCAACTTCAACCGCCACAGGTTCAGCCACCGACTCACCGGGACCCTCCGCAACGACTGCCGCTGCCTCCTCTAGCGCCGGCTCCTCCGATACTGCCGGTTCGGCTGGCCCAGTCGACTCCGGCTCGACCGGGGAAGCCACCGGGATCCTGGTGGTGGTTTCTGAGGGCGGCTCGGCGTTGGTTGGGGAGGTGAAACTGATCGGAGAGCTGGGGGTAGGTGGAATGACCGGCACAGCCCGCGAAGCTGGGCGCGGACGCGGCTCAGGTCGAGTCACACGCACGGTCTGCTCAGTGGCATGGTCGTCCCACTCCCCTGGCTCTAGTGCGGTGCCATATTCGCTCTGATCGTCCTCCCAATCAGCGCCCCGCGGCGTCGATTGACGCACCCAGTCGCCATCATTCGAAGACATAGACCCTCCCGGTATCTGAATCAGTTTGTTCCATCCTGACATCGGGAATGTCACGGGTTTGGGAGGCGCGCCCATAAACCGTGTATAGCTTCAAGGCCCCTTAACGATGGGAAGCTCGGCCCAATTCCACCAGCATCGCCTCCAAAGCCAACTGCGGAGCCACATTTCCTTCAAGCTGGCGTCGGGCCCGCAACAGTGCGTCTAGGGCGCGGACCGTCTGTTCTGGTGTGGTGCGGCGCGCGAAGGGCACGATCTGATCGGCGAGGTCGGCATTGACCAGTTTCACATCAGGTGCGGTTTGGCTGGCAAGCACATCACGGTAGTAGCCCGTCAATTCCGTCAACACCCGATCCAGCGCATCCCGCACCGCCCGTTTAGCCCTGGCCTTCTGCTGATCCTCAAGATCCTTAATAGCGCCTTGGGTGCCACGCGCCTTAACGCGTTTCGTGCCCATCCCAAGGGCTGCTTGTAGTTCAGCCATCTCCTTGGCGTCTATCTCGGAGGTGAGCTGAGTGGCCTCCTCATTCGCGGTGGCAACCAGATTCTCGGCGGCCACGAGGCAGTCAGTGAGGGTATTGAGTTTGCCAGGCAACATGAGAATCTCGTGGCGGCGACGTCGGGCTTCATCGTTGCGGGCAAGCGCCCTAGCACGACCGATATGCCCCTGAGCTGCCTGCGCGCAGTACCAGGCCATCGCCTCGTGGATGCCATCACGTTCCATCAGCAGCTTCGCCACTGCATCGACGGCAGGGGTCACCAACCGTAGTTCACGACAGCGGGAGCGGATAGTGACGATCACATCGTCGGCGCTGGGGGCACACAGCAGCCACACCGTCTTTGGTGCAGGCTCCTCCAAGGCTTTGAGCAGCGCGTCGGCTCCTCGTTCGGTGATCCGGTCGGCATCCTCGACTACCACGACTTGCCAGCGACGATTCACTGGCGCAACATTCGCTCGGGAGACCAAATCCCGAACCTCCGCCACCCCGATGCTGAGTTGCTCGGTGCGCAACAAGGTCACATCGGGGTGAGCCCCGGACAGCGAGGTTCGACAGTTGACGCATTGCCCGCACCCGCCCTGGTCACATTGCAGTGCCGCTGCGAAAGCCCGTGCCGCATTGGACCGGCCCGATCCAGGGGGCCCGACGAATAACCAGGCGTGGGTCATAGCGTGACGACCCCCCTCGACTGCCCGCTGGAGCGACGCTACGGCTCGCCCCTGCCCAACCAGCTCATCGAACACGCTCACGGGAGCAATCCTGCCATCTTTGGTCGGCATGTCGACCCCAGTCGCCGTCGGGAGCGAGGTGGTGGTCTGGCAGCCGCATCGGGCCACTGTGAGACAGCAAGGACCCGCGGCAGGCAAGGTCAGCAGACTCCCTCGACGGCATTGGCCTAGTCAGACCGCTGCTGCCGATCTATGACCAGCCGCAGGGTGCCGTCAGCTGTTACGCGGTGGCCTCGCAGGAGAGGAAGTAGTCGTGCTGTTCGAAATCGAAGTCGCCCTCGATATATGACCTCAGCTGGGCAGCGGCGTCGAGGGTGATCGGGTATTCCTCGACCAGATAGTCCTCGGCATCGAAGATCGCCTGAAGCACAGTCAACGGTGGTTCGTGGCTGAAGCTGAGTTCACCAAGGAACTGCTCACTACATCGGTCGAAAACCGAAATGTAGCGTCTGACCGCCACGGCATCGTGGGATAGGTTCACAGCTGCCTCATCGTTGGTGAGGGATCGCTCCGATGGGCAGAAGCGGCGGGTGTCCCACAGATAGGGGCCTCGCGGCCTGGTCGATCTCGACCATAACCAGGCATGGGGTGCTGTGTATTGCCCTGTCTCTGGTTCATCGGCACAACCCAATCCTCTCCCCGCTCAACGGTCACTGGGGGCATCAGGATTCGCCACCAGGGCCGCGACGCGCCGTTGCACCTGGGCAGCTATCTGTTCCCGGTCATTGCGCGCATTGAGCAGCAGATAACGCTGCGGATCCTGCTCAGCCAGGTGAAGAAAATGCTGACGGGCGCGACGGTGGAAATCCAGCCCAGCCGCTTCCAACCTGTCCTGTTGGCGGATCTTGGCTACCGCGTGAGCGGGATCGGCATCCAGCAGCACCGTCAGATCCGGCCGCAGCCCCCCAGTTGCCCAGTCTGCGACCCTGGTCACCTCAGCCATGTCCAACACTCGTCCCGCGCCTTGATAGGCGATCATCGAGTCAACATAGCGGTCACAGACCACCACCTTGCCTGCCGCCAGCTCTGGACGAATCACCTGATCGACGTGTTGTGCCTTATCAGCGGCATAGATCAGGGCCTCGGTGCGGGCTGAGAGCTCGGGATAAGCCGGGTCTAGGAGCAGCGAGCGCAGCTTGGCACCCAGCCGGGTGCCACCTGGCTGGCGAGTGATCACGTGATCGATGCCTTGGGCGGTCAGCCATGCCACCAGGAAGTTGACCTGTGTGGATTTGCCCACTCCGTCGCCGCCTTCGAAGACCACAAATAGCCCCGTCATGGGTTTCCTCCTCGAACTCGGGTGTGTCGTTGGCTACCGACTGGCTGGGTGATTCTGGGGAAGGACCACCGGCCAGCTTTGACCGTTGACCGTCGCTGGTGCCTGGTGCTCTGACGAACCCGAGAATAGGCAAGCCGAGGGTGCGGATCCATCCGCCCTGGCTGACCTGATTGGCGACCACACAGCCCGAGGTATCGAAACCGCCGCACGATGCGGTGAAGGCCAGGTATCAGTACCAGTCCCATGTCACGGTGATGTCGGCACAGCCCTTCGATCAGCGGATCACGAGCCCAGGCCAGCACTGACCGACGCGAGGCTACAGAAGAGTCTCTGGCACACGCTGACGCCCACCTGGGCGAGCCCAAGGACTCAACCACCATGTGGGGTCGGCTCCGCCACCTAGAGGCGATCACTTTGCAGCGGTCTTCTTCGCGGCTGGTTTCTTGGTGGCCGTCGTCTTCTTAGCCGTCGTGGTTTTCTTGGCGGCAGGTTTACGAGTGGGCTTCTTGGCCGGGCCCTTAGCTCGCTTCTCCGCCAACAATTCGAAGGCGCGCTCTGGGGTGATCTCCTCGGGTGAATCGTCACGACGCAGCGTCGCGTTGGTTTCCCCGTCGGTGACATAGGGACCGAACCGACCAGACTTCAGCACCACTGGCTTGCCACTGGTGGGATCATTCCCAAATTCTTTCAAGGGCGCCGCAGCTGCCGCCCTGCCCCGGGTCTTGGGGGCCGCATAGATAGCCAGAGCTTCTTCCAGGGTGATATCGAAGATCTGATCCTCACTGGTCAGTGACCGCGAATCAGTGCCCTTCTTCAGATAGGGGCCGTAGCGACCGTTCTGGGCGGTGATCTCCACCCCCTCCGCGTCAACACCGACCACACGGGGCAGGCTCATCAGCTTCTGCGCGGTCGCCAAATCCACCGAATCCACAGACATCGACTTGAACAGCGAGGCGGTACGTGGCTTGGCGGACTTCGGCGCATCCTCCGGCAACACCTCGGTGACATAGGGACCGAAACGGCCATTCTTAGCCACCACCATGTGCCCGGTATCGGGATCAACCCCAAGCTCGCGTTCCTCATCCAGCGGGCGGGAGAGCAACTCTTCGGCCACCGCCACGGTCAGCGCATCGGGCGGCAAATCCTCGGGAACGTTGGCGCGGCGTCCATCGGCGGCCTCTACATAGGTGCCGTAGCGGCCGACCCGCACGTCGATGCCAGAATCCCGCAACGGGAAGGTGGACAGGCCGCGGGCATCAATATCGCCCAGTTCGGTGACCAGACGTTGCAGTCCCTTGGCGGCATCCCCCTCGGGTCCGCGATAGAAATCGCTGAGCACTCGCAGCCGTTCAGCCTTGCCATCGGCGATCTCGTCGAGCAGTTCCTCTAATTGGGCGGTGAAGGCGTAATCCACTAGTTCGCTGAAATGCTCCTCCAACAGCCGGGTGACGGCGAATGCCAGCCAGGTCGGCACCAACGCGGAGCCCTTTTTGAAGACATAATCGCGGGCGGTGATGGTGCGGATGATGGAGGCATAGGTCGACGGCCGACCAATCTCTAGCTCCTCTAGCTTTGCAACCAGGGAGGGCTCGGTATACCGGGCAGGAGGTTTTGTTTCGTGACCGGCAGCCGCCACCTTCTCGGCAGCCACCTGCTGACCCTTGGCCAGTTGCGGCAGGCGTGACTGAGTATCGTCGCTGGCGGCATCGTCGTCGGTGCCAGCGACATAGGCCTTAAGGAAGCCGTAGAAGGAGATCGTGCGTCCGGATGCGGTGAACCCGGCACGGTTGATCTCTCCCGCTGGGGTGGTGACGGTTGCAGTGGGAGCCGCGGAGATCGCGACGCTGACCTGTTCCCCGGTGGCATCAGCCATCTGGGAGGCGAGGGTGCGCATCCAGATGAGTTGGTAAAGCCGGAAGGCATCACCAGTCAGGCCGGTCGAATCGGGGTGCTGAAACTGGTCCCCAGCTGGGCGGATGGCTTCGTGGGCCTCCTGGGCATTCTTCACTTTGGATGTGTACACCCGCGGTTTGGCGGGTACATAGCGCTCTCCAAATAGGTCGATCGCTTGGGCGCGAGCAGCCTTGATGGCAGCGGCAGACAGCGTCACCGAGTCGGTACGCATATAGGTAATGAAACCCTTTTCGTACAGTTCTTGAGCAACCGACATCGTCCGTTGCGCAGTAAAACCGAGCTTGCGACCAGCTTCTTGTTGCAGGGTCGTGGTGCGGAATGGTTCGTAGGGCCGACGGGAGTAGGGTTTGGCCTCCACTTCATCGACCTGGAACCAGGCGGCTTCAAGGGATTTCGCCAGGGCCGTCGCGGTGGCCTGATCCAGGATGATCGCCGCCGTGGTGGCCTGCCCACTGGCATCAAAGTCACGGCCCTGGGCGACGCGGGTACCGTCGAGGGAGGTCAGCCTGGCGGGGAAGGTCCGGGGTGTGGCTTCCTCCCCGGCATCGAGCACCACGTCAAGGTCCCAGTAGCTCGCAGGAACAAAGGCAATCCGCTCGCGCTCACGGTCAACCACGAGCCTGGTGGCTACGGATTGAACCCGTCCTGCCGAAAGTTTCGGCATGACCTTCTTCCACAGCACTGGAGAGACCTCGTAGCCGTAGAGTCGGTCGAGGATGCGTCGGGTCTCCTGTGCATCAACGAGGTCATAGTCGAGTTGACGAGGGTTGGCCACGGCATCGGCGATGGCGGTCGGGGTGATCTCGTGGAAGACCATCCGGTTGACCGGCACCTTAGGTTTCAGCTCCTCCAACAGATGCCAAGCGATGGCTTCGCCTTCTCGGTCACCGTCGGTAGCCAGCAGCAGTTCGTCGGCCTTCGCCAGTTTCTGTTTCAGGTCCCGCAGCGTCGCCTTCTTGTCGGTTGCCACGACATAGAGCGGGGCGAAATCCTTGTCAACGTTGACACCGGTGCGCGCCCATTTCTCGCCCTTGTACTTGGCCGGCACCTCAGCCGCACCGGTGGGAAGGTCGCGGATATGTCCGCGGCTGGACTCCACCACGTAACCATCACCCAGATAGCCTGCGATCTTGGTGGCCTTCGTGGGTGACTCGACGATCACCAGCCGAGAGACCTTCTGCGCCATGTCGTTGTTCTACCCTTCACATCGATTGCATGGGAACAATAGCCCACGCCTTAGCGGAATCTGCATCTCAGCCTGGCAGCAAGTACTGCTCTCGCAGGGCAGCACGCACCGCGGGAAGAGCTTCAGCGGCCACATCAGTCGCACTCAGGTCGAGCAACTGGGCGACAGCAGCGATGATCTGCCCAAGGGTCAGCTCCCCGTCTAGGGCACCTAAGACAGCCCCCGTGACAGTGGTCAAGGTCATGCCGCGCAATAGTCCACTGCGTTGCCTGAGCACCAGATATTCCGGGTCAACGGCACCTGGCTGCCCGATGGCTTCGGAGACTACCTCAGCCATCCTGGGAGCAGAGGCCAGCAGTTGTTCATCGGTGGCCGTGGCCGCATCTATGGCTGCCCGGTGGGCAGCAAAGACAGAACCGACGGGCTGGGCGACGGCGTGCGGCCAGGATTCACAGCGGATATCGGGCTGGGCGCGGCCGGAGTTGGTCAGCAGGATCCAGCCCATCCCGATTTCGTGAATCCCGAGAGTGTCGAAGTAATCCAGCCATTGGCGATAGTGATTCTCCCATTGTTGGCTACCTGCCAGCCCGGCGTCAGTCAACCACATTTCGATATAGGCGAATCGGTCGAGACGTTCACGTTCTACTGCCCACAGATCGCAGCCCGAATCTGCGACCCATCCCGCCAGCCGGTCCTCCCAGGGCTGGTCGGTGATTGCCCAGTTAGTCAACAGCTGAGCACTGCCACCAGAATTGAGATAGCGCGGCGCGTCGCGGATGATGGCTGCCACCAGATCATCGGCATTGAACTGAGTCTCCCGATAGGTGAGCCGTTCATTGCTAGGTGGACTCATCACATAGGGCGGATTAGAAACGATGAGGTCAAAACCGCCATCAACAGGATCAAACAGTGAGCCCTGTCGAAAATCGATGTGCTTGTGGCTCAACTCGGCTCCGATACGGGCCAGCTGTAATGCCCGCGGGTTAACGTCGGTGGCGATCACCTGCTCAGCATGGTGAGCCAAGTGATAGCTCTGTACCCCGCACCCAGTGCCAAGGTCCAGCGCCCTGGTAACAGGGCTACGCATCGTGATTTGGGCCAATGTCAACGAGGCCGGGGATGCACCCAAAACGTAATCTGGGCGGATCGGGGAGACATCACCGTCAAGGCCTGGGGTGAGGTCGCTCAGCAGCCATCCTGTGGCCCCGTCGTCCTCAGAGCCATAGGGTCGCAACTCCACCGCGGCCTGTGCCAGATCGCCGTCGACGCTGACGATCTTGGCTGCCAACAGATCCTGCCAGGCCTGTTCAAAGGCGCTGCGCGCTAAATCTGCTGGCAGCCGTTGCTGCAAGATGAACAGCCGGATCGCCGTTGCTAAGGGATCCATCGCCCCGTCGAGCATCACGTCGGCAGCCATTGTGGAGTTGCGGTGCAATCCTGCCTGCCCAACCTCACCGATGCGTCCAAGGACCGCATCGACGGTGTAGTCGATGGTGACAAGTTGGTTGCGCAGCCGGGAGATATCCATGGGCACACTGTGCCAGCGCCCAGCCCCGGGAACAACCACCACGGCCCTGGTGGAATAGACCGCCCACAGCAGACCGGCACATCGATACCGGACCGCAGGAACAATGCCAACGATGAGGGTGAAATGGACCGCCCTCACCAGGCCGACACTGCGATAGCTAACCCCAGGAACAACAACCACCTGGCTACACCGTCCCTGCGGTGGCACGACGTGTGATGACGGCCGGCATGGCAGGTATCCGGTAGTGCAAGGGCAACTGGATGCTGACCTCCACCGTGATGATCGGCGCCTGACCGAAGACAGCGCAGTCAACAAGCTGAGCGCCTGATTCCTCGACTGTCTGCTGGGCCTTAGCGCAACCTTCACCACCAGCGACAACTTCTTGGGCTGCTCCAACAGCCGCAAGATCCGCCACCGACTGGGCGCGCTCAGCAGCGAGTCCCCAGGTCACGAAGGCGAGAACCCCGGCTGCGACAGCCACCAATGCCAGGCAGATCCCGGTCACCAGTAGTGTGCCGCCACCTTTCTCATCCAAGCGTCGGGTCATGGCTCCACTCCGAATTCCACTGTGAAGCAGTTCGGTCTGTCCCTTGACGAGTTCCTCATCCCAGCGTCGGGTCATGGTTCTACTCCTGGTTCCCAGGGCGCCCACGCGGAGGCTTGCAACGGAATCTGACCGAGCCTGAAGACCGGGAACTGCCAGGTCGTGGTAACCCGTACCCCTGCTGGTTGCCTGTCGATGGTGAAGACCGCATCGTCAGGGGAAAGTTCACGTACCTGATCGGCCATAGCCTCATCATCGCGGGCAATGCTTCGAGCCAAGTCGCTGCTAGCTGTCTGGATGGCCGATTGGGCCACGCCCAAGGTCACAACCCCAGCCAAGGTGCCAAGTAACAGCACGCAGGTGATCAACCCCACCGCCAACTCGACGGTTACCATGCCGCGTTGACCCTGGTGTTGTGTCGTTCGCACGCCCCTCGCCCCTTGTGGGGGGCGTGGGGCGGAGTGTTCCGCCCCACGCATGAGGATCAGACGTCGGCGGCGGCTGCCTGAGTGAACAGGTCCGTCACCCACTTCATCATTGTGTCGAATATGGAGTTGTCGTTGAAGATACGCAACAACAGCAGAGCTGCCGCGGCGGCCCCAAGCAAGCCAATCGCGTACTCGACAGTGGTCAGGCCACGTTCCGCCAACCGGCGAACTTCCTTGTGCTCGTCGCGGGGGACGAGAGTGGTGTTGTGCTGCATGATCGCTCCTTTGCGTTAGATGCGGATGCCTTTCATCCGCACGACGCCAATACTGTGGGAGGTTTTGAGGGCAAAACACTGGATTTCCACAAGGCTTCAGCTTGGTGACAACACATCGGCAAAAATGACAACAATAAAGCCGATTCGAACAACACTTAACTGTGTTAAAGCGTCGGCGGCATGCACCTGCTTTTCTGCGGCTTATCAGGATTTAGGGGCGTTTTCGGCGTGATGAATCGCAGAAAAGCAGGAAAACATAAAAACAGAATGGTGTAGGCAGCTGCGCACACCAGTCCCGGGCAGGAAGGCTGGTGGAAGGGCAGGGATTAGCCAAGTAGGGCTGAGACCAATGAGGCGAGCAGCGGAACCACACCTAGGCACACGAAGGCGGGTAGGAAGCACAGCACGAGGGGCTGTACGGACTTCACCCCAATGGCGCGGGCTCGTTTGTGCTGCTCCTCCTTGAGACGGCGACGAGCCTCCTCCGCTTGGATCTGCAACCCAGCCGCCAAACTAGTGCCCGAACGTGCTGACCGGGCAGCGTCGCGAGCTGGCGGTCCCCAATCTGGATGATCGGCCAAACTCAGCCAGGCTGCTGTGGGGTCACGGCCCACAGTCAGGGCCGCGCTGACCCCGGCCAGCAGGCGTTGCGTCGCCGGTGGGCTGACTTCAGCAACCAGCTGTATCGCGCGGCTCATGGGTGCGCCTGCTGCCAGACAACAAGCCAACAGTTCCAGGGCTTCAGGCAGCTGGTTGGCGAGCTCTCGCTGCTTGCGTCGCTTCGGCCATTGGCGTCGTATCCACGGGCCTAGGCGCGATATCCAGCCAGGGAGCAGCTCCGTGGTCGCTGCCAAGCGGCTCAACGGCGGAGGCACCCACCAGGCGAGCACGGCTGCCGAGGTTAAGCATGCGGTTACCAAGGAGAGTCTCATGGCCGGGTCAGCCTCTCGATTCTGTCAACCACGAAATGGAAAAGAACTGAAGCCAGCGATACCAACCACCCCACGGCCAGGCAGCCCCCTCGACCCAATAGACCTCGAGCCGACAGCGAGCACCCAAGACAGCTGATCCTCATGGCCGGGACAGCCTCTCGATTCTGTCAATCACAAAATGGAAAAGAACTGAAGCCAGCGATACCAACCACCCCACGGCCAGGCAGCCCCCTCGACCCAATAGACCTCGACCCGACAGCGAGCACCCAAGACAGCTGATCCTCATGGCCGGGACAACCTTTCGGTCCAGTACACCCCCACCGCACCCAGCGACACCCCAATCAGCGCCAGCACCAGCCCAAGCGGATGACTCACAAGGAAGCCCACTGGATCAGCTCCCACTAACGCCCCCAACAGCAATGCCCCCAACGGCAGCACCGCCATGATCCGGGCACTTCCCCTAGCCATTGCCAGTTCTGCTTCCACCATGCCTGCGACCTCTCGTTCCCGACGCAAACCCTCAGCCACCTGAAGCAGCACCGTCGCAATCGGCGCCCCGCTACGTTCTGCGACCTGCCAGGCCGCAGCTACTCGAGCCAAACCCTCTCGTCCTGGGGTTTGCGCAGCCTCCCGAAAGGCAGCAGCCACGTCCCCACCTAATCTGGCCGATGCCGCTACCGGAGCCAACTCGGCAGAATCTCGCGCCGCCTCCATTAACGCCAGGAACGGGATCTGGCCGGCCCGCAACAGCATCGCCAACCCCATGGTCTCCCGGGCTACTTCGTCGCGACGTTTCCTTATCCGGGTGTCTCGTCGGGCAGAACTGAGCACCCAGGCAGCCGTGCCAATGACGATCCCCGCCACCGCCGTCCACCCCGCTACGACGACCCCAGCTAAGACCCCCACGAATAGCAGCGCGCTCGCAACCAGAAGACACTGCAACCCTCGCCGAGGCCAGGTCGACGCTGTTGTGGGGTGTTGGAGATTCGATCTGCCCTGGTTCGCAGCCGTACTCTCCCCCAGCCTGGCGGTCGTCGCTGGTGCCGCCAGCCACAAGGCCACGGCCACGGCTATGAGGACTGCCTCAGTCACAGCTGCCACCCCAGCCAATCTCGCAACATATCCGCGCCCGGGCCCCAGATGCTGTCTCCAGAAACAAAACTGAGTGCCGGCACTATGGTCACCAACTGGTCGGTTCCCCGACAGAACGCCCCAACCTCGGCCAACCAGCGTCTACCGTCGGAGTCTCGACGCAGATGCAGCACAACCCGCAGGGCAGCGGCCACTTGGGAGTGGCAGGCTTCACGTCCCAGCCCACCCAATCCAGCCAAAGCCTCTAACCTCGCCGGAACGTCCTGGATAGAGTTGGCGTGCACGGTACCGCACCCCCCTTCGTGACCGGTGTTGAGCGCCGTCAGCAGGTCAGTCAACTCGCCCCCACGCACCTCCCCCAGCACCACTCGATCTGGTCGCATCCGCAATGCCTGCCGAACCAAGGTCGTCAAGGTCACCGCACCAACCCCCTCGCTGTTGGCTGGCCGTCCCTCTAACCGCACGCAATGAGGGTGGCGAGGCTGCAATTCCCTGGCATCCTCAACAACCACGATCCGCTCGGATGCTGGCACATGCTCAAGCATCGCCGCCAGTAGTGTGGTTTTCCCAGTCCCGGTGCCTCCCGAGATCAGAAACGGCACCTTCGCCGCGATCACCCGCTGGCATAACTCCATCCCGATGGTGGTGAGGGTCCCTCGATCGTGAAGTTCGGTAAGGCTGAGTCCCCGTGGCGCAGGGATACGCAACGACAGACAGGTACCGGGGCTGGCCAGCGGAGCCAAGATGGCATGTAGCCGGACTCCATCAGGCAACCGGCCATCGACGAAAGGCTGAGCATCGTCAAGACGCCGACCGGCCGTCGCAGCCAACCTGATAGCCAGCCGACGCACCGCCTCATCATCAGCGAATTGCACCGAAGCCGGTTCCAATCCGGCTCCCCGATCCACGAATACCGCATCAGGGCCGTTGACCAGCACGTCGCTCACCCCAGGTTCACGGACAAGCTCCTCCAACGGGCCAGCACCCACGCAGTGACGACGCAACAATTCCATGGCCTCTCGAAGCGCGGCATCGGTGACCACAAGGCCCATACCCCGCATCGCTACCGCGACATCAGCCGTGGTGTAGTTGCGCCCCAATCTTCCTAGCCTGGTTTGCAGCTCGTCGAGCATCATCGCAGCACCTCCGTTAGCAGTCGGCGTGAATCCAGGCGCAGCCGTGAGGCAAGTTTCGATCCGACGCTGGCTCCCTGAGCTGCCAGCCGAGACACCCTGCGGTCATGGCGTATGGTGCCCGCCAACGGCAGCCCGAGAGCCTCAGCCACCATCGACGGCGGGATGGTGCGACCCGGCCCGGTCCGCACCACGACCAGCGCACCCACGAGGTTGAGTTGCTGGGCACGCATCCGCGCAGCCGCCACCGAGCGGACATCAGCACCCACCACGAGCAACGGGAGTACTCGACGCCCCAGCGCTGGCAGCCGCTCACCACCTCCGAGGTCGATCACCACGACGTCGTGGCTGCGTTCCATGGACCGGATGACCGCGGTGATCGCGGCCTCATCTGGTTGCTTGGCCTGTTGCCTGCCCAGAGACAGCACAGAGACCCGATCTACCGAGACCAGGTAGGGCCCAAGATCCCCCACCTCACCTGCGGCATTGCTCAGATCATCCCAGGTCATCCCCTGCTGGGTTTCCGCTCCGAAGAGCAGGTCCAATCCTCCACCGCAGCCGGCCAATTCCACCGCCGCGGATCGCAGTCCCCGCTCGGCGACACGCGCAGCCAAGGCGGTAACCAAAGAGCTGACACCAAGGCCACCAGAGGCCCCAATCAGCGCAACCACCTTCCCAGACTGACCAGGGGAGCTAGCCGTCAACACCTCTGCCAACCGCGACGAAGCTGAGGGCAGCAGCAGCGCCGGTGCCCCGAGCTCCGCCGATGCGCGCAGCAGCTCCTCCTGCTCGAATCCGATTGCCCACGTGGCTGCAATTTCCTCCAAAGCCGCGGCTCGGGGGGCGAGGTCCGGGCCTACCAGCCGAAGCGAGGCCGAACGCCAGCGTGCCCGCAACTCCTCCCGGTCACGGACCACAGCCAACTCCACCCCTAAGGCCAAGGCCGTGGACAGCACAGCATCGACCAGGGGGGCCTCGCGTGTCGCCAACAGCGGCGCGGTAATCTCCGAGGTGTTCATGCAGCTACTTTGGGGACGCTCCGGGGCGAATCTCCATCTTGGTCGCTTCGTGTGGATAACCT
>JBHAEB010000196.1:0-30254 GCA_041855345.1 Arachnia sp. | reverse complement strand
TACACAGCGGCGAAGACCCAACTCGTAGGGGTCGAGCGGCCGGACTTCTTCGCCGTTGGCAAGGTGGTTACGCATCGACCTGGCACGGCCCTCACGGCAACCCACTTGTGTCGCGATTTCCTCATCGGTTAAACCCTCACCGATCAAACGGACGATCTCGCGATCCCGGTCAATCCTGGCTAGTACCTCGAGTGCGTCGTTGCGGAGTTCTTCAGGTGTTGGGGGTTCTGGTGGGGTCCAGGGTACGGGTTGGTCACTCATCATTGGGCTCCTCGCGAAGACTGAGACGGCAACCAGGCTATCAACGCGGCAGGCAGTTCGTAGGTGGTTGACATGGACCTGTGTGGCGGTCTTCGCTACAAGGGCCTGTCGATGGGAAGGCAATCGGTGCTTAGTCCGGAGACCAGGATCTGGAGCGTGTCGGGCGTACCGTACTTGTCGACGATTAACGGGGTAGCTGGTGAGATTGGGAGTTGCCAAGAGCGATGCCGATCGGACAGCCAGACAGTCTCAGGCCGTGAAGCGTCGCCTCGATATCCCTGAGGCTGAGCTAATCTGCCGCCATGGCTTTGTTTGAACTTCACCGAACCGCGACCCCCACTCCTGAGGCTGACCGTGCGGCCATCGTGGCGAACCCGGTGTTCGGCAAGTTCTTCGCCGATCACATGGCGGTGGCCAATTACACCGACGGTCGCGGCTGGCATGACGCTCGCATCGTCGCCACCGAACAGTGGCGACTCCACCCGGCAGCGGCGGTATTCCACTATGGGCAGGAGATCTTCGAAGGACTCAAGGCTTACCGCCATTCCGATAATTCGGTTTGGCTGTTCCGCCCAGAACGCAACGCGGCCCGGTTCCGGCATTCCGCTGCCCGCCTTGAGATGGCGCAGCTTCCTGAGGAACTCTTCCTTGCCTCGCTGACTGAAGTGGTGGCCCTTGAACAGGCCTGGGTGCCGCAGCCTGAGGGGGAGCAATCGATGTATCTGCGACCCTTCGAGATCGCCGACGAGCCCTATCTCGGGGTCCGCGAAGCCCATCACTATGTGTATGGGCTCTTGGCTTCCCCCGTCGGCGCCTACTACCCAGCGCCAGTGAAACTGTGGGTCACCCCCAACTACACCCGCGCCGCACCGGGTGGCACCGGCACCGCCAAATGCGGTGGCAACTACGCGGCAAGCCTAGCCGCGGCCAATGAAGCAGCCGCCCATGGCTGCGGTCAGGTGCTCTACCTCGATGGGGCTGAACACCGCTGGCTAGAGGAATGCGGCACCATGAACTTCATGATGGTCACCGCCGACGATCAGCTGGTCACCCCCGCCCTCGGCTCGATTCTGGCCGGTATCACCCGGGAATCGCTGCTGACCTTGGCGGCTGAGCATGGTCTGAGTGCGGTTGAGCGTCCCATCTCCTTCGACGAATTGAGGACCGGCCTGGCCTCCGGCGAAATCGTCGAAACCTTCGCCTGCGGTACGGCTGCGGTCATCACCCCGATCACCGGGTTCAATTCCCCGATCCACGGTGAGATGACGGTCGCTGATGGCCAACCCGGACCCAAGACCAGTGCGCTGCGACAACACCTGCTCGATATTCAATACGGTCGTGCCACCGATCAGCACGGCTGGATGCGACGTGTGGTGTGAGCTGATGTATCAGATCGGGGTGCTCGGCTATGTCATGCGCGGCGACCAGGTGCTGCTGGTCCACCGGGAACGCCCCCAAGACGATCATCACGGTAAATGGAACGGGCTGGGCGGCAAATTAGAACCCGGTGAGGATGCGGTGGCCGCTCTTAGCCGCGAACTGAGCGAAGAAGCCGGAATTGAGGTGACCTCCGCGCGGCTGCGGGGCACCGTCGCCTGGCCAGGCTTTGGCTCCGATGGCGCCAACTGGTTTGGTTTGGTGTTTATCGTCGACGGTTTTACCGGCGAACCCCCGCAACACAATCAAGACGGTGAACTGCGTTGGGTGCCCATCGATAAGATGGGGCAACTGCCAATGTGGGAGGGGGACCGGTATTTCCTGCCCCTGGTTTTCGACGACGATCCACGCCAATTCCACGCCGTCATTCCCTATGACGGGGGCTCAGTGATTACCACTGGGGTGGCCGTGACTCGCTGCCAATAACAGGAAATTCGCCAACAGATGGGTTCATCAACACACCCTGCTGGGTGGCTTGCCAGATAATCGCCCAGCATGGCTCAGTTATGCTGATCCGAGTCCTTATACCTAGTTCAGGGGGCACGAGTGCGGTTGCGTCGTATCGTGGAGACGAGTGTGGTGGGGCTCCTCGTCGTCGCTCTCGGTGGTTTCGCCCTCGCCCACGATGGGGTCCCCGCCACGGAGGTGGACCTCAACGACGGTGGGGTGTGGGTGACCAACCCTGCTGAAGGGTTGGTTGGGCATTTTAACTACCAATCGCGGGTGCTCGACGGTGGACTCGATCCGCTGACTAGGGAATTTGATCTCAGCCAGGAAGGCAACTCGGTGCTGCTGCAGGATGCCAGCAGCCAGGCGGCGACAGCCATCGATACCGCCACAGTCACCCTAGGCACCCGCACCGCCACCACCGGCTTGGACTACAGCCACGGCAAGGACACCGTACTCATCGCTTCAGCCGCCGAGGGCAAGGTGTGGGCGACGTCACTGGAGGGCTTTGCTGGATTCTCCGCCTCCGCCTCACCGCTGCTGGAGGGGCTGGAGCAGCCGCGAGTGATCACAGGCCGCGACGGCATCGGTTTCGTCGTAGATGCCTCAGGTCAGGTCACCAAGATCACCCAAACCAGTCAAGGATTCGTCACCGAGTCAGCCGGCACCATCGATGAGGGCCTCACCGAGACCACCGCCCTCACGATCGCTGGCACCCAACTGGTCGCCGTCGATGAGGGCCGGGTGCGTACCGTCGACCGCAGCATCGAGGTCGCCCAGATCGACGCGACAGCCCAGGTACAGCAGGCCAGTCTGGAAACAGGCCGGGTCAGCGTCGCAGTCAGTGATGCCTTGGTGACCGTGCCGCTGGCGGGCGGGGAAATCTCGGTCACCGAGGTGGCCTCAGGTGTGGCCGCCGCCCCGGTCGATGTGGCGGGCTGTATCTACGGGGCCTGGGCCGGTTCTGGGGCTTATCTGCGCGACTGCCTGACCGACGCCGATGACATCATCAGCTCCAATGACGCATTGGCCACGGCTGAGGATGTGGTGTTCCGGGTGAGTCGGGACATCGTCGCGATCAACGACGCCGCCGGCAATGTTTACCTGCCCAATGAGGGCATGACCGTGATTAACGACTGGGAGAAGATCAAATCCCAGGTCGAGGACCAAAACCGGCAGCAAGACGACCAGGACGATCAACTTCGTGAAGAAACCGAGGTGGAGAATCCGGAGCAGGTGCCGCCGGTTGCCGAGAATGATGAGTTGGGTGCCCGGCCAGGCAGCACCACCACCCTCCCAGTACTGGCCAATGACAACGATCCCGACGGCGACATCATGACCGTGCAGCTGGTTGATGTCCCCGACAATGTGCAGGTCAGCCTTGGCCGTGATGGTCGGGCGGCCCAGATCTTCATGCCCGCGGAGGCCACCTCACCGGTGAGTTTCAGCTATCAGGCCTTCGACGGTGAGGAACTGTCCAATACCGCGACGGTGACCGTCAACCCTTACCCCGATACCGACAACGCCCCCCCGGTGCGGCAACGAGACAATGTCCTCAACCTCACCCAAAACGCCACTGTGGAACATTCGGTGCTGCCGGACTGGGCGGACCCTGAAGGGGACCCGATCTACCTCAAGGAGGCCACCGGGGATGAGCACACCGCGGTGACCTTCCGGCAGGATGGATTCATCTCCATCCGGGACCTGGGAACCGGTGAGGCCGGTCGTCGTGAGATCCCCATCGTGGTCTCCGATGGCCGTGAGGAAACCCCGGCGGTGTTGGCCATCCAAGTGGCGCCCGGGTCGGCGAACCTGCCCCCGGTAGCGAATTCGGACCATTTCACTGTCAACATCGGTGAGCAGGTTCGGCTGCGACCACTCAGTAATGACACCGACCCCAACGGCGGCCCCTTGATGCTGGCTGGGATCGCCACCCCTTCGGCAGACCAGTCCCTTGAGGTGGACTATGAGCAGGGCACGGCGATGTTCTCTGCCACTCGGGTGGGGGTTCACGAGCTGGAATATCAGGTCTCTGATGGTCCGAATTCGGATACCGGAAAGATCCGCATTGATGTCAATGACCCCGCGAGTGTGTCGAAAACCCCCAGCGCCCAAAATGATCTGGCCCTGCTTCCAGATAATTCCTCGGTGCTGGTGCCCGTACTCGACAACGACTCCGATCCGGCGCGTGGGGTGCTCGCGGTGCAGTCGCTGTCCATCGATGAGGGAGCTGGGATCACCGTCGAGGTGATCGACCACTCGATGCTGCGGGTCTCCGCCCCGTCCCGGCTGAACGCACCGGTCACCTTCTCCTACACCATTTCCAATGGGTATGAATCGGCAACAGCGGCGGTGCTGGTGTTACCGCAGCCGCCACGGGCCACTAACCAGCCGCCGGTAGCCGCCGACGATACAGCTGTGGTGCGGGTCGGCGATATCGTGGCCATCCCCGTCCTCGATAACGACTATTCACCCACCGAATTAGAGCTGTCGATCTCCCCGACCATTGAGGTGCGCGGCGAGAACCTGGGGGAGGTCTTCGTCTCCGGAAATAAGGTGCGCTTCCGGGCCGGATCCCAGGCCGGGGCTGTCACCCTGGTCTACAGCTGTGTGGATGAGGCGGGTAACCATGCCACCGCGCAAATCTCGCTGACCATCCGCGACCTTGAATCGGGCAATCAAAAACCAGCTCCCTATCCGGTGACCGCGCGGGTCTTTGCCGGGGCGACGACCCAGGTTGCGGTGCCGCTGGATGGTATCGACCCCGATGGGGACACCGTCGAATTGGTTGATGGCGCATCCACGGGTCCGAAGCTGGGCAGTGTCGAGGTCCAGGGTGGATACCTGATCTATACCGCCCAATCTGAGCTGACTGGTACCGATGTCTTCACCTATCGGGTGAAGGATCGGTTCGGGATGGTGGGAGAGGCCAGCATCCAGGTTGGGGTGGTGCCGCCACCTGCGGTCAACCAGCTGCCAGTAGCCGTCCCGGATCAGGTGACGGTGCGTCCCCAGCACACCGTCGAGATCCCGGTCACCCACAATGACGTCGACCCTGATGGCGACGACATCTCCATCATCGAGGGCAGCCCCCAGTCCCTCGATCCGTGGAACACCGAGCTGGAGATCGTCGGCCAGGATGTCCGTGCCACAACCCCCGCCGAGGTCGGCAGCTACCAGTTCAGCTACGACATCACCGACGGTCACGGGGCTCCGGTGACCGGCTATGGCACGATCATGGTGGATCCGCAGGCACCGCTCCAGGCTCCGGTCGCCACTGATGATCGGGTATTGGCCGCGGACATCGTCGGGCGCAGCGAGGTCAGCCTCGATGTGTTGAAAAACGATCGCGACCCCGATGGCAGCCGACAGGACCTGACCATCCAGGTCGAGACCCCGGCAACGGTTGCTGAGGACGGCACTGTGCTGATCCCGTTGGCCGATGACATGCAGGTGCTGCTGTACACCATCACCGACGCCGACGGCCAAAGCTCCCAGGCCGCGATCTTCGTCCCCGGATTAAACGAAATTCCCCCGATCCTCGACAAAACCAAGATCCCAGCCACAGTCAAAGGTGGGGAAACCCTGCGCATCGATCTGGGGGAGTATGTGCTGACCCGCCGCGATCGCACCGCCAAGGTGACTGCCGAGGATACGGTCATCCCTGGGGCTGGTCGCAATACCGAGGCTGACAACGGCGGGGTCAATGTGGTCAGCGAGACTGTGATCGAGTTCACCCCTGATGCCGGGTTCTATGGCCCCACCTCGTTGACCTTCGAGGTGCATGATGGCGCCAACCTCGATGACCCAACCGGGCTGCGTTCCACCTTGTCACTGCCGATTGAGGTCACCACATCGGGTCTATTCCCACCGCAGTTACGTCCTTCGCCGGTGGAGGTGGCCCCGGGGGAGAGCCCAATCACGGCGTCGCTGCGGGATATGGTCGACGACCCCGACGAGGGCGATAACGACAAGATGGCCTATCAGCTGATTGCTGCCGATGAGGGATTCCAGGTCACTGTTGACGGGCAGCAGATGCAGGTCTCCACACCCGCCTCGACCCCACCGGGCACCACGGGGGTGATCACCGTTCAGGTACACGACGGCACCACCGATCCGCTGCCCATGGAGATCCCAGTCACGGTGGTGCAGTCCACCCGACCCCTGATCACCACGGTGGAGCTGACCGACGATAACGCCCGGGTGGGTCAGCCCAGTGTCTTTGACCTCACCACAGCCACCACCAATCCCTACGCGGATCAGGGTAAACCCATCACCATCGTCGGTTCCGAGATCCGCAGCGGTTCAGCCACCGCCAGTATCGAGGGCATGAACCTGTCGGTGACCCCGAATGAGATTGGCACCGTCGTGGTGAGCTATGTGGCCCAGGATGCCACCCAGGACAGTTCCCGGCAGGTGACCGGGCAGGTGGTGCTGACGGTCAAGGACACCCCGCTGCCGCCACAGAATCTGACCGCGAAATCGGATGCCTCGCGGACCGCTCAATTGCAGTGGACCCAAGGTGATCTTCGTGGCGGCACCCTGCAGCACTATCTGGTGCAGTGGAGTGGCGGATCGCAGGAGTGCCCCACCACCAACTGCCTGATCACTGGGCTGACCAATAATCTCGATTACACCTTCACCGTCTCGGCGGTCACCGAGGTCGGCACCTCGGAACCCTCTGGATCGGCCTCGGCTAGGCCCGATGTCAAACCCAACCAGCCAGCGGTACCGACCACGACGTGGGGGGACCAGAAGATCGAGTTGAGCTGGCCCCGAACCCAGGTCCCCGACGGTGGCTCCCCGGTGACGAAGTACATCGTGCAGGTCTCCCCAGGAATCAACGGACAAACCGAATTTGAAACCACAGGAGAACAATTCACTGCCGCCGGATTGACCAATGGCACGGCCTATCGGTTCCAGATCAAAGCCATCAACCGGTATGCGGAAAATAATGTGGCTCGGGAGAGTGAATATCTGTGGAGCGGCTATTCCGCCCCGACGATCCCAGCTGGAGCGCCCTCGGGCCAAGGCGCACCGAAGGTGACGAAGGATCCAGCCTCCAGCACATTGCAGCCCAGCGCTACCGTCTCTTGGCAGGCACCGTCGAATCCCAATGGTGATACCTCCTTCACCTATGAACTGCGGGAGACTGGCTCCGCCACAGTGCTGTACCGGGGCAGCGCCACCAGCTATAAGGTGACGATGGATCCCAGCACCTCGGATCACACCTTTGAGGTTCGGGTAGCCAACAAAGCGATCGCCCACGAGCTGTGGAGCGAATGGTCGCCGAGTTCCAATGCGGTGCGGGCCTTCCAGCCACCCAACCCGGTGACCGGGCTGAGTGTCACCCCCACCGGCCAGCACAACACCGTCCGGTTCTCCTTCACCCCCGGCAACGGCAATGGCGCTAGAGCTGAGGAGATCAGCTACCGCTGGAGTGCCGGTGGCGCCAGCGGTGAGGTGACCAATGGCGCGGTGGTGACCAATGCGGCCTTCGCCAATGGCCAAAATGTCACCGTCGCGGTTCGCCCAGTGGCCAGGGTCAATGGGGAAACCGCCGAGGGGGCAGATGCCACCGCCACGGTCAACGCCTATGGCCCGCCCAGCGCCCCGAGTGTCTCAGCGGCCGGGGGCTATCGTCGGGTCAATTTCACCTGGAATGCCGATGTCAATAGCGGCGGTCGGGCCTCGACGGTCACCGTATCTGGCTCGACGGTCAATGCCAGCGGCAGCACCGGCGTCGATACCGATTTCGGGACCCAAGAGTGTGTGACCGTGACCGTCACCAATAGTGCGGGCCAGTCGGCGAGTTCCCAAGCCTGCGGCTCAAGCTGGGAAAAATACGCTGCCCTCGAACGTCGCGGAGAGGAAAAGTCGGATTGTAAATGGGGCACACCCTGCCACGTCTATGAGGTGAGATTGGAGCGTTACCGTCCCGGTAGTGTCGTGGTGTGCAATATCACCAGTACCGATGGCAGCAATGGCCACCACGAAATCACGGTGGACGCCAATGGCAACTGGGGTTGGCAAATCTATTTGCCCGGTTGGCGGGTAGGCAATTTGCTATTGGGTGGCGATGTGACGGCAGGCTGCGAGCCGAGGAATCCCTGAGAGAAGAGAAATGACTGTAACCGCTGAACATGCCGCGTGGTTTGCCGATACCTTCGCCAAACTCACTGACAATGTTGGATTGGCATTACTAGGTAAGGCCCCAGTGATCCGGCTGGCCCTGACCTGCATGCTGGCCGAGGGGCATCTGCTCTTGGAGGATGCGCCGGGTACCGGCAAGACCGCCTTGGCTCGAGCGATCGCGGCGAGTGTGCAGGGCACCCACAATCGCATCCAATTCACCCCCGATCTGCTGCCCTCCGATATCACCGGGGTGACAATGTTCGATCAAGAGACGAAGAAATGGGAGTTCCATGCCGGCCCAATTTTCGCCTCCATCGTGCTGGCAGATGAGATTAACCGGGCCTCACCGAAAACCCAGTCCGCGCTGCTGGAGGTGATGGAGGAGACCATGGTGACCGTCGATGGGGTGCGGCATTTTGCCGGTCGGCCATTCATGGTCATCGCGACTCAAAACCCCGTCGAACAGGCTGGCACCTATAAATTGCCGGAAGCCCAGCTGGACCGGTTCTTGATGAAAACCAGCGTCGGCTACCCAGATCGGGCGGCCGCTGTGAAGATCCTGGCTGGCTCCTCCCAGCCCGACCGGTCCAAGAGCCTGGCCCCGGTGATCTCTCAACAGGCGGTAGCTGAGATGTGTGACCTGGTGAAGGAGAATTACGTCGACGAGGCGGTGCTGGACTATGTGCAGGGCCTAGCCGAAGCCACCCGTGAGGACAAGGACACCGCGATCGGGGTCTCTACTCGAGGGGCGATCGCCATGGTCCGGGCCGCCCGGGTCTGGGCCGCCGCCCATGGCCGTAATTTCGTGCTGCCCGATGACATCAAGGAACTCATCGCCCCGGTGTGGACCCACCGCATCATCATGTCCCCGGAGGCGGAATTCGCCGGATCCGATGCCACCAAGGTGCTGGCCCGGGCCTTGGCCTCGGTATCGGCACCTACCAGCCGGGTGGCCTGATCCGAGGTGTCTCTTCACGGGGTATGGCAGCGAGCTGTTCGGCTGGGGCGCGGCCTTTCGCGCACACCGGTCATCTCTGCGATCACCAGGATGGGCTGGGCCACGGTTGGGTTCATGGTGATCAGCGCCGCGATTGGCTGGGGCTGGGGTTGGCTGGAGTTTCGCGGGATCGCGTTGTTTGCCGCGATGCTGCTGGTCGTGGCGGTGTTGTGGACGCTACGCAAGGCCAGCCACGAGGTCTCCTTGCAGCTGGCCCAGCCTAGGGTCCAGGCGGGTGAACCGGGCTGGGGTCAGGTGGTGTTGACCGGCCGCAGCGGCGGAACCCCAGCCACCCTGGTGGAGTTGCCGGTGGGTAAGGCGGTGGCGCGGTTTCGCGTCGGCGCTTTGGGGGAGCGAGACACCCATGAGGAGGCCTTCAGTATCCCCACCCGGCGACGCGGGGTGATCCCGGTCGGCCCGGTGCGTACTGTGCAAGCCGACCCCCTAGGGATGCTGCGACGCGCCACCGTCCAAAGCGAACAATTGGAGTTGTTTATCCACCCCCAGGTGGTGATGGTGGATGCCGCCGCCATCGGATTCCTCAAGGATGTTGAGGGCATCACCACAGCCAACCTGTCCAGCTCGGATGTTTCCTTCCACGCCTTGCGGGATTACATCCCAGGCGATGATCGTCGCGCCGTGCATTGGCGTACCACCGCACGCACCGGGCGGCTGATGGTGCGCCAATTCGAGGAAACCCTGCGGGCCCATCTGCTGCTGGTGCTATCCACCACCGCCAGCGATTACGCCGACCCTGAGCACTTCGAGATGGCGGTCAGCGTCGCCGCGTCACTGACTGTCGCGGCCCTGCGTGAGGAACGCCAGGTCTCCATCTTCACCTCGTCGGGGCCACTGCCCTTCGCCTCCACCATGGGTTTGCTGGATCAGCTATGCCGAGTGGAGCTGTCCGCCAATGGCCCCACCATGGCCCAGTTGGCGTTACGCGCCGGAAACGAGGTCTCGGGAGCCTCGGTTGCCGGGTTGATCACCGGCAGTACCGAGGCTGTTGAGCTGCGTGCAGCGCAACTGCGGCTCCCACCCCAGATCGCAACCTTCGCGGTGCGGAACCATGCCGGCTGGGAGCTGGCCCGGCACCAGGTCGGCGAGGTCACCATCATCGACCTGCCCTCGGTGGCTCAGCTGCCGTTGGCGATGAGGAGCCTGCCATGAGGGGGCTGCGGGTGCTCGGGATCTGGGCCTTGCTGATTCCGGGGGCGGTCGCGATTCAACCAGCCTTCGGGGGCTGGCAGGGTTTCATCCCCGGCCTGGCCGGGATCACGGTTGGTTCCCTCGTGGGTTATCTGACCAGCCGGTGGAAACTGTCCTTATTGCCCACCTTCCTCAGTGGGCTGGCCGCCTATTTCCTCATCGGTGGGATAGCGGCCCTGCCCCGCACCACCGTCTGGGGGTTCCTCCCCTCCGCCGACACGCTACGTCGGTTGGTATTGCTATTGGTGCAGTCCTGGCGGGATTTGTTGACGGTGGCCACCCCGGCTGGGGATTTCACCGGACCTGCGGTGGTGCCATGGCTGACCGGTCTGGTGGCGGGCTTGGTCGCTGCCACCGTGGTGATGCGGACCTCGGTGGTGTTTTGGCCGCTGATCGTGCCGCCATCGCTGCTGGTGATCAGCATCGGTTTTGGGGTGCGAGAGGCCCCCACCGCGGTGTGGCTGGGCGCAGCCCTGGCTATGGGCATGGTGGTGTGGGTCTGGGTTCATCAGGTCGTGGCCCAGCGCAGTGATAATGCCGATATTTTGGTCAATCAGCAGGCCGATCTGTCCCAGCTGCTGCGTCAAGGAATAGCCGCGACGCTGGTTGTGGCCTTGGCGGGAACCGGGGCGGTGGCTGCCACCTGGTGGACCAGCCCGCTGGTGAACCGGCAGGTACTGCGCGACGGCATCGAGCCACCCCTGGATCTGAGCCAATTCCCCTCACCGCTGATGAAATATCGGCTCTACGAGGTGGAGCAGAAGGACACCACCTTGTTCACCGTCACTGGGATGCCGGAGGGTACTCGGCTGCGGTTGGCGGTCATGGACACCTATGACGGCAATGTCTTCAATGTGTCCCAGCGGGCCAGCCATTATCTGCGTACTGGACGTTCCCTAGTCCCTGGAATCGACGCCAATGCTGAGCTGGCAGTCACGGTTGGGGAATACTCCGGGGTGTGGGTTCCGGTGGCGGGTCAGCCCCGATGGTTGGACTTTCAGGGGCAACGTGCCCTGACCTTGGCCGAGCACACCTATTACAACCGCAATGCGAAACAGGTCCTCACCACCGCCGGATTGACCGTCGGGGATAGCTATGTTGTTGAGGCGGCTGTCACCCCAGAACTGAGCCCCGACGAGCGTGCGGAACTGGGCGCGATGACCCCAGGCAGCGAACCACTGGCCCAGCTGGAGGGGGTGCCAGAGGTGCTGTCCAGTTTCGCCTCGGACTATGCCGCAGGTCAGCCCACCGCCTTCGATCAACTGGTGGCCATTGAGGCTGCGCTGCAGGAGGGTTGGTATTCCGACGGCTCGGATAATAAATCTCTATCTGGGCACACCACGGAGCGGCTATCGGCGATGTTTAGGGCCTCGGCGCTGGTCGGCGATGATGAACAGTACGCCGCTGCCATGGCGATTATGGCGAACCAACTGGGGATCCCGGCGCGAGTGGTGATGGGTTTCTACACCGAGGATCACAGCTATCCGGGGGAGACCTGGGAGGTCAAAGGCACCCAGGCCCATGTCTGGGTGGAGGCCCATTTCGCGGATGTGGGGTGGGTCGCTTTCAACCCGACCCCGGATCGGGATCGCAAACTAGAAACCCAGATTCCGCAGCCGAAACCCAAACCCAAACCGCAGGTGGATCCGCCACCCAACCCGCCGGAGAAACTGCCGGAGGAGCCTGTGATCCCCGATCAAGAGGCCGCCGACCGGAAGGGGGATGACCAATGGCAGTTCCCCTGGGCCATCGTGTTGTGGATCCTTGGCGTAGCTGGGTCGTTGTTCCTGCTGGCCCTACCCTTCCTGGCGATCCTGGCTGTCAAGGCCCGGCGGTTGAGACGACGTCGCACCACCGGGGCTAGTCACCAGCGGCTGGCTGGGGCCTGGGATGAGGTGGTCGACTGCGCCCGAGATCTGGGATATCGAGCAGCAACCAGTAATACCCGAGCCGAGGCGGCTCAGCGGCTGCAGCAGGCCTACCCTGAGGTGCCAATCACCCCGGTGGCCCAGCAGATCGACTATGCGATGTTCGCGCCCACACCTCCCAGCCTGGAGGTCGCAGAACATGCCTGGGTGGCCAGCGATAAGGTCCGTGATGCGCTCACCAGCCGACTGCCCTGGTATCGACGCCTGCTTGCTGCACTGTCTTTACGCTCCTTGACTAGGGCAAAGCTGATGGCCCCGGAGAAAACAGAGGGCTCGCAGCCAAACTCCGATATAACAGCTGTCGGCGAATCGAAGGAGGGCCATGACTAGTCAACGACTGCCAGCCAGTGTGGCGGTGGCGACCGTAACCCTGGGACGACGTGTCCTTGCGCGGCTGCTGCAAGGCCTCATCCCCGCGATCCTGGTGGGGATCGCAGCCCCTCAGCTGATCGCGAACCGGACGGTGAATCCGACGGCCTCGCCGATCTATCTGGCCGCTATGGTGACGGCTGGAGTCATCTTCCTGACCAATGTGGTGCTGCTGGCGACCTCTGGTCGCACCCTCGGCAGTGCGCTGCTCGGCTACGAGTACCGATCCGCCACGGGGGATCGTCGTGGGGGCCGGGCCGTGGGCAGGATGCTGGTCACCGACCTGTTTGTCCTTGTTACCTGCGGTATCGGGGCCATCGTGATGATGTTCACCTACCGGGAGGGGACAACCCTGGTGGATCGCTGGATGACGATGGTGGCGGTCAATCCGAAGCTCATCGACCCGGCCCGGGATATCGAAGCCCCGACTGTGCGGCCACCAGGCACCGTCCACCAGGTGACCATGCCTGGCGTCGCCGCACCCCCGCCAGGGACCTACAACCCGCACCTCCAGGCCGGCAGCCCTATGCCACCATCCCTGGCTGGCGGCAACATGCCAACGCCCTCGGCTGGCAGCAATATGTCAACGCCCTCGGCTGGTGGTCCCATGCCGACGCCCCTGGCAGGTAGCCACCCCCCGGCCCCGCAGCCTTCGCCCAAGCCGACCCCAGGGGTTTTCATCCCGGGAGTGAGCCCGAGCAGCCCCGCGCCCGGCTCGGGGCTATTTCCTAAGCCGATGCCAGCGACCAATCCCGGTGCGCTGATCGATTCGGTGCCGAATTTTGGTCCCCGGCACACCCCGGCCACCCCGCCGACCCCAGCGGTTTCCGTCGATGATCGGGCCGCGACGTCGACCCCTGCTGATCCCGTCGCCGATAAGGCCGCGACGCCGACCCCAGCCGCCATGGCTGAGGCTGCCACCCAGCAGCCCAGCGATGAGACCGTGTTGGATGCCAGCCTCTACCCCGATGCGCTGCCCTGTATCCGGCTCGACGACGGCCAGGTGATCACCCTGGAATCCCCAGTGGTGTTCGGCCGCAATCCGGTGGCCCCAGCGGAATATCCCGACGCGCAGCCCAAGGCCTTGAATGATCAGACCATGAAACTGTCCAAGACCCATGCCGTGGTCTTCGCCGAGCAGGGGCAGGTCAAGGTGGTGGACCTGGGAGCCCGCAATGGCGTGGTTCTCGAACACGACGGAACCAGGTCCAAAATCCCGCAAGGGGAGCCATTCCCAGTACCCAGCGGCGCCACGATCCGCACCGGTGGCCGATTCTTTCGGGTTGCGCCGTGATCGGCCAGCCGGAGGTGTCCGAGCCGATATTCAGGGTTCGGTTTGGTGGCTGCTCTGATGCCGGCCTGGTCCGGGCCCAGAATGAGGATTCCTACCTGACCACACCCCCCTATTTCGTCGTCGCCGACGGGATGGGTGGGCATTCCCGGGGAGGAGCGGCCTCCCAAACCGTGGTTGAGGCCTTCACCCCAGAGCCAGGATGCCAGTGGGCCACCTCGGATCAGGTAGTGGAGTGGGTGGCCTCAGCCAGTGCCGCCGTCGCCGCCTTGCCGGGTGAGGGCCGGGCCCCAGGCAGCACCTTGGCCGGTACTGGCTTGAGTGTGCAGTTGGGTCGGCCCTGCTGGTTGGTGTTCAACGTCGGGGATTCTCGGGTCTACCTGCTGCGTGACGGGCACCTGAGCCAGATCACGGTGGATCATTGCGGCCATCAACCGGCCCCGGACGGCAGTCTCCGCAAGGTGCTCACCCGGGCGATGGGGGCGGGTTTGGTCAAGCCCTCGGCCGTCGATCAGTGGCTGATCCCTGCGCGCCCCAAGGATGTGGTCTTGATCTGCTCAGATGGGTTGTATTCGGAGCTGACAGATCAGCTCATCGCCGCGGTGCTATTGGATGAGGATGAGCCCCGCGCCCAGACCACCCGCCTTGTGGAGGCTGCCAAGAAGGCTGGGGGCCGGGATAATGTGACAGCGGTGGTGATCGTCGCCGATGAAGTAATGGCAGCTGGCGGGGGAAATTTAGACCTCGATGAGACCCTAGACGGTGAGGACGACACCGTGCCGGAGGAGGACATATGAGTACTCGGTTCAGCCCCGGGAACCACAAGCTATTGGTGTGGGATCAAGGCCTGGGCCTGCTCGACGCTGCCGTGACTGATCAGCAGGCGGAGGTGGTCTGGCGTGAAATGCTGAATCAGACCGATCTGGGCGCCTTCCTCCAAATCCTTATGGAAAGCACCGGTGAAGGGTTGCTGACCATACCCGCCTTCGCGGTGGCCATCCGAACCTCGCGGGGAATGCATGTCGCGGTGCGCGGCAGGTTCCAGTTGAGTGTGACCACCGCGGATGAGGTGGTGAGCCTGGCTGGGGAGAATGTCACCACCTGGGAGGAGAAGCTGCTCGCTGAGGTGGTCTCGGTGGAGTTGAGGGCTGACCGCGACGGTGGCCGTCGGTTGCCGATGGTGGTGGGGATCGCTGAGGCTGACTGGGTGGGCTGGAGCAGCACCGATCAGCAGGAGCCGCAACCCCCCGCCGCGGACGTGGCTGCCGAACCGATTGAGGTCATCCCGGTGGTCAAATCGGAGCTGCCGACTGTGCATCCTGAGACCCAGCCCCGCCACGGCGAGGCCGATGCCTTGGCGACCCTAGCCCCGGAAAGCACCGAGCCTGAGGACAAGGCCGAGGTCGTCGAGGATTCCCTGGACGAGATTCCCGGCGGTGGGGTGTATGCCTATCTTTTTAGCGACGACACCTCCGCCCCAGACCTGGAAGCGGCAGCGATCCGAGAGCCCGAAGCGGTCGAGGAGGAGGCCGAACCCGAGCCGAACCCGATGCATGATGGGCTGACGGTGTTGGGTGAGGAGGATGAGGAACTCCCGATCGCCCCGACAGCCGAGACCGATCAGCAGGTGCTGGCTGCCAACTGCGAACGAGGGCATCCGAATCCGCCCCAGCGCGGGGAATGCTATGTCTGCCAGGCGGCGGTGGTGGGGGAGCCTGCGATGATGCCGCGACCGCAGCTGGGTTGGTTGCATATCTCCGGAGGAGAGCGGGTGCCGTTGCGGGGACCGGTGGTGGCAGGCCGCAACCCGAAGTCCATCGCGATCGCCACCTCCGAGTCGCCTCGGCTGGTTGCCCTCCCACATCGGCATGTCTCCAGCAATCACCTCGCCTTCGTGCTGGAGGGCTGGACTGTGTTGGTGCGTGATCTGGGATCCAGCAACGGCTCCTATCTGCGTCGCCACAACAAACCGCCGGTGCGGCTACCTGAGCATGACACCCCGCTGATCCCTGGGGATGTCATCGATCTGGGTCATGGAGTGTTCATCAGCTTGGATCGGACCCCCTGATGCCGCCCCGTAAACCTGCGCCGACGCTGCCTGGGTTCACCCTCATCGACTGGCTTGGTGGGGGAGGGTTCGCCGATGTCTTCCGCTACCGCGACCACGCCCTCGGCCGGGAGGTCGCGATTAAGGTGCTGCATCGCGGCGTCAACGACGCCACCCTGGCCTCATTCCAGAATGAAGCCAGCCTGATGGCCAAGATGTCCAGCCATCCGAATATCGTCAGCATCTTCCAGGTCGGTGCCGCCAAGGATGGCAGACCCTATCTGGTGATGGAGATGTGCCGGGCTCCGCATCTGGGGGATCAGGTGGCCCGTCGGCTCTATAGCCCCGCTAAGGCGATGGAGGTCGGTATCCAGATCGCTGGTGCCGTCGAAACTGCGCATCGGCTAGGGGTTTTGCATCGAGATATCAAACCAGCCAATATCCTGTTCACCGATTTTGGGCGTCCCGCGTTGACCGATTTCGGTATCTCGGTGTCGGTGGAGCACAGCCCCACCGTCTCCTCCGCGATGAGCCCGCAGTGGGCTGCCCCAGAGCGGTTCGGTAATACGGCTGCCGGCCTTGGCCCCTGGACTGATGTTTATTCGCTGGCCGCGACGATCTGGGCTTCGATGGTGGGGCACAGCCCGATGTATCAAGCCGGTCAACCCAATGACTTGATGCATATTCGGCAGCGGATTGCCTCGACGCCGCTACCACGCACTGGGCGCGCCGATGTCCCCGAGGAGTTGGAGCGGGTGCTGGCGGTGGGAATGGCCAAGGATCCCGGCCAGCGTTTCCAATCCGCCATCGAATTCGCTCGCGCCCTGCAAGGGGTGCAGGCGGTGATCAACCAGGCGGTCACCGCCATCGACGTGTTCACCGAACATAGCCACGACGATTTCACCCAAGAGGAGCTGCAGCAAGAAGGCACCCGGATTCAGGGGTTCGTTCTCATCGACCCGGAACAGGCTGAACCCACCGACAACTACACCGGACCCACCTCGGGGATTACCACCCCATCGGATCGCACCGGAGGGGTCGGGGCCGCATCTGCGACGACTGGGGTGCAGCACAACCCGAACCTGTTGCAGCACGGCTATGGCACAGCGCCGGCCGGGGTGCGGGATTTCACCGTCAACCCCTGGCCTGAGTTAGCTGCCCAGGCTGAGCCCACTCCAGCCCCGCAGCCGGTTGAGGAGCCCCCCGCGAAACGCAGCATCCCCACCGGGTGGCTGATTACCGTCGCCCTGGCGGCAGTGGTGGTGCTGATCATCGGTGTGGTCTTCCTCCTCAACCAGGACCGCGATGGCACGGCGGTGGCCCCCAGCCCGAGTGTGAGCGCCAACCCCGCCGATCCCCTGCAGGCGCTGGTGCCGCAGGTCACCAATGTCGAGGCCACCGTCACCGGAGATCAGGTGACGTTCACCTGGATCAACCCGGACCCCCAGGAGGGGGACGTGTTCCGCTATCAATTGATCGATCCCAGAGGCGAGGCAGCGCCCGATAGCGTTGTTGAGCCGACAGTCAGTGTCACTGCTTTGGAAGGAGATACCTGTGTTGATATCTACCTGGTCCGCTCCAATGGCCGCTCTTCGCAGCCAGTGAGGGGATGCGCACCGTGAGTGAATTACATGTCGATTTTGCCGGCGAGATTTACCGGGTCCAGCCGGGGGCGGAGTTCATCGTCGGTCGCGCCGGGGATCTGATCATCGACGATAACCCCTATCTGCATCGGCAATTCCTGTCCATGCAGCACGACGGCACCATGTGGTGGGTGCACAATATCGGCTCTCGGATCCCGGCTCGGCTCTCCGATGTCAACCGATTCACCACCTCCACCCTGCCGCCTGGGGGGAGTTTGCCGCTGGTCTTCGAATCAATGCTGATCACCTTCCATGCCGGGCAAACCACCTATGAGATTGAGGTGTCGCTGACCTCCTCGGTGTTCCAGACGGTGGCGCCGATACCGGTGGATTCTGGGGACACCACCATGGGAGAAACCCGGTTTACCCACTCCCAGCTGCTGGCGATTCTGGCGCTGGCGGAGCCGATTTTGCGGCGGGCCGGGGTTGGTGCCTGGCAGATTCCCTCCGCAGTGGATGCGGCGGCCCGGTTGGGATGGACCCAAACCCGGTTCAACCGGAAACTCGACAATGTCTGCGACAAATTGGACAAGGCCGGGGTCAAGGGGCTGCATGGTGGGCCAGGTTCGCAGGCGCATAGCCGTCGCGCCGCCCTCGTGGATTGGGCGGTGTCCTCGCGGCTAGTGACCGCTGAACACCTGCCCGGGCTGGATAAAGAGGCAGAGCAGAACCGCAAAATCGTGGAGGGCTAATGCAGCTACGGGTGACATTGCTGCGCAATGGGATAGCGCACAACGTCATGATCACCGCGGATGCGACGGCCACCGCCAGCGACGTCGCCTTGGCCATTTTGAGCGAAGGCTGCTCAGAACCGGTAGACCCGCACCCGCAGCGATTCACCCTGCGGGTACAAGATCCGATGGGACGCACCTTAGTGCTGGACCCGGAGGTGGCGGTGGCGGATTCTGGGGTGCAATCGGGCAGCTCCATCGAGGTGATTCCGCAGCAGGATATGCCTGCCAGCCAGGCTGCGGTGGCTGCCCGGCTCAGGGTGATCGAGGGGCCAGATGCTGGACTCGATATTCCGCTGCGTCGGGGTTCCTCCCGGATCGGACGTTCCCCGGAAGCCCAGGTGCGGCTCAACGATCCCAAGATTTCCAAATTCCATGCCCGGATCCTCGTCGGCGCCACTGTCGACATCGTCGACGATAACTCCGCCAATGGGGTGATGGTGGGCAATCAGCGGGTATCGCGGGCATCGCTGGGGCCTGGTGATATCGCGGTGCTGGGCAGTACCCGGATTCGGGTGGACATGATCGGCCCGCCCGGGGCTGGTGCGGATTCCACCCAGGTGGCCTATATGCGTCCGCCACGGGTCTTGGCCCGCCCGGTGGTCACCGAGGTGGAGCTGCCTGAGGTGCCAGAACCACCCAGTAAGGCGAAATTCCCGTGGCTGGCTTTGCTGATGCCAGTGGTGATGGGTGGGGCGATGTATGCCTGGACTCGTTCGCCGCTGACCCTGCTATTTGTCGCGATGAGTCCGATCCTTATGCTCGGGAATTTCATCAGCAACCGGGTGGATGCCAAACGTAAACGCAAGTCCGATCTGGCGAACTTCGAGGAGGGGATGAAGTTTGCCGAGGAGGAGATGGTCGAGGCCCAGGAGTTGGAGTTACAGCAACTGCACCGGCTCTACCCCTCGACGGCTGAATGTGTGGCGGCTGCGACGAAACGGACCGGGGTGTTGTGGTGCCGTCAGCCTGAACATCCCGAATTTCTGCAGGTGCGGCTCGGCAGTGGTGTGGTGCGGGCCCTGCACCAGTTCTCCAAGCCGCAGCGACGCGGCTATGTGCATCTGCAACAGCAGCAGCGCAAGCTGAAGGAGAAATACCGGGAGCTTGAGAACGCCCCCATCGTCGCGGATCTGCGTTCGGTTGGTGGCTTGGGGTTGGCTGGTGAGGCCCAGCAACTCATCGAAATCGCTCGGGGTGTGGTGATCCAAACCGCGGCCCTGCATTCCCCAGCGGAACTGGTGATCACCTGCCTGACCTCCACCGATCACAAACCGCAATGGGGTTGGTTGGAGTGGTTACCCCACACCAACTCGCCGCATCGACCCATCGCTGGTCCTTGCCTGGCCGCCGATGGGCCTCGTGGCCGAGCCCTGCTGGAACAGGTGGAGGAGCTGATCGAGTTACGCAGCGAAGGGGAGGATCCGTCGCTGCGTGGCCCCATCAGCAGCAGTGAGAAACCAGCCCCGCCGGTGACCCCGTCGGTGTTGGTGGTGGTCCATGAGGCTGCGGTGGATGTGGCTCGGCTGGCTCGGGTGGCCCAGCGCGGCCCCGATGTTGGGGTCTATGTGATGTGGGTGGCGGCTAGTCGGCAGCAATTCCCGGCTGCCTGCCGCACCTTCGTGGAGCTGCAACCCTCTGGGGAGGCCCTGGTGGGGATGGTGCGCTCCGAGCGGGTCTATGCCTCCGTGTCGACCGAGGCCGTCGATTTGCCCACCTCCTATGCCCTGGCCAGAACCTTGGCCCCGCTGGTCGATGGTTCCACCCCGATCGCCGATGAATCCGATCTGCCGCAGCTGGTTTCGGTGATTGGGCTGCTGGGCTCATCGGCGGATAATCCCGCCGAGATCCTGGCCCGATGGCAGGACAACGGGTCGCTGATAGATCGCCAAGCACCGGTGGTTCCCAGGGAACGGGCTGGTGACCTGCGGGCCGTGGTCGGCCATGCCGGTCAGGAGCCCTTCACCATTGATCTGCGATCCCAGGGGCCGCACGCGCTGGTGGGTGGCACCACTGGGGCGGGTAAATCGGAGTTTCTGCAGGCCTGGGTGTTGGGTATGGCCCATGCCCACAGCCCCGACCGGGTAACTTTCTTGTTCGTCGACTACAAGGGTGGTGCGGCCTTCGCTAAATGCGTGGATCTGCCCCATTTTGTTGGGATCGTGACGGATCTATCGCCCTATCTGGTGCGGCGGGCGTTGCGGAGTTTGCGGGCCGAGATTCACTACCGGGAGCGGCTCTTTAACGAGAAGGGGGTCAAAGACCTCATCGATTTCGAAAAGACTGGAGACCCGGCCTGCCCACCCAGCCTCATCATCATCGTCGACGAATTTGCGGCCCTGGTCAGTGAGGTGCCGGAATTCATTGATGGGGTGGTGGATGTGGCTCAGCGGGGCCGTTCCCTCGGCCTGCACCTGGTCTTAGCCACCCAACGTCCGGCGGGGGTGATTAAGGACAGTTTGCGTGCCAACACCAATTTGAGGGTTGCGCTGCGGATGAATGACGAGCACGACTCCAGCGATGTGCTGGGTAGTCCGATCGCTGCGGCTATTGATCCCAGCAATCCGGGCCGTGGGGTGGCGAAGATGGGGCCAGGTCGGCTGGTCCGGTTCCAGTCTGCTTTCCCGGGGGCCAGAACCCCAGATGAGCCCCCAGCCCCGCCCATTGACGTGGCCGAGCTGGACTTTGGGATGGCGGAGAAGTGGAAGATTCCTAGGGCTGCCGGTCCTGGGGAACAGGTCGATAAGGATATTGACCGGGTGGTGCGTTCGGTCTCGGCGGCGGCTCAGCTGGGAAAGGTGCCGGCACCTCGCCGGCCCTGGCTGGATACCCTCAGCAATGCCTACGACCTGTTGAAACTCAACCAGCGTCGCGATAGCTCCATCGTCTTGGGGATCGTGGATGATCCGGACTATCAGAGCCAGCATCCCGATGTTTTCCGGCCCGACGATTCCGGCCACATCATCTACTACGGTACGAGCGGCTCCGGGAAGACCACCGCGCTGCGGTCGCTGGCGGTGGCGGCCTCCATCACGCCAAGCTCTGGTCCGGTGCATATCTACGGCCTGGATTTTGCCGGCGGCGGGTTGAGCATGCTGGAGCCCTTGATCAACGTCGGGGCGATTATTTCCGGCGACGACGATGAGCGTGTGGCCAGGCTGCTGGATGTGTTGGCCAAGAAACTGGATGACCGGGCGGCCGCTTTCACTGCGGTGCGGGCCGAGGATCTGAGCCACTACCGGACCCAGCCTGGGAAACACAATGAGCCGCGGATCCTGCTGCTGCTTGATGGGTTCCAAAATTTCCGGACTGAATATGACTCGGGGTTGCAGCGGGCCAAGACCTATGCCCAATTCCAGCGGGTGTTGGCTGAGGGACGGGCCTTGGGGGTACATGTGGCCGCCACCGCTGATCGGGGGGCCTCAGTGCCGTCATCGATGCAAGCCGCGTTCCTGCACCGGATCGTGTTGCGGATGAGCGACCAAGACCAGTACATGAGCCTCAACGTCCCCAAGGATGTGCTGAACCCAGCCAGCCCACCTGGGCGGTGCATGAATGTGAACAACCCGAATGAGATGCAACTGGCGGTGATTGGTCGCGATCCCTCACCCCCGGCGCAGGCCAAGGAGATAGAGCTGCTGGCCGAGACCCTGGCTCATTTCCATCACGTCAAGCCAGAGCCGATCCGTCGTCTGCCGTCGCGGGTGCTGGCGGAGGAGCTGCCCAAGACGGTGGCCGGGCAGCCAACCCTGGGCCTGGAGGATCGCAGCCTTGCCCCCATCGGATTCGACCCGCAGGGGGTATATCTGGTGGCCGGGCCGCCCAAATCGGGGGTCAGCTCCACCCTGCGGTGGCTGGCGCAGTCGCTGGCCAATGTGCAGCCGGAGGTGCCGAGGGTGTTGCTCAGTGCCCGTGCCACCCCGCTGGCCGGGTTGTCGCTGTGGAAGGCTACAGTCTCCGGCACGGACCGGGTGGTGGACTTCCTCAACAACCAGCTCAAGGCCTATCTGTCGACCGAAGCCAATCCGGGTCAGCCGAGGGTGGCGGTCTTCATCGAGCAGTTCCCCGAGCTGGCGGCTTCTATGGCCGATGCTGCCCTAGCGGAGGCGGTCAAGTTGGCTCGACGACACGGCCATTTGCTGGTGGGTGCGGGTGAAACCGCATCCTTTAGCGGATTCAACTCCAGCCTGCCGGAGCTGAAAGGATCCCGCCAGGGGATGCTGTTACAGCCCGAAACCAACGACGGCGACCTGCTGAAGGTCGGGCTACCGAGGTTGCGGGCAGCGGACTTCCCAGCGGGTCGCGGCTATTGGGTGACTGGCGGCAACGCCTACAAGGTGCAACTTCCGCTCGTGGATTAATCCGGTCTGGTCCCGATCACTCAGCCTCGTCGCGATAACTCTGTCTCGTCGCGGTAATTCTGGGCTGAGCGGCCCATAATGCGCCCCTCGACCATGCGACGGGGCACGGTGCCCCCACTAATGATGCCCCTACTGATGGGGAGATGAACCCATTGCCGTGGCTTCACGGATCTGGATTTCGTGCGAGTTCTGCCTTGTCGTATTGGGCTAAGGGCTGTTGTGCGGGGGATGTGCGGTACTGGTGGGGAGTTGAACCCATTGCGACCCTCCAGCTTGGTTGGCACAGTTATTCGCGAAAGGGGAACTGATGTCATCGCGTCTCATAATTAAGGACCAATTGGTTCAGCAAGCGTGTTCGGGCGCCCAAGAGGCTAAAGGCTATCTTGACGGCGCTACCGACTTTGCCAAAGAGCTGGCGTCTGCAATTGGGACGGCGGGACGTCTGAATTCGGTCATCACCAAGGAAGAAAGCGACTGGCGAATTCAGCGCCAGAAAATGTCCGAGTCCATTGGGAATCTCGTCGAATTGGTGAAGAAAGCCGATAACACCTTTAGGGATTTGGACGAGCAGAATCCATTCGATGCCGCCCTCGAGGAATCGAAGAATCAGGAGCAACAGCCCCAAGACACTAGTGGCGGCGGTGGCTCATCCTCGCCAGGAGGCGGTGGCGCAAGCCCTTCAGACGGTGGTGGCTCGAGTTCGCCAGGTGGTTTCGGGGGCGGCGGTTCGATACCGCCCATCGGTGGTGGTTCCCCCGGATCAGGAGGCTTCGGCGGTAGCGGCGGCAGTGGCGGCGGTGGCGCAGGTGTCCCCGATATGCCCTCGCTGGGTTCGGGAGGTTCTGGTGCGAATATTGGGCCGCTGAATCCAGGTAGCGGTACGGATCCGGGGATTATCCAGCCCCTGACCGGGGACGACCGGAACCGCCAGATGGGGGAGTTGGTCTTCAACTTCGCGCAGCGCTGGTCTGAACTGACCGGGCAGCCGGTCGGTCAGATCCTTGCCATGACCGGGGCGCTGTTGGCTGGTGGTGCGTTGACGAGTCTGCTCAACTGCAGCGGCACCGGGGCTACTGATCTGCCTTCGCTGGTGAAGTTGACCGGGGGTGATCCCTCCCAGATCATCGGTGGCATCCCGCAGCACGATAGGCCCCTAGTCGAGGGGCCAGATGATGCCTCCTTGATCGTTGACGTCCCCATCGACCCTGTCGAAGCGGCAGTTGGCCCCCTAACGGATCCGGTGACCGGGGAGCAGATTTCGCTGCCTGAGCCCGGTGAGGAGCCGGTGCTAGAACCACTGCCGGAACCACGGCTGGATCAGCTTTTTGGCGATGACCTTGCCGGCGGCGGTGCCGCTGGAGGCGCCGGCGGAGGTGCCGGGGGAGGGGCCGCTCCGCTCGATTTGCCGCCATTGGCCGGTGGGGGTGGCTCGGCTGGGAGCCAGCCGTCGCTACCAGATCTGGTGGGTGGCTCTGATGATGCCCTGGCCGCTACCCCGGCGGAGTTGCCAGAACTGACCAGTGCCCACGCCGAGGCCGGTGCGGCAGCGACTGAGCTTCCGGATCTCGCGGAGTCAGAGAACCGCAGCACCCGCATGGCTGCCCCGTTGATGATGGGTGGCCTTGGGGCTGCGATGGGGGCTGCCGGGGCCAGCTCGAATTCGACGAACCAGCAGGTGGCTGGGTCCGATCACCAAAGCACTCGGCAGGATGCGGCCCTAGTGCTCCAAGACGACGATCTATTCCGTGAGGGAGGCCGCTGATGGCGCTGAACTGTGACCTGTCCTTTGCCGGTGTCGGCGACCAATTGGAGGGGGACCCCGCCGGTATTCGCGACGGTGCCGCCGATATGCATCGCGCTGGTGAGAATCTGGGGAATGCTGCCCGGGCAGTCAATAAGCTGGTCAGCAGCAGCGACGAGATCGTGTCCAAGGCCTTTGACGCCATTGGGGAGAAGGCTGGAATAGCGACCTCCAAACTGAGCGACGCTGGACATCGGTATCGGCGAATCGCTGAGGAACTCAATGGGTTCGCCGCGGTACTGGAGACAGAACAGGCCAATGCGCGTCGCCATGCCGAGACGGCGCAGGAGGCCAAGGGCCGTATGGATCGGGCGGAGGCCGCCTACAACAAAGCCCGGGTAAAGGCCATGACCGTGGACCAGGATGCCCAGAACAGCGCGGTTGCCGATGCCGAGCAGGCGAGTTCGCACTTCGACAGTGCTAATGCGGATTACAGCCAAGCGATCAGCAGTATTCAGGCGGCAGCATCTCGGGTGGCTGAGGCGAATAATAAGGCAGCCTCCGCCATTGAATCCATCAGCAATGTCTCCGGTCTAGAGGACTCCTTCTTGGATCGTCTCTGCGCCGCGGTCAAAGCGGTCGTCGACACGATAGTCAAGATCGGCAAGTGGATTTGGGATAATATCGACACCATATGTTTGGTCCTGGATATCGTGTCCCTGGTACTGATGTGCATCCCCGGCGTGAATGCTGCTGTTGGTGCGTTGAAGCTGATAGTCACCGCGGTGAATTTCCTGAGTAAGGCGGCCAAGGCGATTCAAACAACCAAGGATGTGGTTGAGACCGGATCGGCTGTGGTGAAGGCCATTCAGGATCCAAGCGCCGAGAATGTCGGAAATGTGGTGAAGATGGTTGGCACTCAGCTGCTGGATAAATACGTGGGCGACAACGTAAGGAACGGAATGGAAGGGTATATCGATGATGCCGGAGATGCCATCCAAGATGAGTTCTTACGGGGCTTCGACAAAGTCTTTCCTAATGTGAAACCCAACACCAGAGAGTTTGCTGAAGACCTGGTGGAGGAAGGATCAGAAATGTGGATGCGGAACAGGCTGGACTATAGGCTCGAACAATCTTACGAACAAGCGATGGACGACTTGATCCCCACCGAGGAATCACAGAATGAGAAGGAAGCTGTTGGTGCCTCTGTCCCCGGCGCTCTCGGTAGTGGAGTCGGCCGATGATGAGCTATGACTATCTGTTGCCTCCGGACTGGGCTGAGATCAATCTCAATCCGTTCGAGCCCGGATGTATCAAGCCGATCGTCGATCGGATGTTTCGGGGGATTAACGACGAGATCGCGCGGGTGCGTATCTCCGGTTGGGTGACCAGCCAGCTCACGAAGACCATGACGGAGTTGGCCGAGCAGGGGCTATGGGCTGCATATCTGCCGGTGGTTGATCCGCGAACCGAACCGATTCGCCCGATGATCGTGACCCGTCACTTCCCGATGAATCAGCAGGACAGCGACCCCCTTGAAGTGCTCGTCGCCCTAGCCGCTGAGGCTGAGGGGGAGGCGACGGCTATCGAGCCTAGGGGCATGGTGGGGTTGATGATCAGGATGCCCGAGGATCCCAAGCAGGCCCTCCTTGACAGCCTTGCTGCGCTGCCAGCCGATATCGCCGAGCTAGCCGATGAGCAGCAGCTGCTGCAGGCAGCTGCGGAAACCACTCGCCTAGTCCGAAGGGTGCAATATGTCGTCGGGGATCCCAGTGATCGCGCCCGCTGGCTGGCGGTGGAGGCCTCGGCCAGCTGCATCCTGAACGAGTCGGCCGCTGAAGCCTTGGATGGGGTGGAGGCCTTCTTCGACGCCTGGGTGCGGACCTTGTCATGGGCTCAGCCAGAACCGCAGCAGGAGTCCAGCGATGAGTGACGGATTGCGCCCAGCAGTGGTGTCCCTGCCGCCCCGTATGCCGGTGGCCTCAACCCCGGAGTGGCTCAGCCATATCCTCCCGGAACTAGCGGCTGCTGGGGTGGCGACCAATCCTGAGGAGATCGCCCAGGGACTGGAAGAGTTGGTGGCCTTCGGGATCCCCGACGGCGCCGATGCCTGCGCCGCGCTGGTGATCCCAGGGTCCTATCCGGTGTTGTTGACTGTGCTGTCAGCCCCAGCCTGCGGCAATGCCTCGAAGCTATCGGCCTATATGGTCGATCACGCCAGTGATGAGCTACTCAATAGCGCCGACGATGTGATCGAAGCCGAAGGTTTTCAGGTCTATCGATCCTCCCGGGTAGTGGTTCCCGAAGGTGCCTGGCCGCGAGTATTAGCGGTTCGCGGGGCCCTCGTCGTAACCCGTCCGATCGGTGGTCGGCTCCGTGATGTCGGCCTGTATTTCGTCGGCAACGATATCGATGCGCTGGTCACCTCATTCCTGGCCCTGGCGGCATTCATCGTCAGTAAAGACTTGGAGAGTCTGATCACGATCAGCGAATCCAGATAACCCCTCAATCTTGGTTTCGGTAAAGGTGGGCGCCGAAATCAACCGCAAGCAAACCCACACCTAGGAAAGGAAATATAGATGGCAAATCTGAATGTCAGCTACGACGCAATGGAGTCCGAGGCCGCAGCACTGGTTTCCGGCAAGGATCAAATCCAGCAGCAGCTTCAGGCGATGAAGAGCCGTATCGATGCTCTGGTCACCAACGGCTTCGTCACCGACCAGGCCTCTGGTGCCTTCAACGAGATGTACACCAACTTCACAACCTCCGCGAATAGCACCATCGCCTCCCTGGATGGGATCGCCAACGGGCTGCGCTCCATGGCCAACGCCATGCGCGATACCGACGCCCAGATGGCTAGCTCCATCCGCGGCTGATTCGGCCACTAGCAGCGGCCCAGGAGACCAGAAGGTCTACCTGGGCCGTTGTCATACCTGGGCTCGCCGATGAAACGGCGACCAGTGCCGGGTAGTGGGTTGGCGAGGGCGCAGTCGAGGTATGGTTCAAGCCCTCGGAGGCTGATTCCCTTCGACGAGTTCACCGGGATGTCGGTTGGGTCCTGGCTGTGGCTAGGAGATACCGGTGACCACCCCGTCGTCGGTGATATCGATCCGATCAGCCGCCGGTGATTTCGGCAGCCCCGGCATGCGCATGATGTCACCAGTGAGGGCGACGACGAAGCCGGCACCAGCATTGACCACCAGCTCCCGCACCGTGATCCGGAACCCGCGGGGGGCTCCCACCAACCGTGGGTCGTCGCTGAAGGAATATTGGGTCTTGGCTAGGCATACCGGCAGGTGGTTGTAGGCGCTGAGTTCTTCAAGTTGCCGCAGCGCAGCCGGGGAGAAGTTCACCCCGTCGGCGCGATATACCTCGCGGGCAACGGCCTCGATCTTGGCTTGCAGGCTATGGCTGGAGTGATAGGTCTGGCGCAATGCCGATGGCCCATTGCTGGCCTCAACTACCAACTGGGCTAACTCTTCGCCGCCAGCCCCACCCTGCCGGAAGACATCACAGGCCGCAGCCGGCGCACCCATCTTGGCGCAGTGTTCAACAATGGCGGTGACCTCATCGTCGGTATCGCCTGGGAAGAGGTTGATCGCGACCACCACCGGTAGGCCGAAGGCCCGCAGATTCTCGATGTGCTGGGTGAGGTTCTCCAGGCCTTGCTGAGCCACCGCCCTGACGGTGGCCACCAGCACCGCGGCCGAGGGTCGCAGTCCGCTAGCGGGGGCGACGATATTGCAGAATTTCTCCGCCCCAAGATCGGCGCCAAAACCGGCCTCGGTGACCACGAAATCAGCCAACTTCAGGGCCATCCTGGTGGCGAGCACCGTGTTGGTGCCGTGGGCGATATTGGCGAAGGGGCCGCCATGGATCAGGGCCGGGGTGCCTTCCAGGGTTTGCACCAGATTGGGTTTGATGGCGTCCTTCAACAGCGTCGCCAGCGCCCCCTGGGAACCCAGATCGGCGACGGTGACGGGGGTGCGTTGCCGGGTGAGTCCCACCACAATCCGGCCCAGTCGTCGCTTCAAATCCGCCAAGGAATCGGCCAAGCAGAGGGTGGCCATGACCTCGGAGGCTGCGGTGATGTCGAATCCGGTTTGCCGGGTGAGGCCGTCTGAGAAGCCGCCGAGCCCCACGACGATATTGCGCAAGGCCCGGTCATTGACATCCATCACCCGCCGCCAACTCACCCGACGAGGATCGAGTTCAGTGGTGCCATGGTGCAGGGCATTGTCGATGAGGGCGGATAGTAGCCCGTGGGCTGCGGTGACGGCGTGGAAGTCACCAGTGAAGTGCAGGTTGATATCGGCCATCGGGATCACCTGGGAGTAGCCGCCGCCAGCCGCGCCTCCCTTGAAACCGAAACACGGTCCCAGCGATGGCTCCCGGAGGGTGACGAAGGAGCGGTGGCCTATCCGCTCCAATGCCATCGCCAATCCGACGCACACCGTCGTTTTACCTTCCCCCGATTTGGTCGGGGTCATCGCGGTGGCGAGGATTAATTTGCCGTCAGGGTTGTCCCGCAATCGGTCCAGGGCCCGCAGCGAGATCTTGGCCTTGTCCCAGCCATAGGGCTCCACCTCCTCGGTGAGCAGTCCCGCTTTCGCGGCGATCTCGGTGATGGGCAGGGGCGTTGCTTGGGTGGCGATTTCGGCATCGCTGGGCATCGTTGCACCGGTCATGGCATACCAGGTTAATGCCCAACCCAGCCTGGTCTCAATGGTTCGATGACACTCATTTCAACTCCCCACCGAGGCTGGGACTCGTCGTTGGGAGATGGGTTCCTGCCCAAGACTCCGAGGTTTTCGCCTAGCCGGGCCGATGATTACCCGGCCAGTCATATCGTCGCGGCTAAAGCCTCCGCGTTGCTGGCGGCTCGGGCCTGACCAGGCCGGGGTTAGGCGTGTAGGTGGTCCAGATGTCCGGTAGCTACTGAGGCTGATTCCAGCTGGATGGTGCTGTGTTCGATGCTGATGTCGTGGTGCTCCACCAAGCAGTCCTGAATACTTTCTAGGATCTCCTGGCAGTGGCCGTCGGTGAAGCATTCATCATCGAGGATGACATGGGCGCTGAGAATCGGCAGATCGGAGGAGACCCGCGAGGCGTGAAGATCGTGGACTCCCTTCACATGGGGGAGTTCCTCAAGGTGCTGGCGGACCTGGTCAAGATCGAGCCCGGCGGGGGTCGATTCCAGCAGGATGGAGCCGGAAGCCCGAAGCAGGGCCACTGCGCGGGGAAAAATCAGCGCGGCGACGATCAGACCGGCGACGGCATCAGCCTGGGACCAGCCAGTGATCGAGATCACGATGGCGGCCACGATGACAGCAACCGACCCTAAGGCGTCGCCGAGGACCTCAAGGAAGGCGGCACGCATATTGAGGTTGCTACCGCGGCCGCCCGCCAACACCGCCAGTGCAGCGATATTGGCCAGCAGGCCGGCAACACCGATGAGTAGCAGCCCACCGGAGGCCACGGGGTGGGGTTCGAAGAACCGCCCAATGCCCTCAAATACCGCATATCCGGCGACCCCCAGCAGGATGAGGGACTGGGTTGCAGCCGAGATCACCTCGGCCCGTTTCCAGCCGTAGGTGCGTTTAGCCGAGGGTGGCCGCGACATCAGCGTCGCCGTGATGAGGGCGACGACCAGCCCC
>JBHAEB010000195.1:0-10886 GCA_041855345.1 Arachnia sp. | reverse complement strand
GCGGCGGCAAACAGCGCATGGGCTGCGACGACCGCATCGTGGGGACGTGGGGTGGTCCGGGTAGCCCCCAGCGCGGCGGCCACCGTCGCCCCCAAGGAGCAGCCGGTGCCGATGACCAGCGGCATGAACGGGTCGCCGCCATGCACTCGGGAGACCCGATCGGCGCTGACTACCACATCCACCTCTCCGGAGATCGCGACGACGCAGCCATGTTCGGCGGCCAGCGCCCGGGCAGTCTCAACGGCAGTCTCAACTGGATCGGTGCTATCGACGCCCCGACCCCCGGCGCTCACCCCAGCCAGCCCCAGGATTTCGGAGGCATTACCGCGAATAGCGGCGGGACGATGGGCCAGCAATTCCCGAGCCAACCCGGTACGCACCGGCAGGGCACCCACAGCTACCGGATCCAAGACCCAGGGGGTGCCAGCGGTGTGGGCAGCGCGCGCGGCGGCCCGTTGGGCGTCGTGCTGCTCGGAAGAGCCATTGCCTACGTTGATGAGTACCGCAGATACGATGCCCGCGAAGATCTCGGCCTCCTCAGGTAGATCGATCATGGCTGGGGCGGCACCGATAGCCAGCAGCACATTGGCGGTGATCTGAGGAACCACCGTATTGGTCAGACAGTGAACCAAGGGGGTGGTGGCGCGGATCTCGGATAAGACGGATGCGAGGTTCATAGTGCTCCCTTCGTCAGTGCGAACTGCATCAGGTTCGACGGGTGTGATCTCAGCCCACGATGTGGGGCACCCCGGCGGAAGAAGCCTAGCAGTGACTGGCTGTGGCGTCGCCTTCAGAACTCGGTATTACATGGACCTTGCGTGGTTTCTGGCTGGGTCTGGGTTTATCTGGTCCTTGTCCGTTGTGTGGTGGGGTATCTCCGGTTGGCTGGGCTTAGCGGATTACGGTTGAGGTTGGCCCTGGATTCGGTGACGGGTGGACTCGTCGGCTGGGCGGGTTGCTGTTTATATAGAGGGGGTACGCCTGGGCCAGGTGCGGTTTCACCGATCTGTACTGCTGTATTGCGGCGGGTAAACCGAAGGCACCGACTACACCACCGATCTGGGCCAGGTGCGGTTTCACGGGTCCGTATTGCTGCGGTAAACCTTGTTCGGCGTGGTTTCTCGCGACCTCCGGCTAACTTTCGTTCAGCAGCCGCACCACCGTCATCAACTATCGGCCACCCAAAGGCCACCCCCGTGTTCTGCTGGTGCCACCAGGAACTAAGGTCATCTGGTCCGACCAATAGTGAGATGAGACTGGCCGTCGCCAAGTTTATAGCTTAGGCTCGCCTTAGTCAGCGTTGGTGGTGGAGAATTGCCAGCGTCTCGAGTAGCGGATGGATGAGAGAAAGGTAAAACGTGCACCGAACACGAGTCCTGGCCGTGATGGCCGGGTTGGCTCTCCTAGCCCCCAGCGCGGTGGCGGTAGGGGATGAAATTGATCCGCAGCATCCCAATGATGTGATCGCTGCAGCCGAATCGACAGGCAAACTCGATACCACCCTGGCTGATATCGAACAGGGCGTCGGATCGGTGACTGTCATGGTCGAATTGACCGAGGAACCGGTGGCGGTGGTAGAAGCCAATACCGACGGTGAACTCAGCGAGAGCGCTGAGCAGGAGATCGTCGCCGATCTCAAGCAGAGCCAAGACGAGGTTGCCACTCACGTAGCAGCTGCTGGTGGCGAGGTCCTCAGCAATATGCAATCGGCCTATAACGGGATGCGCGTGAGCGTGGCCCCGGAAGCGCTCAATGAGCTGGCTGAATTGCCGCAAGTTAAAGCCATCCACGACATTCCAGTCCACGAACCAGCCAACCATGTCAGCGTCCCCTACTTGGGAGTCCCTGCCGTGTGGCAGAACAGCGGTTACACCGGTTCTGGGGTGAAGGTAGCCATCGTCGATACCGGCGTGGACTACACCCATGCCACCTTCGGCGGTGAAGGCACCCCCGAGGCCTACGAAGCGGCCGTCGCCTTGACCGATCCCACCAACGCCTACGGGCCGAGGGTTAAGGGCGGCTACGACTTCGCAGGCGACGCCTACACCCCGGGAGTCAAGCCTGTCCCGGACGCCAACCCGATCGACTGTGAACGACAAGGTCACGGCACCCACGTCGCGGCCACGGCCGCCGGTTCCGGGGTGCTGGACTCCGGCGATACCTTCCAAGGTCCCTACGACGAAACCACCTCCACCAACACCTTCCGCGTCGGCCCCGGCGTTGCCCCGCAGGCTGATATCTACGCACTCAAGGTGTTCGGCTGCTCCGGGGGCACTGACCTGGTGACCGAGGCCCTGGACTGGGCTGTTGCCAACGACATGGATGTGGTCAACATGTCCCTGGGAAGCGCCTTCGGTACGGCCAATGATCCCGATGCCGTGGCGGCCACGAATGCGGCAGCGGCTGGCATCGTCGTGGTGGCGGCCGCCGGTAACGACGGCCCTAGCCCCTATCTGACGAACACCCCAGCCGTCGGTGCGGGCGTGATCTCGGTGGCGGCTAATGACGGATTCCAAAGCTATCCTTCTGCGACACTGACCGTTAACGGGGTCGATGTCGCTGCCATCAATGCCAACGACGCGGCACTGCCCGCATCCGCCCCGATTCGGGTGCTGCGTACCGCCGATGGTGCCATCTCGACGGGCTGTGACTACGACGAATACGCAGCCATTCCGCGTGGCGCGATCGCGGTGACTACGCGTGGCGGTTGCGCCCGGGTGCTGCGGGCCATCAACGCTCAGCGGTGGGGCCTGGCCGGAGTCATCATGCTCAATGACAGCGACGCCTACCCGCCCTATGAAGGCACCATCACCGAGAACCCAGAGACCAAAGAGCAGTGGCGGGTTCGGGTGCCCTTCCTAGGCGTTAAGTCCTCTGATGCCGACACGGTTGTGGGCTGGGACCAGCAGACGGCGACCTTGGCCAGCGGCACCATTGACAACCCGAACTTCTCCAAGTACGCCGATTTCACCTCTTCGGGTCCACGTTCCGGGGACTCCGGGTTGCGTCCCAGCGTGACCGCCCCCGGTGTGTCAACCCTGTCTGCCGCGGTCGCTAAGAGCACCCGAGGCGAGGTGAAGTCCGGTACTTCGATGGCCGCTCCTCACGTCGCCGGGGTGGCGGCGCTGGGTGTCCAGGCTCATCCGACGTGGACTGCTGAGGAGATTTCGGCAGCTATCGTCGGGACCGCCGATTTCGACGCGATTGCGGACTACCGGACCTCCAGGGGTGGGGGACTCGTGGATCCTGCCGGAGTGGTGGATGCCCCGGTTGTCGCCTATGGCGATGCCACTACCGTCGGTGATAAGCAGGTTCGCGACAGCGTTCTGAGCTTCGGCTATGCCGAATTCACCTCCACCTATGAGGCCACTCGCACCATCACCTTGGAGAACAAGAGCGATCGCGACGTCGTCTATGAGGCGACGGTGACCCCATCCGATGCTTCGCGTCAGGCCACCGTGACCCTGGATCAGACCACGGTGACTGTGCCTGCTGGTGGCAGCGCGGAGGTCAAGGTGAGCATCAGCGTCGAACCGAGTGCACTGGGCAGCAGCATCACGGGTGGCAGCTCGCCGTGGTTCAAGGAGGTATCTGGGAACGTTTCCTTTACCTCCGAGACCCAAGGCAAGCTCAACATTCCTTACCTGCTAGTACCGCGGGGCATTTCCAATGTCGCCGCCACCCAGACCGCAGCTGATGGGGGCACCACCGTGACCTTCAGCAACACCGATGGTGCGTTGAATGCCTACGCCTCGCTCTACACCTGGGGACTCACGGACCCAGAGGATATTGAGGCTTCAGTCGATGCTGGTCACGACATCGCCAATGTGGGTGTGGCCAGTTATGAGGCCCTCGATGTGAAGACGGTCCATTTCGCCATCAACTCCAGCTCGCGGTTCTCCAACCCGGCTGGCCTGGTTTTCAATGTCAACGTCGATAAGAATCTCGACGGGAAGGCTGACTACCGGGTGATCAGCATGGATTCTGGGCTGGTGCGGACCAAGGAGATCAACGGCAAGGCCGAGGTCTTTGTGGCCGATCTCACGACCGGAGCGATCTACGCGGGTGGGTCGATGACCCTGGCGCCAACTGATGCCAGCACGGTGGTGCTGGCGGTGCCCACCGACATGATCGGGGTCACTGGGAAGTTCTCCTACCAGGTCTCGGCCTGGAGTCTGGTCAATGCCTCCTCGGTCGATGAGGTTGACGGCTGGGCTAGCTATGACATCTCGAACAAGGCCTTCAACGACGGCCAGTTCTTCCGGGTCAATGTCAACGACACCCGCGAAGTGCAGCTGACGCGCAATGAGGAGGCCTTCGCCGATCAGCAGCCACTTGGATACATGGCGGTGGTCTTTGACAATGCCCAAGGCACCACCGAGGCCATCACGGGTACGGTGACCGGCACGGCGCCCACGCCTTCCCCGACGCCGTCCCCGACGGAATCTCCTGCTCCGTCTGAGTCACCTACGGCGACGGCATCGCCTGCTCCGTCTGAGTCACCCACTGCGACGGCATCGCCCACCGCAACTGGCTCGCCGGCTCCGAGCGGTTCACCTGCACCAAGTGGTGCCCCGCAACCGGTTAAGCCGACACCTGTTCCGGTGAAGCCGGGGCTGCCCGATACCGGGTCGTCCCGATAGGAATAGTTCAGGCGGTCAGCTCGGCGGAATGCTGGGCTGACCGCCTGTTTCGTGCTCAAATCCGGGAAGGCCGAGCGTGCTGGGGAAGCCGTTGGCTGGTGTTCTAGCCGCTTACGAGATTGGTTTCGCGCGCTTGGCGGCGGTCCGGGTGGTGTGCCTGGAACCGGGACGCGCCGTCGAGGAAGTCAAAAGGCACGCCGTCACCCCACAAAAAATGAGGCTCCGTGGTGTTCCCGAAACCGGGACGCACCGTCGAGGAAGGCCCGCCTGAGCAGGCGATTGGCGACCCGCGGGAGCCGGTGCCGTGCGATTTCCTCGCTTGCGTCGGCCACTGGTCCGAGTTAGGGGGCGAGTAGGCGGGCGACGGCGCTGCCTGTGGCGCTGGCATCCACCGTCCCGCCAGCGGCCCGCGCATTGATCAGGCCCATCGCGAGGTGATGCAGCAAGGCCGCGATCTCGGTCGCGGGCAGCCTCGTGGTGATCCGTCCGTCGGCTTGTAGCCGCTCGACCAGTAGGCGGATGCCTTCCCGCATGCGTTGGTAATGTCCCACGCTGATGCGCCGGAGTTCGGGATCGCGGGTCCAGGCCGCAGAGATGTCCATGACGAGGGCCACCGACTCGTCGGTGTCGAGGCCTTTCGCAGCGAAAATACGCTCCACTGCTTGCGTAAACAGGTCTTCGAGAGTGACGATCCTTTGCTCGTCGAGGCTCTCCAGCCACTCGGCCACCGGCTGGATCCAACTCTCGACTACGGCTTTGACTAGGGCCTTCTTCCCTTCGGGGTAGTAGCGGTACACGGTTGAGGAGGACATCGCGGCCTCCGCAATGATCTCGTCCATGGATGCCGCGTGGAAACCCCGGCGGGCGAAACAGGTCCGTGCCGCAGCCAGGATCCTCGCTGCCTGACGTTCCTGGTGCGACTCACTGACCCTCGGCATGGGTCTAAGCATAGGCCCACCATCGCCGCAAGCTAGCCTAAAGCGAAACGATCGTTTTGATTTGGGGCGAGTTTGCTCTACCTTAGACGAAACGAACGTTTCGCTTTAGGAGAGCCATGGGCTTCGATCTGACCGCACCTGCTGTGGGTTATCACCACTTCACCGACATCGCCGAGATCAACTTCCAATGCAACCGCTGGATCCAGACCATAGGACCCGCCGGCGTCGCCGACCTGCGCTCGCTCGGTGCCTCCCGCCGCACCAATGCGCAGTGGAGCGACGCCCTCCTCGGCCTCGCCGACGACGTCCGCAGCCAGGGACGCCACCTGGATGCCGCATACTACGAACGCGGCGCCGAGTTCTTCATGCCTCCCGAAGACCCACGCAAGCTCCCGCTGCGTCGTGGTTTCGTTGTGACCCTACGCGAGGCTTACGGCGTCGAACCGGTTCTCGTGCCCTACCAAGGCGGATCACTGCCCTGTCTCGACCTGTGCCCGGATGCCCCGGCCAAGAGCACCTGGGTGATCTTTGGCGGGTTCGACTCCTACATTGAGGAGTTCCTACCCATGTTCGCCGCGGTCGCCGCCGAGGGGCACCGCGTCATCGCCTTCGATGGCCCCGGCCAGGGCAGCGCCCTAGAGGAATACGGCCTAACCCTCACCCCCGAGTGGGGTCGCCCCGTGGGTGCCGTCCTCAACCACTTCGGTCTAGCCGACGTCACCCTCGTGGGCATGTCGCTGGGTGGCGAACTCGTCATCCACGCCGCCGCCGACAGCCGAGCCCGCCGGGTGGTGGCTTGGAACGCGATGGACGATTTCCTTGAGGTACTGCTCGCGCAGGCCGTTCCCATGCCCGGCCTTGGAAGGATCATCCCCCGGCTGCCTAAACCTGCGATCGACGCGGCCTTGCGCGCGAAGGCCCGACGCGATGGCCTCGTGGAATGGGGGCTGTGGCAGGGCCAGCACATCCTGGGCGTCAACCGGCCCGCCGACCTGCTCCGGGCCGCCGCTGACTATCACACCCGGGCCGCATCTCCTCTCGTCCACGGCGACGTGCTGCTGCTGCAAGGGGCCGAGGACCACTACGTCCCTGCTCGCCAAGCCTGGCGTCAGGCCCGGGCCCTCACCGGTGCCCGCTCCGTCACCACCCGCACGTTCACGGCGGCGGAGGATGCGTCGGCCCACGGTCAGGTGGGCAACATGGGCCTCGCCCTCCGGACCATCCTCGCCTGGGAAACCCAACTCCTGTCACTGTGATTCACCTGAGTGCGAAGTGCCGACATCGTGTTGGCCGCGCAACCGTGTGGGGACACGTTCTCCAATGCAGTGAGGGTGGGCAACAGGTTGAAGAACTGGAAGATGAATCCGATGGTCCTAGCCCGGAAGGCGGTGCGCTGTCCGCGTTTCAAGGTTCCCAGGTCGGACCCGTCCACCTCGACCTTGCCTGAGTCGAACACCTCGATGCCCCCAGGATGTTGAGCAGGGTTGATTTGCCGCTACCCGAAACACCTCGCAGCGCAATGTAACTGCCCCGCTCGGCGACAACCGAAACGTCATCGAGTACCTTCAGGCCGCTGGCAGGCCCCGGGTATGTCTTGGTCAATGAACTGACGCGGATGCTCCCGCGGTCGGCTTCAGCGGTCATTGGGGTGCTTCCTCTCATCGATCGCGGTTCGACAGATATGACATGAAGCTGCGCCACAGCTCATGATCGTCAATGTCAACGACACCCGCGAGGTGCAGTTGACGCACAATGAGGCTGGCTTTGCCGATCTGCAGCCGCTTGGGCATTGGCGGTGGTTTTCGACAATTAAAGCCCACCCCGGTTCCAGTGAAGTCGGGGCTGCCCGATACCGGGTCGTCCCGATAGGAATGGTTCAGGCGGTCAGCTTGGCGGAATGCTGGGCTGACCGCCTGTTTCGTGCTGTGGGGACAATCGAGTGCGCGCGGGAATCCTGCTGGCCGTTAACCTTCTCGTCGTGTGTCCTCCCAGTACGACGATCGCTAGTGGCCGGGGCAACAGATCGCCACGGCGGGCCTGCCACTACCAGGTGGTAGCCAGGATGCTACTCGGAGCCGCGGCCAAAGTTAGGTCTCGAGCTGATATCGGGAGCCGGACCGAATGTGACCCTGGTGAGATCCGCGCCCGAGCAGCCAAAGCTAGTTCTCGAGTTGATGTGGGGAACTGGCCTTGGCCTGACGTCGTAAAGCCTTGGCGTGACGCCGTAGATCCGATTTCTTGGGTTCCCGCACCGCCAGATATCCAGGGGCGATGCTGCCGCTGACCACCAGCCGCGGCATCCCCCGTGCCGGACGGGTTGGGACGCGGGACTTCCCTCCGAAACTGAGGGAATCATTGTTAGTGACCTGGGGGCTAGTTATCTGCTGCAGATCAACACCCCAGCCCTGGGGGACGACCAGTAGTACGTAATCGCCGCCAGTGATGGTCAGATCGATGGTGTTGGCCAGCGGGGTGGCGCCTATAAAGCTGACGTATGCACCCGTCCAGTTCCTGGTGACGATCTCCACGAAGGGTGGTACATCCCACAGCCCTTCGTGGTACTTCTCCCGGATCACCAAAGGGTTGTCCCAACTCATGCCGGGGGCATCGGAGTGGTGGTGGCCGCTCTCGAACATCTCAGGAAGGTCCTTGGCGGGGACCAGATCGTGGAGAATCCCGTAGAGGTCCTGTCTGGTGGTGCTGGCCAGCGCCTGGGGCAGCCGGGCCTCTAACTCCTCGAAGGTCAATCGCCCATCGCTGGCGGCCTCGCGGAGGGTGCGGGCCGCTAGATCGCGATGGGAAGCTGAAACGCGTAACTGCGGGTCAGGGAGAGAGGAATTCACCCATTCAGTATGCCTGAACGGCTTGTCCCGGCCCTTTCTTCGGCCCCACGCCTGGAGTAAACGATCTAGCCACAGCTGTCTGCTGAGGAAGGTTGGCGGGTGGGTCGAAGGGAGTCAGGTGAGGCCAATCTGCTGAGGAATCCCGCTAGCGGGCAGGCCTCTCCCAAAAGATGTGGTGCTCCCTGCCCTAGTTTCTGGGGCGTCTCCACCGGGAGGGGCCGCCCGTGGGTATTCGAGTTGGCCTTCAACAAGGCGCGGGGTGTCCCCACCGGGAGGGGCCGCCCTGAAGATGTGAGGTTCCGCATCTTCAGCGTGACTGAATGCGAATCGTCTAGGGGTTTCCTGAAATGTGATGTTGGCTGGCGTGCGGCGAAATCGCAGGGCTGGGGGAGGGGCCCCTAGAGAGTCGTGCTGAGACTGGGCGAATGCGGGGATCGATCACTCATGGGGATCACCCGAGGGGAGGGCTTTCAACTCGGCCTGACGGGGCAGGTAGTACAGGGCTAGGGAGTCGAGGATGCGTTGCACCTGGGCCAGGGCAGCCGCCCGTTCCCCGGGAGTGCTGGATCCCACCGCTAGCCGGGCGGCTTTGGCTGCCCGACGTAGGTCTGAGCGGTGCTGCTGCGCTACGTGTCTCATTCCGGCTCTTTCGGCGTGTTCCCGGGCTAAGGCGAAGGCCAACTCGATGCGGTGTGCCTGTTCGGCGCGCTGCTTCAAGTTCCCCGTCGGATCGAAACCAGCCAACGCCGCCTCAAATTCGGAGGTGGTCGGTACGGCAGGGTCAAACAGGGCCGGATTCTCGATGCGATAGACCAAATCCAGTTTGAGAGTCGCGTACTGGTCGCGGATGCGTTCCACACGCAGTCCGGGATTCCCCGAAGCTGCTGCCGGCAGCTTCCCGTGCCACCAAGTGCCCTTCTCGATGGCCAGCGCGAACTCGTGCACCGAGTCGAGGTCTACGCCAAATTCTTCCTGCCCGAGTAGGGTCAGCTTTTTGTTGCGACGGCGGAACCAGCCCCGTTTGGCAGGGGCTCGGACGAGCGGGGGTAGCAGCATGACGCGTGCTGCCTCCTCCAGCACCCATCTGGCCAAGGCACGGGTGGTGGCTTGCGGGGGTAGCGATACCAGGACCCGATCGGTGCCAACGGCGGTGACGCGTAGCTGGGATTTGCGACCCACCCGGCTCAACGCGACGATGCGAGACTCGTCATCGGTGTAGACCAGCAAGGCGCAGGGCACCAACGGGGCGAGAGGTTGTTTGGGGGAGAGCTCGCTCCATGAAGTGGTCATTCATACCGTCCCGGAAGCTGAAGTGGTTGGCCGCCGCTCAGGGCCCGTTGGGCTTGGGATGCGGTGGGTAGGTAGTACAGGAGCAGGGAATCAAGGAGGTCGATGACCCGACGCTGCGCCTCCTCGCGTTCCGGCTGGGTGGCGGTGGGGTTGGTCGCGATTCTGGCGGCTCCCAATGCTTTTCGTGCCGTGGGGAGGGCATCATCGGGGTAATGGTTGAGCCCGATGCGTTCGGCGTTAGCACGGGCCGCGTCGAAACTTGAGCGAATGCGGGCAGCCAGCTCTGCACTTTCTTGTTGAGTGCGACCGGCATAGGAGGCGTCCCATTCGAATAACGCGAGGGTGAGTTGTTCGGTGAGTTTTTCCCGGGCGTCGAATAAGGCTGGGTATTCGATTCGATAGGCGATGTCGCTGAGTAATTCCCCATAGTCCTGTTTGACCTGGTCGACTATCAACTGGGGATCCTCGCCAGTCGGGGCGGCAGTAACGAGGTCGCCGAAACCGTATACGCGACCGCGCGTGGAAAACTGGACCAGTTGGCCGGGTGTAACCTCGATGGCGCACGCACCACCTAGCAGGACTGCTATGAGATAGAGGAAGGAAGCTTCGGTGACGATCGCACCCCCTATGCAGGCCACGATCAACCCAATCATGATGGTCACGAAAATGCCCTGGATAGGGTTGGTGGCCCGGGCCCGTTCGAAGTTTCCCGGGGGAAGCCGGAAGACGCGCCTCGGGGCCTCTTCATGAAGCGTGGCTACCACCTCGCCGACGCTGCGTCCCGGCGTCAACGCGGGAGCGGTCCGCGACTTGCCGTTGGCAAATTGAAGGGTGACCCGCACCGAGCCGCCCGGCTCGCGAGTGCGAGCCAGCACCGCGACATCGTGCGGGAATTCCACCAGGGTTTTGGCAGTTAACTCGTGGATCGGGGTGGTCGAGGCGATCTCTGTGACCTGAACGCCTCGACGTGATCTGTGGTGGCGAGGCCTGCTCGAACCCATGGGGCCAAGGATAGTGGGGATCGATCCCCAGCCCTGCTGGCGCCGTGTTGCCCCACGGTCGCCGGTGCCCCCCACAGACGCCGGTGCCCCCCACAGACGCCGGTGCCCCCCACAGACGCCGGTGCCCCCCACAGACGCCGGTGGCCCCCGGTCGCCGGGCCCCCCGGTCGC
>JBHAEB010000194.1:0-3068 GCA_041855345.1 Arachnia sp. | reverse complement strand
CTTCCCTTACCTCCTTCTCCACTGGTAAAATACCTAGGTGTCCAACCATAACCTCCACAGGAGGTGCATCATGGCCCTCGACGGCGGTTACTACGGTTCGTTTGAACACGCTATGGCCAACCTCGCCATCGGTCGCAGACAAGGCGAAGAAGACGGCTACAAAAAAGGCTTCTCGGAGGGCTACAACAAAGCTCTCCAGGAAGCCAACCAACGCATCGCTGAACTCCAAGCTCAATATCAAGCAGCTTTGGATCATGAAGTCGTGATGGGAAACATGAAAATAGCTTTCATGGCTCCGGCTATCCATGTTCTTGGTTCGCTGATGCGAAGTCCTAATGAGTTGGGGCAACATATCCGCTCGACTTTTCGGGATCACTATGTTGCCAATGTCCGAGAATCGCTGAACAAGGAACTTATTCCAGTTGCTCCTGAGCTGAGTACCGAATTCGCGCAAGAAATGCCTCGGACTCGACAATTCCTTTTGGAAGTTCTGCAGCCCTAACTGCTTGCTCTTCTACACAAACGCCCCGATACGTCAATTCGTTCGGGGCGTTTGCACGTTATAAGGAGCCTTTGTTTTTATTCGGAGTCACCCCCTGCCCCCCATGCCCAGGCAAGCGCTGCGGCCCTTTCGACGGCGCAGATCCTCCTCCGCCTCCACCTCCACCATTGCCCCCTCCCCCGTTACCAAGATACCGCCTGCCGACACTCACCGGCCCACCCGTCAACGGCATAGCCCTCTTCTCCGCCATCCCTTGACGAATTCCCGCAATCGCCTGCGTCTCGCCCAGATCTCCCACACCCGCACTGATCCACTTCAACACCTCACCAGGCAACAACTGCGGCAAACCAAACACCATGTACAACACCGGCACCAACAACAAACCAAACGCCAACATCCACCACATGAACGTCGACAACTGCACCACAAATCCAATCACCAGCACACTCGACATCCCCGTCTCTACCGCCGACCTCACCGAAAAAAATCCATTCGCAATGTAGTCGATCAACGGGTCCGATATCAGCATCGACGCAAACAACCCCAGCACCGCCAACACCGGCCTCACAAACAACGACAACAACAGCAAATACCCCTGCGACTGGCTCCCAATGAACGTCCTGTCCGGCGTCATGTGCATCACCACCCACAACGGCGCCGCGATCATCGTCTGCAACACCGCCAAAAGCCACCCCGCAACCACCATCATGAAAATGAAATACGGCATGCTGGGCAACACAATACTGAACAAGAACGCCACCGGATCAATCGCATCCACCACCTGCTTGAACTGAGGACTCAACACCGAGGCAAACCAATCCCACAGCGCATCTCCCCCAACTTGCGCAGCCCTGCCGAATAACGAGCCAATCAGCGGTATCGCATTCACCACCGTCGTAACACCCGCCCGCGCCATCGCCACGCTCGTCATCAGGCCAAAGTCGAAGGCCATGATCGTCGTTCTCGCAAGAATCAGCGCATCACCCACGCACTTCATCCGCATGAGTGAGCCTCCGATGTTCCCCGCCGAACCACACAACGGCGTCTGCCCATTGCCGTTGGCGCCTGTGGCCACTTCAATCAAATACCTGGACAGATCCCCCGACCAGCTGCTCAATTTCTGGTCCATCACCGCGCGAATCTGATCCGCGCTCATGTCTTCTCCACCTTGCACCGAGACAACATTGCTGATCGTGGGCGGCGCAACCCGCCCCACACCCGCCGCCCCCTGGCCAGTCGGCGACTCGGCCAACGTCGCGTTGTACAGCAGTGCATTGATCCCCAGATGCACGCTCCTCGCCAGCAGCGTCGCCCTGTCATCTGCTGGGAGACCGCCGAATTGGGGAGGGGTCACGTCGAACGTCGATTGCGAAATGGCTTCCGATAGCCCCGTGCGGATCATGCCGATTCGCTGAAACCAGCCACCCGCCTCCGCCCAGCCCCCGCGAGAAATGGCATCGAGGAGGCTATTCACGGCCACACCAACCTGGTCCCCTCCCTCTCCCATTCGGGCTCGAAGACGCTCCATCAGCCGTTCATCGAAGCTGCGCACGATGGTGGTCAGATCAGCAGACCTAACCTGCCCCCATCCGTTCTGGTTCAGATAAGAACGCACGGCCGGGCATGACGACTCTGCAGTGGTTGTTGAGCCAACCCACGACCGGCGCCCGCGAAAAAGCCGACATTGACACCGAACTGCATGCCGAACGCGAGTGGTGGCACGGCGCAGCAGGGGCTCCTCAGCCGATGCCCGGCCTCAGTGCTGCGGCAGCAGCGTCCCCCTCCCATCGGCGACCGGGACAAGGTTGTACGGGTTGCGCGCCTACTGGCGTGGCTTATTGCTCCGCCAGCTCCCCGTACAGATCATGCTCGTCGGCATCGATGATCCGGGCCTGGACGAAATGGCCGGGTGACAGGGCCTCACTGGTGGGAGCACCGTCGAGGTCAATGTAGACCTGGCCGTCGATTTCGGGGGCATCGGCGGCACTGCGGCCGACGAGGCGCCACCAGCCCTCCTCGGGGTCGTGCTCGATGGCGTCGATCAGCACCTGTCGGGTGCTGCCCACCTTGGCGGCCAGGCGTTCTGCACTGATGGCCTGCTGCACTTCCATGAAGCGGGCGACGCGCTCTTCGCGCACTTCGTCCGGCAAGGGGTCGGGCAGCTGGTTGGCTTCGGCGCCTTCCACCGGCGAATAGGCGAAGCAGCCGACGCGGTCGAGCTGGGCTTCCTCCAGAAAATCCAGCAGATACTGGAATTCCTCTTCGGTTTCGCCGGGAAAGCCGGCGATGAAGGTGGAGCGGATGGTGAGATCGGGGCAGATCTCGCGCCAGGCGCGGATGCGCTCGATGTTGCGTTCGCCGGAGGCCGGGCGCTTCATGGCCTTGAGTACGCGCGGGTGGGCGTGCTGGAAGGGAACGTCGAGATAGGGCAGGATCAGCCCTTCGGCCATCAGCGGCAGCACCTGATCCACGGACGGATAGGGGTAGACATAGTGCAGGCGCACCCAGCCGCCGTAGGACTGGGCCAGTCTGCCCAGCTCCCGGCACAGTTCGAGCATCCGGGTCT
>JBHAEB010000193.1:0-3894 GCA_041855345.1 Arachnia sp. | reverse complement strand
TCGACCAAAGGTGGTCACCACGAGCACCTTGGTCGTCGGAGAAGCGGTGCGCAGCGGCGCGATCGCCTCAATCCCGTCTTCACTACCCAAACCGCCATCAGGCATCTGCACATCTAGCAGTGCGACATCAGGCTGGGTTTCACCTGCGATGGATACAGCCTGGGCGCATGTACTGGCCTGCCCCACCACGTCCAGATCAGATTCGAGGGACAAGGTGGTGGCCAAGGCGGTGCGGATCAGACTTTGGTCATCGGCGATAAGTAGACGGATCATCATTGCTCCTTAGGGAAAGCCACAGTGACAGTCGTGCCGCCGTCGCCATCGATGGTCAGTTCAGCCTCGGCGGCCGCCGCCCGTTCTGCAAGCCCCTGCAGCCCAGTCCATCGGGCTCCGTCGGGGATGCCGCGTCCATTGTCGGCGATGCTGATGCTGGTTGCGGTGATTGTGATCGTGCATCGGCTTGCATCAGAATGCCGAACCACATTCGTGACTGCCTCACGCAGGGTGTACCCGAACAGTTCAGATCGGTCAGTACTCAATGGTGGAATGGCCGACGGCGCCACGCACTCGATCCCCGCAGCCACCAAGACCGAGCGGACCGTCGCTAACTCCGTGGCTAACCTGATTTCACGCATCCGGGATGTGGTGGCTCTGACATCGGCTAGGGATTGCCTGGCGATCTCACCGATATCGGCGATCTCGCTGCGGGCGGCATCGTCGTCGCGACCGATGAGTCGGCCAGCCAGATCAGTCTTGATCGCGATGCTGGTCAGCGAGTGACCCAGAATGTCGTGCAGATCGCGTCCGATCCGTTCCCGTTCAGCCACTACAGCCAAGCTGGCGGTGCGCTGCTGCTCCTGATGCAATGCCGCAGTGATGGCTGCATGCTCAAAACCCGAACTCAGACCCCACCCCAAGGTGACTGCGACCAGGGCCATCACCACACCAAACATGTCGCCTTGAAGATAGGACCACCCCAGCGCCGCCAACCCCGTAATCCCGATCATGATGCGCGCCGGCCTCGGTGGGATCAGCATGGCGGCGGCGGAGGTGGCATAGGCCAGGAAATACACCGAGTTCGAGTGGGTATCGGTGAGAACTCCGACGATCACCACGCACACCAGCAGAGCTATCACCCACAGCCACCGGGCCGGCTCATCCCAGTGGGCCACCGCCGTCGTGCCAAGGAAAAGGACCACCATGACCGCGACGGTTAGCAGCGCCAGCAACATATTGGTTGGGGGCGTCCCGAACAGGAAGGGGATGATTACGAAACCGGTGCTGGGCAGCATATAGCCAGCCCCCTGGGCTAGTGACCGGCGCCACCACGGCAGACCGGTCGCTTCCAGTTTGAAACATGGGGCGGGGTTCATCAGGGGCAACTTCATCGACGGGAGCTGGTGACGGCTTGACGGTATCCCATCACACCGACCGCCGTCATCGCCAGAGTCCAGGCTCCGATCACGAAGACCCCTCGCCACGGGAAATCGCCGCCAGCGATCCCCCAGATACCGATCTGCCCAGCCCAGTAAGAGGGCAATTGCCGACCAATAGCGGCCATCGCATCAGGCATCATGTCCAGTGGGAACCACAACCCGCCAACCATGGACAGCACCAAGACGGTCAGCGTGACTGCCGCACTGGCAGCGGCTTGTTTGAACCACAGCCCCAGGGCCAAGCCCATCAACACCATCGGCAGCAAACTGACCACGATGAGGGTTCCCGCCCGCAGCAAGGTCGTCAGCGGCAGATCGAGGCCGCGAGCCGTGCCCGCGATGAAGACAGCGGCGATGGCTGGGACGATGACCGCGACCGCGACGATCACCTTGGAGATCAAGAACTGCATCGGTGTCAGTGCGGTCAACATGAGTTGGCGAAACCATCCGGTGGCCCGTTCCGACTGGATTTGGGCGCCGGCATTCATTGCGGCGCCAAGCCCGCCATAGGTGGCCATGGTGACCATCATCGTCGCGGCGACGGTCACCCCAGAGGAGTCGATTTGATCGCCATAGATGCCGACGAAGAACAGATACATCGCGGTGGGGATGGCGATGACGAAGGCCAGGAATGACCAATCGCGCAGGGTGAGTAGGGTCGAGCGGGCGATGAAATGAAGGGTGTGCATGCGGGATGTCCTTGAAGATGGGGGGTCAGGAGACGAGTTCGAGGAAGGCATCCTCAAGCCGTGGTGCGGTGATTTCGATGTTGTGAATACCGTCGAGGGCTAGGAGATGCCGTAGCGTGGTATCCGAATCGGTGCTGGTTAACACCCACCCGCCGCCATCGGCCTGGGCGGTCACCACTCCTGGTAGCTGATCCCAACGATGGGTTGGGCCTGCGAATCGGATCTGACGGCCACCCACCACTGCTTTGATCTGCGATCCCGTGCCGTCAGCGACGATCCCGCCTTGAGCCATAACGACGATACGTTGGGCGAATTCGTCGGCCTCATCAAGGTAGTGGGTGGCGAAGACGACGGTGCGGCCGCCGTCGGTCAGGTCGGTCATAGTCGCCCAGAACCGGCGCCGGGCATCCACATCCATGCCAACAGTGGGTTCGTCGAGGATGACCAATTGGGGGTCGCCCATGATGGCCAGGGCGAACCGGACCCGCTGGGCTTGGCCGCCGGATAGCTTGCCGGCTGGTGTGTTCAGGATGGGGGTTAGCTCGGCGCGCTCAATCACCTCACCCAAGGGCAGCGGCTTGGTATGGAGGCCGTGCATGAGTTTCATGAGTGACTTCACGGGCGCGTCGGCCAGCAGGCTGCCATTTTGAAGCATCGCTCCGGATAATCCCTGTCGGACCGCCTGAATGGGATCCTTCCCAAATACTCGGATGAGCCCAGCGTCCGGGCGCACCAGGCCAAGCACCATCTCCGTCGTGGTGGATTTCCCCGCACCATTAGGGCCTAGTAAGGCCATGATCTGCCCTGCGGGAATCTCTAGTTGCAGGTTGTTAACTGCGGTGAGGGATCCGTAGCGTTTGGTTAGTCCGCTGATCTCGATTGCTGTCGTCATAGGTGAACTGTCTCCCGATACGGGTTTCGTTCCTAGAGGGAGTTGTCACCGGTTTCAGATGACGAATGTCACAACCACAACCAAGGGGTGTGTCCTTGGCCGGGTCGGTGTTGTGCCCGCATGAGGTGGCCCGCCGCGGTGTGTCCGAGGCTGGGTTGGTGCTGAGGAGCGGCGCGGGTGGGAAGGATCCCGGGATAGGCCCTTGGCTGGGGGAGCTTGGGTGCTGGGGTTGTCGTCGGATATGAAGTAAGGGGTTGGTCCCTGAACGGGTTGGGAAAGCGCGCACTTTTCGCCCGCCGAGCGGCAGTAAGGCAGGTTAGTCCCTGACTGGGTTGGGAGGGCGTCGGGTGCGGCGCGGTTAGGGCATGAGCCATGGTGACAGACCTAGCAGATCCAGGCGGTCGGTTTCGCGGCCCTACACAATCAACCGCAATCGGATCACCTATGCCGAATCTTGCATGAATGCCAGTTCATGGTGGCAACCCCCTCGTAGTCCAGGACGCTAACAGCTACCGTGGAAACGCCCCTTCAGATAGCAAACGATCATCGCTGATCGTGGCGGAGCCTTGAGACCGCCGCACGAGAATTCAGGACCGCTATGACTCACCACATCACCGACCCCCTCACCCTCAACTGCGGGATCGAGTTCCCCAACCGGGTGCTGATGGCACCCATGACGACGTTGAACGGCAGCCACGACGGCATCAGCAGCGACGGAATACGCGGCCTGATCGACGCCTTTGCCGCCACCACTGCCCGCCGAGGGTGCCGTGAGGCTAAGCCGTTTTGAGGGCCCCGATGTTGACAGCGCGACCGTCTAGGTAGGTGATGCCCGCCAACTCTTCGGGGCTGAGGTTGGCCAGGAAGACGTAATACT
>JBHAEB010000192.1:0-28111 GCA_041855345.1 Arachnia sp. | reverse complement strand
GCCTTCCAGGGCGCCCAGGTGAGAATGATGGCCGCCAGGATCAGCATCCCGGACATACCCCAACCAAAGACCCCTAACAGTCCAAGCGGATAGCCTTCGTAGGGGGTGGTGATTTTGGTGATGAGTTCGGTCACCAGCATGTAGCCCAGTGCCACTGGCACGATGCCGCCAACAAACACCATCCAGATCTTCCCGGTGGGGAAGCTGGAGAACCGGTCGAGGTGACGGTGCAGCGTCGGGAGCTTCTTCAGCGCCCAAGCGATGGCGATCACACTGGTGAAGGCGCCAGCCAGAATGCCGAACTTATTGACGAACTGGTCGGTGATGTCAAGGAAATACAGGCCGGTGGTGGTGGACAGCAGAGTCACGGAAATACCCATCAGCGGCAGACCGACGGCCAACGTCGCTTGTGGTTTGGTGATGCCGATCTTGTCGCGGACCGCGGCGACGATCACCTCAATGATGCTGAGCAGCGAAGTCAACCCAGCCACAGTCAGCGAGGTGAAGAACAGCACCCCCATGAGTTCACCCATTGGGGCTTGGGAAATGATGGTGGGGAAGGCGACAAAGGCGAGGGTCAATCCCTGACCGGCTACTTCGCTGACGCTGGTGTTGGCCTGGTGGGCCATGAAACCCAGGGCTGCGAACACGCCAATGCCAGCCAGCAGTTCAAAGCCAGAGTTGGCGAAGCCGACCACCAACCCAGAACCGGTCAGATCGGTGCGACGTTTGAGGTAAGAGGCGTAGGTGGTCATGATGCCGAAGCCCACCGACAAGGAGAAGAAGATTTGGCCGAAGGCTGAGGCCCACACCTTAGGTTGAGTCAGGCTGGCCCAGTCAGGGGTGAACAGCGTGTTGAGGCCGTCAGCGGCCCCAGGCAGGAATAGCGCCTGCACCACCATGATGAGGAACATCACCACTAGCAGCGGCATGAACACCACATTCGCCACAGCCAGCCCTTTGTTGACGCCCAAGGCGATGACCCCGAGGGTGAGGACCCACACCACCAACATGGGAACCACCAGGGATGGCACGAATTCGAAACCTACCCCTGGCTCTGCCGCCAAGTGAAGGAACTCGCCAAAGAGGAAGGCTTCTGGGTCGCTGCCCCAAGCCTTGGTGAAGCTGAACAGTGCATACATGCCCGCCCACGCCACAACAGCCGCGTAATAGATAGCGATGACGAAGCAGACCATGACCTGCCACCAGCCCAAGGTTTCGGTCCACTTGCCGAGGCGACGCAGCGCCAGCGGGGCAGAGCCGCGGTATCGGTGACCGATGGCGTAATCGAAGAAAAGCAGTGGAATACCGGCGCACAGCAAGGCGATGAGATAGGGCAGGATGAAAGCCCCGCCGCCATTGTCATAGGCGACGTAGGGGAATCGCCAAATATTTCCCAACCCGACGGCAGAACCGATGGCCGCCAGGATGAAGTAGTTGCGCGAGTTGAAGAATTCCCGCTTGGCAGCAGGCTTGGTCATGTCCCCTCCAGATCGATGAGATGGTTCAACCTAATACGGGCTGCGTCGCCAAAACCGACCGGTCCACTACGCGAAACAACCCCGCCCCACCGCCCCAGCCAGTCCGCCCCACCGCCCGCAGACGCGCCACCACCGCCCCACAACCGCCCCACCACCGCCCCACCTCACCCCAGCCTGCTTTTCTGCGATTCATCCGGCCGAAACCCGCCGAGATTCCCCGTAAGCCGCAGATAAGCAGGCGATCCGCAGCTAAGCAGGCGACCCGCGGGGGCCGCCTTCCGTCAATGCGCCGGGGTGTTAGCCGAGCAGCTGGGCCGCGATGGCCGCCGGTTTCAACCCCACGGAGGTGGTGACCGGCTCGGTTTGCCCTCCGGAATGGGTGAGGGTGCCGTCGCCATTGACCGTCAACTGCGAGGCATGATGTCGCAGCGCCGCCTCGACGCGGGGCAGCAACGAGGCCAACTCGAACCAGTGCACATCCTCACCTTGGGTATGCACCAAGGCGGCGAACGGCAGCCCTAATGTCTGACATGCGGCGACGCAGATCTCGTGGGTTCGTACATGATCAGGATGGCCATAGCCGCCGGCCTCGTCGTAGCTGATCACCATCTCGGCCCCGACGAAACGCAGCCAGGCGCACAGATCGGCTACCTCGTCGTCGATGAGCTGTCGACATAACGAATCCGGCTCGGCACTGGCATCTGGGCCAGCCAACCCGGGGCGAATCCACCGCATCCCCGAGTCCCGGTATCGCCGCCCGGATCCGGTAGGAGGATCGCCGAGGAAGCTGTGATGGCTGATGCCCAGCGACGCCACCGCCCCCGCCAGCTCCCCCATCCGATGGGTTTCCAACTCGGCAGGACCTGCCAAAGCGGCTAACGGTCCGGGGACTACCTCGCCGCGCTCGCCTCGGGTGGCGGTCAGTAGCGAGACCTCAACGCCGTTGTCGACGAGGTGGGCGATGAGCGCGCCCGAGGCGAGGGTCTCGTCGTCGGGGTGGGCGTGGATGAATGCAACTTTCATGGCGACCTTCCAGGATCGATGGCAGGCAGCATACGGGGTTGAACAGCGCCGAGGTTAGGGCTCCAACCATGAGCAGGCGGTGCCGGAGCACCAGGACGGCGGTGTGGGGTGGAGGAGCCCTGAACTTAAGGCTGTCGCGACGGCAGCGCCAGGAGTTGTCGATAATGCCGCAGGGTATGTTCGGCGGCCACCGCCCAGGTCATGTTCTCGGCTCGTTGCCGACCGGTGGTGCCGAGTTCACGTCGAAGTTCGGGGTTTCGCAGCAGGGCGGTCAACGCGCTGCCCCACTGGGCCGGGTCGTGGGTTGGGACCAATAATCCGGTGTGGGTGTTGCAGATCGCCTCGGTGAGGCCCCCAGCGGCAGCCGCCAATACCGGTACCGCCGAGGCGGAGGCCTCTAAGGCGATGAGCCCGAAGGTTTCCGAATGTGAGGGCACGAGCATCACTGATGCGTGCCTGATGATCCGGGCCAAGGATTCACGGTCCTGGCCAGGCATGAAATGCACCCGATCGGTCAGCCCCAACTCGACCGTCAGCGCCCGTAACTCATCCTCGTAGTCAGCGAAATCTGCGGATCCTTGACCCACCACCAGCAGATCTGGGCGGATCTCTTCGGGGACGAAGCCGAGGGCTTTGATCGCGACATCGGGGGCTTTGAGGGGTTGTAGCCGGGCAGCGAAAACCACATACCCGGGCCTTACCCCGTCGGGGCTCCAGGCGTGGGTGGCCGGGTGGAAGAGTTCGACGTTGACCCCAGGCCGCACGATCCTCACCCGCTCCGGATCAGCAGCGCAGCGACCAATGACCACGGCCGCCTCATGGTGGGATACGCACAACACCAGATCGGATTCCTGGGCGCACAGCACCTCGCCGTCTACTCGGGCGGGGGATTCTGGGGGTTCGCCGTCGCGTAGTGGTGAGTTGGGGTGGGCGGCTACAGAGTGGAAGGTCATCACATGGGGCACATCCCAGGCCCGCGCCACAGGCAGTGCCGCCACCCCGGACATCCAATGATGGGAGTGGATGAGATCGTAGGGACGCAACTCAGCTAGGTGGCTGGAGAACTCGCCAATGTAATGGTCGATCTGCGATTTCGGTAGTGGGGTTCGCGGTCCGGCAGGTAGACGACGCAGCGCCACCCCGGGGGCGATGAGCTCCCAGCCTGGCTGGTCGCGATCCGAGCGTCGGGTGATGAACTCCACATCGACGCCCAGCTTCCCCAAAGCCCGCGCCAGCGCCAGGATGAGCACATTCATCCCGCCCGCATCAGCCGTACCGGCTCGCTCTAATGGGGAGGTGTGCATGGAGATGAAGGCAACCCGTAATCTGGTGTGTTGAGTCGTACTCACCATGACCTCCTGGTGGGGCTATTGACTGGAGACTACGCCACAGCCCCCGCAGCGATCGTACTGCGGGGGCTGTTCATAGGTCAGGGGATTTTACTTCCAAGCCGCCACGAACTGGTCGCCGACGGCGGCTAGGGCCGAGACGTCGTCATCCCCCGCGGAGATGATCAGGGCGCCGCCGTGAACATTGCCGACGCATCCCATCCCAGAATTGTCGGCCGAGGCGCCGCAGGTCCAAATCCCGATGGTTTGGGGATTGGTGAGGCTAGATTTGGTGGACTCATACATGAACTGACCCTCCATATGCATGGCGACGAAGGTCTTGGTCATGTCGCCGGTCATGTAGATGGTCATACCGTTTTGCTCGCCACCGCCAAGGGAGGAGTATTCACCAAAGGATGCCGGCATGGCCGGTAGGGAACTGGAGGGGGTGGGCGTCGCTGATCCGGTGGTCGTAGTCCCCGACTGGCTTGAGGTGGCGCTCGGGGCTGGGCTCGAAGCCTGAGAGGACTGCGAAGCGCTAGGAGAGGCTTGCTGACTGGCGGAGGAGCTGGAGGCGCTGGGTGCGGGGGCGGCAGCGTTGTCCGGGTTGCGGAAGACGAACCACCACACTGCGACGCCAGCAAGCACCACTAACACCGACACCAGCGCGATGATGAGGGGAGTCTTGGATTTCTGTGGCTGGGGGGTCGTGGGGTAACCCTGCTGGTAGCCGGCTGCCGCATACGCGCCCGATGGGCCATAGGGCTGCTGAGGCTGACCCTGTTGCGGGTATTGGGGGTAGGGCTGACCCTGCTGGGGGTATCCCTGCTGCGGCTGTTGTGGGTATCCCTGCTGACCCTGTTGTGGGTATCCCTGTTGCCCGTAGCCCTGCTGGGGGTAGGGCTGACCCTGTGGTAGCACCTGGGTGGGCTCCTCGGAAGGCTGCCCCTGCTGGGGGTGCGGGGGATAGGGCTGACCCTGCTGCGGGTATCCCTGGGGTTGCTGACCTTCAGGCTGCCCCTGCGGCTGCCACTGATTGTTCGACATATGATCCTCCTGGTGGTCCATGGTACGTCGTGAGGTAGTCCATCCCCTCATCGGAGTCTGGGAAGTTATCCCCATCCCTGGATTTGCGCCCCAACCTGGGCGACGTGCTACAGTTCGTCACCGGACCCAATGGGTTCGATGCGCGAGTGGCGGAATGGCAGACGCGCCGGCTTCAGGTGCCGGTGCCCGCAAGGGCGTGGAGGTTCAACTCCTCTCTCGCGCACCGATGATCGTCGCCTCCGATTTTTCACTGCCCAGTTAGTCGTCGTCGGTTGCGTCCTGAAGCGATCCACCGGGCCAAGGGGCCGTACTCATTGAGCAACCACAATCGTGACTGGACACGTTCGAGAAGGCCGTCCTCGACGGCTAAAAGTAGTTTGTCCTTGGCGCGCAGCCGCATCTCAGGGTCTGGTTCGATGACCTGATGGCCGCGCACCAGCAAGGACAACACAGCGCCGCGTGGCAGCCGAAGGTCGCTGATCCATAATCCGACAAGGCGCCCATCGACGGGGACGGTGAATTGGATCCATGAGGCGCCGATACCGTCGAGTGGGGATGAGTCGAAATACACCTCGCGGGCGGAGATCTTCTCCAGTGCCCCTGCCCAGCGGGCAACTCGCGGCAGGAGTGGGCCTTGTACCAGGGTGAACAACACCACCAGCAGGAAAATAATGTGGAACATCTCCCGAGCTGCTGGCAGGTTCTGGGTCAGTGGGATGGTGGCCAACATGATGGGAACTGCACCCCGTAGCCCTGCCCAGGAGATGAACACCTGATTTCGCCATGGAATGGTGAAGGGCAGCAGGCTGATAGCCACCGAGATTGGACGGGCAAGAAAGGTCAGCGCCGAACCGATCACCAGGGCCGGCCAGATCGCGGCTGGTAGTAGCGACGGCGACGCCAGCAGCCCCAGCAACACAAACAGTGCGATCTGCGCTAGCCAGCCCAAGGATTCAGTGAAGCCCTCGGTCGTGGCGTGGTGGGGGAGCACTTGGTTGCCTAACCACAGCCCCGCAACATAGGCGGCCAGTAGCCCGGAAGCCCCCAATACCCCGCCGACGGCGAATGCGGTCAGTGCGATGGCTAGGGTTGCCAGCGGGTAGAGGCCGGCGCTGGGTAGTGAGATGCGGCCAAGTAGCACCTGCCCGATCCGGGCGATGAGCAGCCCAGTCAAGGCGCCGACGATGAGCTGGTAGAGACCGCTACCCACCATGCCGAGGATCGAGGCCTGGTACCAGGCATCGGAGACGACGACGCTGACGATGACGATCACCGGGGGATCGTTGAACCCGGACTCACCCTCCAGTGTGGTTCGGAGTTTGGCGTTGATGGGCATCCGACGCAGGATCGCGAAGGTGGCCGCGGCGTCGGTGGAGGAGACCATGGCCGCCAGCAGAATTCCCGTGCGGATATCCACCCCCAGCACCAACACCGCGATGGTAGATGCGACGGTGATCGACACCAGAACACCCACAGAGGCCAACAGCCCGGCTCGGATGGCGACGGGTCTCAGATCGCTCCAGCGGGTGGTGAATCCGCCGTCGATCAACAGTAAGGCGAGGAACAGTGTGGAAATGTTGAGCGCCAACTGTCCGTCGTCGAAGTGAATGCCCAGCCCAGCCTCGCCGATGATCAGGCCAATGCCCAGATAGAGCAGCAAACCAGGCATGGAGCTTCGGGAGGAGATTCGCACCGCAGCCACACCGGCGAGAAGTACTCCGCACGCGATCAGAACAACCCAGTTGAGTTGCTCTATCGTCACGCGTCACCTCCCCTGACCTAGACCCCATTGTTTCGTATCGCACCCTGCTGGGGCGAACCGGTACCGGATCGACGGCCATGAGACTCGGCAGTGAGGGTTGCCGTGACGCTAGGTGCTGTTCCTTGTGAGGGCAAGCAGCCAGGCAGGACACCTCCGCCCTGCCTGGGGCGTACTGGTCAATCATGTTGTGGTGACCGGGTCGGGCGAGATAGTGCCCCGATTCCGGAACCGGCATTTTCAGTCCAGGTAGCGGAATCGGGGCGTTAGCTCTCCTTGTCCTCGTCGAGTACCGCGGTCTGTGTGTCTGACAGTTGAGATCACAGGCAGACCGGGGGTTGGTTCGCCAGTGACGTCGTGGGTCGCACGTCTCCTCGCGGGGAGGTCCTTAGGGCATCGACGACGGGTTGTGGTGGGTCAGCGACACAGGCTCGCCTCCAGCGCATCGACGATGAGCTGCACTTTGGCTTCCGACTGCTCGGGATCAGTGGGGTCGTCGACGATAGCCGCAGGGTGCGCATTGACTGCGATGGTGGCTGCCGGACCTCCGGGCAGGGCAGCGTTAGTGGTGATGTGCGCGAGAGTCCCGCCGCCGTGCCCCCACGCGGTGCCACAACTGAGTTCGATAGGCCTAAAACCTAGACCATATTCAGACAAGCCGCTGCTCTTATCCCCAGCGCTCACAGTGGTTTGCATCTCCGCCAGGCTTTCAGCCGACAACAGGCGACCGTCGAGGATGGCTTGCATGAAGGTATTGAGTTCACTTGGGGTGGAGGTCACCCCGCCAGCGGCCCACCCCCACGACAAATCGCCCTCGGTATAGTCCTGAAGCTCCCCAGTCTCAGGGTTCTTGCTGTATCCATCCAAGTGGGGTGCAGGCATGCCGGTCTCACCAGGGGCCGGCAGATAGGTGCGGGTCAAACCCAGGGGTTCAGCGATACGGTCCTCGATTTCTGAGGCGACGGTGCGGTGGGTGACCTTTTCGATCAACATTCCCAGGACCACATAGTTGGTGTTGGTGTAGGTGAACTGGGCGCCCGGTTCGAACTGGGCGGGTTTCGCCAATGCGTGGGCCAGTAAATCTTGGGGAGCCCAGTAGTCGGTGGGATTGGTCATCATGTTTTGCATCAGCGCATCGTCGGTGTACTCAGGCAGGCCGGAGGTGTGCTGCAGCAACTGGCGGATCGTGATCTTGGTGCCGTCGATACCTTCGCCGGTCAACAGCCCAGGTAGGTGGGTCTCGACGGCGTCATCCAGGCTGAGTTTTCCTTCCTCGACGAGCTGAAGGATGATGACAGCGACGAAGGTTTTGGTATTGGAGCCGATCTGGACATGGCTGTCCAGGGCAGGTGCCTGACCGGTGTCGAGGTTGCTGACGCCTGCGGTAGCCCCCGATGCCGAGCCGTCATCTTGGGTGACCGTGATCATGGCGCCGGGGTAGCCGGCTTCGATGAGGGGTTGGAGGAGATCCCGGTCGGATGGGGTGGGACTGGTGGCTGCGGCGGGTGCGGCGGCCAAGGTTGCCAGCCCCAATGTTGCGGTCAAGGTGAGGGTAGCGAGCCGAGTACGGACGGTGTGACGATGTTTGATGGTCATGTCTTCCAGTCTTCGTTGTCCATATTGGCTGGACGAGCCAGGTGTCCAGAGTCTTGGGGTAGGGATAACCCGACAATCTGAGCAGCCAGGTGGAGCCGATCGGCCTGTCTGTGCGTCCTGACGTCATGAACCGAGTGGAGGTTGGATGGTCTTGAACACGTGGGCGCTGGCAACAGGGGTGGACCGCGTTCTGGCGTCATGAACCGAGTGGAGGTTGGATGAGCCGCGTCGATGCCGCCAACAACCACGGCCACCGATGAGATGCGGTCCGCGGATCTGGGCAAGGCGCTCACCTGAGGTGGCTGGAGGTCGCGTCGCTGTGGGTGGGCGGCGACGCGATCCTCACGGTGAGGTGGGGTCTCGACCCGTCGACCACCTCTTCCGTCGCCCGCCTCCGTCCAGTTGATTCTCAGCGGTGCCTTGCGCTTCCACCGCACTGCCGGGACGGCCTTCCATCGCCACTGCTCCGTCCAGCTGATCCTCAGATCTGGGCGGGGCAGCGATGGTTTGTGGGTCTGCGGGCTCGCCTGGCTGGAGCCCTTCAGGTCTGGGCGGGGGCGTTGAACTGGCTCTGATACAGGTCGAAGTAGTGGCCTTTGGCGTCCAGCAGTTCGTGATGGGTGCCCTGCTCCACGATGGCGCCATCCTTCATCACCAGGATGAGATCGGCGTCGCGGATGGTGGATAGTCGGTGGGCGATCACGAAGGAGGTACGGTTGGCCCGCAGCGCCGCCATCGCTTTTTGTAGCAGCAGTTCGGTGCGGGTATCGACGGAGCTGGTGGCCTCGTCGAGGATCAGTAGCGCCGGCTCGGATAGGAAGGCCCGTGCGATCGTGATCAGCTGTTTTTCGCCGGCGGAAACCCCGGAGCCTTCCTCGTCGATGACGGTGTCGTAGCCTTCGGGGAGGGCGTGGACGAAGCGGTCGACGAATGCGGCCTTAGCTGCGGCCCGGATCTCCTCTTCGGTGGCGTCCTCACGGCCGTAGGCGATGTTGTCGCGGATGGTGCCGCCGAATAGCCAGGTGTCCTGCAACACCATGCCCATGTGGTTTCGCAGGGCGGAGCGATCCACGTGGGCGATGTCTTGGCCGTCTAGCAGGATGCGTCCGGAGTCGAGTTCGTAGAACCGCATCAAAAGGTTGACCAGGGTGGTCTTTCCGGCCCCGGTGGGTCCGACGATGGCAACCGTTTGACCGGGCTTTGCTTCCAGGTTGAGGTTCTCGATCAGCGGCTTGTCTGGGGTGTAGGAGAAGGTGACGTTGTCGAAGACGACGTGACCGCGTTCGGCGGTGATGCCCACCCCGGGTTCGGGGCTCATCTCTTCGGCATCCAGTAGCTCGAAGACCCGTTCAGCCGAGGCGATGCCCGATTGCAGCAGGTTCATCATGGATGCCAACTGGGTGAGCGGCTGGGTGAACTGCCGCGAGTACTGGATGAAGGCCTGAACGTCGCCGATGTTGATGGCGCCCGAGGCCACCTGGAGGCCACCGAAGACTGCCACGATGACGTAGTTGAGGTTGCCCACCAGGAACATGATGGGCATGAGGATCGCAGACAGGAACTGGGCCTTGAAGGAGCTGGTGTGCAGGTCTTGGTTGTGTTTGTTGAAGGCGGCCTCGACCTCGGTTTGGCGGCCGAAGACTTTGACCAGTGAGTGGCCGGTGTAGGCCTCTTCGACGTGGGAGTTCAGCTCTCCGGTGGCCTTCCACATAGCAGCGAATTGCTTCTGGCTACGTTTCATGATCAGCGGCACCACCACCATGGACAGGGGGATGCTCAGTAGTGTCACGATTGCCAGTGGCACCGAAATCCACATCATGATCGCCAGTACCCCGACGACCGTCAGGAGGGCGTTGAGCAGCTGGGGGAGGGTCTGCATCAGGGTCTGGGAGACATTGTCGATGTCGTTTGTGGTGCGCGAAAGCAACTCGCCGCGTGGTTGCCGGTCGAAATAGGACAGCGGGAGTCGTTCCAGCTTTGCTGCGACTTGGCTGCGCATACGTTTGACGGCCTTCTGGGAGGCGGTCACCAGCAGGACACTGGAGATATAGCTGGCGATACCGGAGAAGAGGTATAGGCCAAGCACTATCAAGACGACGGTGCCGATGGCGGTGAAGTCGATGCCCTGACCGGGGATGAAGTCGACGCGCTGCAGTAGGTCTACCGTCGTGGTCTCACCGCTGGCCTCGGCGGCGGCGATCACCTCTTGTTTGGTGGTGCCGGCAGGCATGGACTTGCCGATGATGCCAGCTAGCAGGAGGTCGGTGGCTCGGCCCAGCACCTTGGGGCCGAAGGTGGCCAAGGTGACAGCCAGCACCGACAAGACCACCGCGATGACGATAGTTAGGCGTTCGGGTTTCAGGTGGGTGAGTAGTCGCCTCAAGGAGGGGCCAAAGGCGGCTGCGGTTTCCCCGGTGCCGCCGGGGCCGCCGGGGCCCTGGGTGATTCGGCCTGGGCCGTGCTGGGGGCGGGCTTTCGCGACGACGGTTTTACTCATGCCCGGGCCTCCTCGGCGCTCAGCTGGCTTTCGACGATCTCTTGGTAGGTGGGGTTGGCGGCTAGCAGTTCGTCGTGGGTGCCGCGTCCCACGATGCGGCCGTGTTCCAGCACCAGGATCTCGTCTGCGTTGCGGATGGTGGCTACCCGCTGGGCGACGATCAGAGTGGCGCGGGTGGCGGTGGCGGGGGCCAGGGCGGCGCGAAGACGGGCGTCGGTGGCGACGTCGAGGGCGGAGAAGGAATCGTCGAAGATGTAGACGGCTGGTTCCTTGACTAGGGCGCGGGCGATGGATAGGCGCTGCCGCTGGCCGCCGGAGATGTTGGTGCCGCCTTGGGAGATCCGGGCGTCGAGTCCGCCGTCGAGTTCTTTGACGAAGTCTGCGGCTTGGGCGATGGTGAGGGCCTGCCACATCTGCTCTTCGGTGGCGTCGGGGCGGCCGTAGCTGAGGTTGGTGGCTACGGTGCCGCTGAATAGGTAGGGCTTTTGCGGGACCCAGCCGATGCGCTGCCACAAGGCATTGGGCTCCAGATGGCGCACGTCGACGCCGTCGATGAGTACGGCGCCATCGGTGACGTCATATAGGCGGGGGATGAGCCCAGCCAGGGTGGATTTGCCAGAGCCGGTGGAGCCGATGATCGCGGTGGTGCGGCCTGGATGCAGGGTGAAGGAGATCTTGGTGAGAACTGGCTCCTCGGCTCCTGGATAGGCGAAGGTGACGTCGCGGAACTCGACGGTGCCGGTGAGTTGGCGCGGGGTGGTGGGTTCGGTGGGGGCTGCGATGGTGGGTTCGGTTTCCAGCACTTCCAGGATGCGATCCGCTGACACCGCTGATCGAGGAGCTAAGACCAGCAGCATCGTCGCCATCATCACGGAGATGAGGATCTGCATCAGGTAGGCGAGGAAGGCAGTGAGCTGGCCGATCTGGATGTCCCCGCTATCGATGCGGAAAGCGCCAAACCAGATCACACCTACAGAGGAAAGGTTCATCACCAAACCGACGAGGGGGAATAGCAGCACCATGTATCGGGTGGCTTGCAGGGTGACGGTGTAGACGTCGGTATTGGCCTTTTCAAAGCGGCGCGATTCGTGTTGTTCTCGGACGAAAGCACGCACCACTCGGATGCCGGTTATTTGTTCTCGCAGCACCCGGTTGAGGGCGTCCAGATTGTTTTGCATTTTCTGGAATAAGGGGGAGACATTGAGCACCAGCCAGGTGATGGCGGCCCCGAGAACCATGACTGCGACGGCGATGATCCAAGACAGTCCGAAGTCTTCTTGGACAGCCATGATGAAGCCGCCGACCATGGTGATGGGGGCGCCGACGATCATGGTCAGCGAGGTTTGGGTGAGGCTTTGCACCTGCTGAACGTCGTTGGTGTTGCGGGTCAGTAAGGAGGCAGCGCCGAAGCGTTGCACTTCGCGGGTGGAGAAGGATAGGGCGCGGCTGAAGATGGCTGCCCGCAGGTCGCGTCCCATGCCCATGGCGATTCGGGATCCGAACCAGATGGCGGCGATCTGGGCTCCGGCCTGAACTAGCGAGAACAGCAGCATCAAGGCGCCGGTGCCCCAGATGAGGTTGGTATCGCCGGTGACGACGCCTTCGTCGATGATCCGGGCGTTGAGGGTGGGCAGATACAGGGACATGATCGTCGCGAGGGTTTGCAACGCGATGACGACTGCGAGCTCACCACGGTAAGGCTTGAGGAATGTGAAGATGAGCCGGTTGAGGCGGTTGATCATCGGCGGTCCTTCCGGCGGGCGCCGTCGAGAGCGAGGCGGGTAAGTGTGTCAAGGCTGGGTTGGGAGGCTGGGCAGTGATGGTGGGAATAGCCCATGGCGAGGGTGAAGATGACGTGCGCGAACTCCACAGGGGTGACTTGGAGTTCGTCGGTGTGCTGGGCTAGGCGTTCCACCATCCAGCCCATGAGGTCGTGGATGCGTTCCTGCCATTGCGAGTCGACTAGGGACATTACGCGGTCGTCGTCGTGGGTGGGGCGGGGAATGAGGCGGCCCACGGCGGTGACATAGTCGGCGACGGCGGTGAGGCAGGAGTTGGTGGTGACGTCGAGATTCTCGCCCTGAGGGACTTGGCTTAGGTGGGTGGTCAGGCGCTGCGGCGATAGTTCGTCGGCGATGGTGGCGGCGATGAGGTCACGTCGGGTGGCAAAGACCCGAAATAAGGTGCCCTCGGCCACCTGCGCGGCCTCAGCGACTTGGCGGGTGGTGATGTCGTGGCCGCGTTCCAGCAGGAGGGTGCGGGTGACTGCGATCAAACAGGCTCGTCGCTCGTCGGGGGGCAGAGGTTTGGCGCGGGTCATCACGGCGACGAGTGTATGAGTGAGTACTCACTCAATTCAAGTGAGGGTTAGCTGGGCCATTCTGCGAGTGGGTGATGGCCTGGCCCAGTACTGCCGCCAGCACGTCGCCGATGGCGGCCAGACTGAGACCCGCTTCACGAAGCAGTAGGACTTGTTGCAGGCGTGCGGCGGCGGTGGGGCCTTAGTAGCGATAGCCGTTCGCGCCGATCCGGTCCGGGTCAGCAGGCCGATCCGGAGATCGTGGCGCAGTGTCCTGGCGCTGACGCCGGCGCGGTCAGCGAGCTCCTGGACGGTCCACTCCACGATCATGACCCCCTGTCAGCGCGTTGGTGATGCTAGACCCAGCTGTGGCAGGGCCACCGCGAGTATCTCAGCAGCGGGGGTTGTCACCGCCGTGGCCGCCGTCTGGCCGGTGGTTTCCAGATAGGCCTTGGCAAGGCGTGTTCCTGCCGCGTAGCCAGCCCCGGTAGGAAGTCCAAGCGGGGTTGAACCGAAGAGCCGGGCGCTCGCATCGCCGAGCACCCAGGCTGCGAAGTCCTGCATCCCGGTCACGTCGAGACCGTCGGTGACCCGCCGCAAGACCTCGTCGCTGTTCCTGGTCTCGTCACTGACGAAGTGGGTCAATCCGCGGCTTCCGACCGAGTCAACGGCGAAGAGGTCCGCGAGCCCTTCGGCGACCACATGCTCTCCGACGGTGACGGTCTGCGGGTTCCACACGACTCCGCCTGGGCTGTAACGCACGTTGTGGTGCAGCTCGTGCAGGGCAATCCCCTCCAGCCGATCCACCACCTCCTCGGTCGGCCACACTGTGATGGCGATGTAGCCGCTGATGCCGCCAAAGGCCGACAGGCCACGGATCTCGTCCATGAAGTGCTTGTTTGAGGGGTCCCCGAGCAGCAGGAGCACCGTGAGGTCTGGCATGGTCAGTTCCGGATTCGCCGAGGCAAGTTCATCGAGGCCGGCGGTCAGGGATCGTTCGATCCGGCCCCACGCATCTGCTTGTTCCAGCACCTCGATGGAGTCGCGTACCTCGTCCTTCGGTGCGCTAGGACCGAAGCCGAAGTTCTGCCCATGAACCGCCACCAGGTCCGGACCGCTAGGGATGAAGAAGTACATCCCCGCCATCGGCTCCCACATGTGGCGGGACTTCTCGGGCCATTGCTCGGGAGAAGCGTCGAGCATCTGCCTCATTGCGGACGCGCTGTCGATCATCGTGACTGTCATGGCCTCGAAGGTAAACCTTGATGTTGCGTAAAAGTCAACACGGACCGTGGATCAACGCTCCTTATATAGTGATTCGGTTGGGTGTGACTGACCCGAGCGTGTGACGGTACGCCGATGTGCAGGAAGACCGACATTCGATTGCGGTCACCGGTGCAGACTCGGGTCTGGGGTGAGTTGGGGCCGACGTGATCCCACCTTCTTCACCAAGATCTACCTCGAGGAAGACTACGAACTCCGCATCGCGGCTCCTCAGCGAGCCACCCAGCCGTACGGGCAGCACGACGAGGGTGGTTTCGGATCGCCTGCGAGGTCTGTCATGTGTACCTGGTCCATCATCCGCTTCCACATGAGTGCTCGCACGAGACGGAACAGATTAGGGGGGCATTGCGAACGACTTCAAAGGCATTCCAGATGCCCTACACCACTGCTGGAGATCGCCTGGGCGCGGCGACCGTCGCGCCCGCATCTGACTCTGAGCCTCAGGACGGTGCGGTTACGGGACGAGGCACAGAAGCGCGGTCAGTGGTGATCAACCGACGGATACGGAACAGCCGAAACCGTAAGCTAGTGTGCTCTGTCGCGTAATGGGTGCACGCCTTGCCGTGCCAACCATCTAGCGTTCCAGCAACGTTCTTTGGCCAAAACACAGTCCTAGGAGGGTCAGCCAGGGGAGTGCTTGGCAATGAAACTGGCCACTGCTGATGGTGGCGTTCCCCACCAGACACCGAACTGCATCGACTGCTGGCGCGCTAGGGACCACACGTCCTGAAGGGCGTGGGCGATGTCGCCATCCGTCGACTTTTGAAACAATGTCGCGCGCATCTCGTTGTCTCTCGAAAGCTGAACGACAGCGGGCTCCACTCGTGCCTGCGTGAACGCGCTGCTTGCGGGGTATGCGCCTCCGTACCCCTCTCCTTCGGCTTCCGTCACCAAGCAGTACAAGAAGTCAAACTGTGCCAGCGAGTTGAGCAGGACATCTGTGCTATCGAGGTCCTCTGGGTTACCCAGCCTCGCGTCCGTAAGGTCCGGACGCATCGTGGGTTCGTTCTGCATCAGATTGCGGGCGAGCGAGATCATGAGCCCTTGACGCTCCATGCCCTGGAGGAGCTCGGATCGGCTCGCCTCAACCTGAGCCTGCCGAATCCAGGACGCGTAGATGTAGTTCGAGTTCTCGGTCGACGGGGTGGGGCGCAGCACCATGTCGTGGATGAACGACCACACTTGTAGCCGGACCGCAAGGCTACCGATGATGTAGAGGCGAGTTACCGCCTGGAGACGAACCTCTGCCGCTGCCAGCGACGGTGGGAGACCCTCGCATGCTCGGAAGATCGCATCGACACCGGCCTGTGCGGTCTGCACCTCCTCGTTGAGCAGGCACTGGAGGATGAGCACGGTCATCCGGTCGAGTGCAGCCGTCAGGGCAGGTCCGCCAGGAACCACGAGGTGCTCGGTCCTGCGTGCAAACCGCCGCAGGGCGGTGTCGCCATCTCCGGACGCGATGTGGCCCGAAACGGCCTCCGCAAAGACGTCCAAGGGTAGCTCCGTGTCAAGTGCCACAGGGGAAGAGCCATTCGCTCCGGAGTTCAACAACCGTCTCACCAGTGCCTCACTGGCTGTTTGTGCTTCCTGACGGATGCGCTCGGTATACCCGGCCAACACCCCCGTCCAGTGGGCGTGCCTCAATAGCGCATTCGCGGATCCTTCCCGGACGAATATCTGTCCCTCATGGAAGACGATCTTGTATTTGCCTGGCTCCTTGGGATCGGGATATTGACCAATGGTTGTCATCGGCAAAGGGAGCCCATCTCGGTGTCCAAACACGTATGCCAACAGGAGTTCATTGCCATCCACCTCATGCCACTGTGTGATGATTTGAATCTCACCATCCACGTAGGAGCGAACGATGCTGCTCAGGTTGGCGCCGTCGAAAACCCTGCGGTCACGGCAGGTGCCGACTGGCTGACATGGGGCACCGTCGTTCGTTGCGCCGAACACTAAGTAACCCCCGTCGGGGCGGTTGGAGATCGCCACCGCGTCCTTCACGAAGTCGAGCCGGTGCTTGGCCTGGGTCTTTCTGTTGAAAGTCAGGTTGGTCTCGGACTTGTAGTCGAGGGCCTCCTGCTCCGTCTGGTGGAGCAACTCTTGCAGTTTCTCCGGGTCAGTACGGCGATCCACCACGATGGTCATTGCTACACACGCTCCTTCGGTGCAGCGGCTTCAATGAGCGCACCGTCAATCTCGATCTGTAGGTGCTCGGACGGAAACACGTAGTCCGCCTTGGCCAAGTATTCGCGGAAGCCGATGAGGGCGAGCAGGTTCGCGAAGGTCTCCATGTTCTGTCCCTTCAACAGGGCGTTGATGATCTCCTCGCTCTTCTCCCGCCTATCGATGAACTTGGACAGAACGTCATTGACCACGGTGTTGTCGGCGTTGAAGTCGATGTCGGTGTTCGCCTTGGCCTTCGCGACAAGGGCTGCGTCCTTCTTGGCGTCGCGCAGCACCCCTTCGATCTCGGGCACTACGTCGTCGGCGGACAGCCCGCTGTCCGCGAACAGGCTGTTAATGGCGTCGATGATCTCCGACCAGTGGGCCATGTCCCGTTCACGGGCCGCTGCTGTGCCCATCTCCGCCAACGGGGTCAGTGGAGTTGCTTCCCCAGTGGAGAGGTTGAGCGTCTTCGTGGCCTTCTTCTCCACTTTGTACTTGGCGAGCGTGATGTGGTCGATCTCCACTACCACACCCACCCTTTCGTCCTGCAGGCGCTTGGCGAGGAGACGGTAATAGATGGAACGGTTCTCCATCTCCAGGTCATAGGGGATGATCTGGGAGAGGAAGTCGTACGCCTTGACGTAGTTGTTGAGGTTGGAGCGGAAGCCGTCCAAGCGCTGCGTCTCCTCGTCGTCCTTGACCTCGCGAGCCGTGCGCAGCAGGTCGAGGAAACGCTTAGCGCCTGGGTCGATAGCGCCCACCAAGGCGCTGTGGGTGGCCTGGGGATCGGTCGCTGCGATGGCCGCCGCTTCGATCTCGTCATGGGTGTAGATGCGGTCAAGACCCACGGCGTCCAACTGGACCGCGAGGCGGTTGGGCAGGTCGGGATCAGTACGCTTCTCAATGACAGCACCCTCGTAGTAGGGCTTGAATGCTGCCAGGATGTCGTCGGTGTCGTTTACGAAGTCGAGGACGTACACCCGGTCCTTTCCGGCCCACGTGCGGTTGAGACGGGAGAGGGTCTGAACGGCCATCACACCGTCCAGGCGCTTGTCGACGTACATCGCGCACAGCAGCGGCTGGTCGAACCCCACCTGATACTTGTTGGCCACGATCATGACTTGGTAGGTGGGGCCGTTCAACACCTCATCCAGGGGTTTGCCCTTGGCGCCGATGTTGACGCCGGCCTCGGTGTACTCACCCACGCCGAGTAGTTCGTCGGGCGCGATGTCAGTGTCGTCGCCTGAGACGATCACCCTTCCCGAGAACGCCACGAGCGCGTGCACGTCGTCATGGCCGTGCTTGGCCACGTAGCGTTCCACGGCCTTGTAGTAGCGCAGCGCATGCTTGCGGGAGGAGGTCACGATCATGGCCTTTGCCGTGCCGCCCAGCAAGCCCGCGATGTTCTCCCGAAAGTGCCGGACGATGATGTCGACCTTCTGGGTGATGTTGTGCTCATGCAACTGCACCCAACGGTGCGCTGCCTTGCGGGCAGCCTCCTTGTCGACCGACTCGATGTCGTCGTCGGCAGCCTTCAACCCGAGCTCGTAGGCCACCTTGTACTCGGTGTAGTTCTGGAGGACGTCGAGGATGAAACCTTCCTCGATGGCTTGGCGCATCGTGTAGCGGTGGAACGGTTTGGGCAGCGGTTCACCGTTGTCGTCCAGGTCGTTGTAGTCCGACGTCCCGAACAATTCGAGGGTTTTCTCCTTCGGGGTTGCAGTGAACGCCAGGTACGTCAGATTGGGGGTCTCGGCTCGCTGCGGCAGTTCTGCGGCAAGCATGGCCTGCGCATCGATCTCACCGCCGTCCTCCACGTCGGCCTGCTCGTTCGGGCTCAGCACCGTCTTCAACTTTGCTGCTGCCGTGCCCGTCTGTGACGAGTGCGCTTCGTCCGCGATCACCGCATACTGACCGCCCGAGGAATCGGCCTGCTCGCGTAGGTACTTCAGTGCGAACGGCGCGGTCTGGATCGTGACCACGATGATCGGCGTCTTCAACCGGAGGGCATCGGCCAGTTCCCCCGACTTCGACCCACCGGCCCCATCAATCCGCACCATCTGGGCATGATGGGGATCCAACTGCCGCATGGCCGTCGACATCTGCTTGTCGAGCACGTTACGGTCGGTGACCACGATCACCGAATCGAAAACCTTTTTGTTGTCTCGGTGCAGAGCCGCGAGGCGGAAGGCCGTCCAGACGATGGTGTCGGTCTTCCCTGAACCAGCCGAGTGCTCGATCAGGTAGCGCTCGCCGACGCCCACCTCGCTCACTCGTGCCACGATCTTCTCCACCGCATCCCACTGGTGGAAACGCGGGAAACGCAATGACGTGGATTTCTCCGTCTTACCTGTAACCGGGTTCGGTTTCTCGTCGGTGCGCACGACGATGAACTTGGTCAGGATGGTCAGGAAGGCATCCTTGTCCAGCACGTCACGCCAGAAGTATTCGGTGCGAGCGCCGTCCGGGTTCAGCGGATTGCCCTTGCCGGTGCCGTCGCCCTGGTTGAACGGCAAGAAGGTGGTCTTGGCGCCCTTCAGGTCCGTCGTCATCGAGACCTCGTTGTCGGTGACGACGAAATGCACCAAGGCGCGCTTGCCCCAAGCCAGCAGGACGTCCTTGCCGTCAGCGCCCGGGTCGCGATCGTTCTTGTACTGCACCTGTCCGCGCACCACCGACTGGGTGAACTCGGTCTTCAACTCAATGGTTGCCACTGGGATGCCGTTGCAGAACAGCACGAGGTCGATGGACTTGTTTGGGTTCGTGATCGAATAGTGCACCTGCCGGACCACCCGCAGGACGTTGCGCTGATAGTCCTGCACCGTCTTGGGGTTCATCGTTTCGGTCGGTTTAGCCTGCACCATCTGGAACCGGGCCGAGACACGCCTGAAGCCCTTCCGGAGCACCGTCAAGGTGCCCCCGCCCCCCGCGACATTGCTGAGCGTCTCAGCCAAGGCATTGAGGATGCCATCCTTCGCCTTCGTCTGGGCTGCAGTGCCCACGCCTGGTTTGACGATCTTGGCGAGTTCGTCCGGCTGAGTGGCCTCCAACCACGCGAAGACATCCTCTGGGAACAAAGCGCGCTGCTTGTCGTAGCGCGCAGCCGATCCCTCCTCGTACACCCAGCCCTGGCTCTGGAGGCGAGCGACAATCTCGTCTTCCATCGCAAGCTCCTTGTACGCCTGCGTCATGACGCCTCCTCGATACGCTCGATGCCGGTGGTGGGGTCAATCCTGCCGCTGACGGCGGCAGTAATGAGGGCCTCGCGTCGCTCCCGTAGCAGACTCAACATCTCATGGACACCGATGATGAGAGTGTCCATGGTCCGTAAGGTGGTTTGCAAACGAGCCACTCGTTCGTTCTGCTCATCTAGGGTGGGCACGTTCATGGGCAAGTCAAGAATGCTATGAAGACTAATATTCTGCATTGAATCGCTTGTTCCAGTTGCTTCGATCTCAATAAGGTCGCGATAGGGGCGAGTTCCGAGTATCAAAGCAATGAAGTGAGGGTTGTTGTGGCCAACATTGAATGCGTACAATTTATCGCTTAACATCAGTCGAGGCATGGCTTTTGTTACAACCGCAGCGCTCCCCAACAATGTCCGAGTGTTTGCGCGAGAAATGACAATATCTCCGATGCCGGGTACGCAAGATGGATCAGGTGAAATCTCGTCAGGGAGTTTCTTGTTCTCCAGGGCATTGAAAATGCTGCTGTTCACGCATCCAACTTTGAGAACACCCCACTCGCTTACTCCATCTGCTGGGTGAGGAAGACACTGTGGACTGACGCCTTGGCGTACTCCTGTTACGACGTGTTTCATTCGTGGACCAAGAAGGCAACATCTTTCCGCGTCAAGGTGATAGGCTATGGCTGCTCGCCTGCGCTCATGCGTCAGAGTTAGCAGATGCTCCTGCGCTTCGATCATGGCGTCGATCTGCGCAGTCTCACGGTCGAGGAAGTCAGCAATAGCAGTCTGCTCAATCATGTTGGGGGCCCAGAAGTCATATGCGGCTAGATCGGAGGCGTTGATTGCTGGGTAACTGACGCCCACACTGTCAGCCACGACTCTTTCAACGAACGGGCTACTCTGGAGGTAGTAGGTGAGAAACCGGGGATCGAGGATGCCGGGCCTCCCTTTGATAACCGCGAATCCCGTTGAAAAAACCTGCGGCGTGTCAGTGGGTGAGACTTCCGCTACAGCCCGCAGATACGTACGGACGGTCGAGACAACAGTGTCGCCAGGGTCGGCCAGGCGTCGCGCCCGAGACGGCGCGCTCCCAAAGGTAACTGCCTGAGGCTCGCTGTCAATTACACCCTGAGTGACCCTTGAGATGTCCACATAGTCGAAGTCGAAATCGGGATCAGTGCTCTCAGGTAAAGAACGCGCGTTGATGATCGTAGCGAATTTCATCCGGTGTCGCGTCCATCCAGCACGGAACCCCTTCACGCCTTTACCTCCGCAAAGAGTGCTTGCACGCGGGCGATGGCTGCTTGGACGTCGGCGTCGATCTCTGCCAGTGGGCGCGGAGGCACGTACTTGTAGAAGACGCGGGTGAAGGGGATCTCGTAGCCGACTTTGGTCCGAGTGTGGTTCACCCAGGCTTCCGGGGCCCACGGCAGAACCTCCCGCGCAACGTAGGTGTCGATATCTTCGGCGAGGGGTACGTTCTCGGTATCCCGCAGCGAGGGGTCCGGCTCGGGTCCGCCCTTGAGATTAGTGACCAACTCTCCTTCGGGGGAGGACTTCGCGAAGGCTCTCATGACTGCGGTGCGTTGAGCTAGTTTGAGGCCCATCTCCTGGGCGACCAGGGCGGCTCCCAGCTCCTTGTCGAAGTCACGTCGAGACGTCCAAACGGCCTCGTGGTCCATGCTCTCCAAAGCGGCCCTGAGCCGTTCTCGCAGTACCTTGTCCATCTTCTTGATCGGCGTCAGCGACAAAGCCTTCTCAATCCGGTCCTGGTCCACCGAGAAGATCTGGCGCAGCGGCTGTTCGACGGTGATCGTCCGGTAGCCGAACTCCTCGGTACGCAGCACCTTGGACAGGTCGGGGTCAGCGTCTTCGAACTGTCCGTACAGGTGAGTGATGGTTTGGATGTTGGCCTCGGACAGGTAGCGGCGCTTGGAGCCGATGGACTTGCGCATCTTCTCCCACTGGGCCGTTGCGTCGATCAACTGGACCTTGCCTTTGCGTTCGGCGGATTTGGCGTTGTCGAGCACCCAGATGTAGGTCGCGATGCCCGTGTTGTAGAAGAGGTCGTTGGGCAGGCCGATGATGGCGTCCACGAGATCGTTTTCCAGAAGATGACGACGCACCTCCGACGGCCCTTCTCCGGCTCCGCCCGTGAACAGGGGCGATCCGTTGAGGACGATGGCCCCACGCCCACCGCCCTGTGCAGCGGGCCGCAGCTTCGAGACCAGATGCTGAAGGAACAGCAACGCCCCGTCGTTGACGCTCGGCAGGCCAGCAGCGAAACGTCCATCCTCGCCGTCGCGCTCTCGCTCGTCCTTGACTGCCTGCTGTTGGACCTTCCATTCCTGCCCGAACGGCGGGTTCGCGAGGCAGTAAGAGAACGTCTTACCCTCGTGGCCGTCCTTCAAGAGCGTGTCCCCGAAGTAGATGTTCGAGGAGTCCTGGTTCTTGATGATGAGGTCGGCCTTGGCCATGGCGAAGGACAGCGGGTTGAACTCCTGGCCGAAGAGGTTCAAGGTCGCTTGCCCGTTGTGCTCAGCCAACCACGAATGGGCCTCGGACAGCATGCCTCCCGTGCCGCAGGTGGGGTCGTAGACCTGACGGATGAGGTGGGGGTCCGACAGGTCTTCAGTGTCGGGGGCGAAAAGCAGCGAGACCATGAGACGGATGACCTCGCGTGGGGTGAAGTAGTCACCCGCGAGGTCCTTGCTGGACTCCATGAAGCGTCGGATGAGTTCCTCGAACACGTCGCCCATCTCGGCGTTACTCACCCGGTCCGGGTGCACGTCGAGGGCGGCGAACTCCTGCACGATCCCTGGGAGTCGCTCGCGTTCGTCCAGCGTGTCGATGACCGTGGCCATGTTGAAGCGCTCAAAGACGACCTGCACCTCGTCGTTGAAGCCCTCGACGTAGTTCTGGAGGTTGGCGGCGAGGTTAGCCGGGTCTCCAAGGCTCTTGAGCGTGAACGGCGAGGTGTTGTAGAACGACTGCCCAGAGGCGCGTTTCAGCATCTCGTGGCGCACCAAGCCGGGGGCGGTCTCATACTTCTTGGACGCCTCCAGGACTGCCTGCTTAGTGTCGGCCAGCACCGCATCAAAGCGGGCCAGAACCGTGAACGGCAGGATGACGAAGCCGAACTCCTTGTGCCGGTACGGGCCACGGAGCATGTCAGCAATGCTCCAGATGAAGTTGGGGTCAGGCCTGCTCACAGTGTCTCGCCTTCCGGGGTGGGTTCTCTTGGGATCTTAGGCCGATTCCGGAGAGATTCTTCTAGACTTGCGGCTCGGCGAGCAAGCCAACCAGCCACCTCGTCCACTCTCATCGCGCTACCGCCCAGTCGGGGGCAAACGCATCTGACCTCAGCGCATGTCAGCCTGGGAAGGTTGGCGTACTCAAGCGACGTTGAATGTTCACAAGGGCCAGTGGAGAGGTACTGCAGCCCTCTGACTGAACAACCTCCGGTGATTACTCTGCTACCGCAGGGCCGTCTTGCTAAGGCCCTACACCGGCGCCCTGCCATCGTCTGCTCACTAGTGATCGACCCCAGTTGGGGAGGTGGAGCGCCGGGGGGTGCGAGTTTCGACACCCGGGCCAGGCGATTTACGGTCTTTGACGTGTTTTCTGTCGCCTGGGCACCTTGGCCACGGGAACCACTCCGCGACGCTGCTGAAGGAGGTTCTTGTCCTTGTTGTTTTCGCGAACTTCCAGTCTGTTCAGGATCCGATACTGAGTTTTCGGCGTCCAGTAGATTTCGAGGTGCTTCCGAGCCCGCGTAATCGCTGTGTAGAAGATGCTGTGCGAGATGTGCTCCTCGTTGGCTTCCGTGATGACGACCTTCACCGAGTCGAACTCGAGACCCTGTGCCTTGTGGATCGAGACTGCGTAAGCAATCTGGAATGGGGCGATGGTCTCCGGCGAGGCGTCGTCCTTGTCCGTGTCTGGGTGTTCGATGACGTCGAACTGAACCACGGAGCCTCCAACGACGCGTAGATTCGAGTCCTCCGCCTCTTCCATTGTCACGTCGCGCCCGAGCCCGAGGTCGACGTCGAAGGTGATTTTCCCGGGCGCTTGGCTGATCCCGACAATAGTTCCCTTCATGTTGTTGAAGATCAGGGGACGGAAGCGATTCGTTTCATTGAAGAGCACCGGATCGCCAACCTTGTAGGCAGTTTCGCCCCAGATGTAGGCCGGGTTCGGGTTGTTTGCTTGAAGGAAGCGGTTGACGTTATTGATTCCGTACAAGCCGTCGTAGTTGAGGCAGAGCACGATCTCGTCGTCACCGTGCCGCGTGAAGAGTGACGCCCCGAGTTCTTTGGAGTACTCATTCTTCGACAGCGATTCTTCGATCCGGTCGTCCAGGTTGCGTACGCGATCCCAGAGGGTCAGGAGCGCCTTGTCGGTTGTGCGGAACGGGTGTGTCAGTTCGTGCACTGACTCCGGCGGGATATAGGAGCGAATTATACTGAACCAGTTCCCGAACTCGATGGACTCGATCTGGTAGACATCACCGACCAGCACCAGCAGATCGAAGTCGGTTTTCTCGAGCACCTCGCGGAACGCAGTGTTGCTGACCGTACTGCATTCATCGATGACTACGAGATCGAAATGACTCGATGGGGCACAATCTCCCCGCACATGCTTCGCAATCGTGCTGAAGTGTGCGTTGGGAACGTCGACGCGACGCTTCAGGTTGTCCACGGCCGGATTGGTGTGTGCCAAGAAGAGCTTCCGCTCACTCTCGAAGTAGTTCGCGATGTGGTTGACCATCGTGGACTTGCCCGTGCCGGCTGCGCCATAGATGAGGGCGACCTTCGAGTGGGCGAAGAGCTTCCGCAGGGCATCAGCCTTGATTCCATCGTCAATCTTCTGCGGATCACCGTCAGGAAGCTCCGCGTTCTCGTCGAGCCATGCGGCGACGTCGTCCGCGTAGTCATCGACGCCACTCGAGGCGATCTTCTGGAGCTGCTCGATGATCTTTACCGTGTCGCTCTCGTACCCAACGATGAATACGTGGCCGTTGGCGCGCTGGAGTATGCGATCCGCATGTTTGCAGTACACGTTTTCGTTGTAAGCCTTAATCAAGCTATCGATGTCGCCAAGGTCCTTCAGCTCAGAGTCTGGGGTGTAGATCATTCCACGCTGTTCGACGTTGTTGTGTACCCGTCGTGCAAGTAGCTCGTGCTTCCTAGTCGAGGAATCGATGCTCGCCGCAAGGTCAGTAAACCTCGGGTTGTGCTCCCGGGGCGACCTGCAGAAGGGCATCGTGTCGAATGGAATGCAGCCCCAATCCACATAGAGGTTGGAGAGCCTGTCGCACTTCCTGACGCTGTACTGCGCTTTCAAGATCTGGTTGTTCATCCGGAGCATCAGGTAACGAAGGAGTCGGGCGCCTGGACGGTTCCGCTGGATGATTGCCCTCGCCGCGTTCAGTGCTGGGAAGATCAGCCACGGTCGTTTGGCGTTCACCAGAGCTGAGGTTTTTACCTTGTTGTACACCGATTCTGGAGAGTCAATGAGATCGAGCAGACTGTGACGCGTCTTCGTTAGATACTCCATCAGGTTGCGGTACTCGACGTGTGTTGACTGCACCTTGGTCTTCTGGCCGAAGAGTCGAGCGAAGTGGTCGAACTCACACGGACGGATTGACACCGACCAGCCGCACACAATGATGATCGGCATCGTCTGACCAAGCACTTCGATCGAGTCGTGGGCGAGCTCGAGTTTCGCAGCGTAGTAGTCGCTCACATCAATGTCGGTGAAACCGATGATTCGATCGAACTTGCTCGTCCGGTTGTGGGCAAGTCTGAACGTGATCTCATAGTAGATTCGGCCGCCGATGAAGAACGGTCGAGAGCTGTAGATGTAGTAGCGCTCGGTCTTGCCAGTCAGCAGGCCGTGCTTTGATGCCTCGATCCGGTCAGCGATCTTCTCGTAGTACTCGTGGAGTGCCGGATCCTCGTGGAGTGGGAACTGCTCGAGATTCCGGAGGATGTCCAGGTGAAGGTGCTGCTTCGCGAGGTCGCGCGTGCGCAGCAGATACTCGTAATACTTGAGCATCAGGCGCTCCGAGGGATCCCGATCGAGGGTGTAGTGCGAGACGCTGATCTGGAGTAACTTGTGGAAGCGCGTCAGCAGTTGATAACGGGCATCGCCGTTCACTGCGTCCCGCGCAGCGTTGAACTGTGCCTGGTAGTCGAACGTTACCGACTGATCCGGGACGTGCGCATAGACGATCAAGCCCTCGACTAGGTTGCGCAGATATTGCAGCACGTTCTGCGACAAGAACCCGCGATCATTCTTGTACGTCGAGATGTTCTGGTCGATCGCGTTGCTAGAGTTCAGAACCTGCTGCTTTACCGTTGCCATACCGAACGACCTTCCGATAGGAAGTGCGTCGCTGACATGCTGAACGATCGCTGTAGCTTCCAGCGAGCGGAGCGGGACCTCATCCGACAGCCTCCTCCAGAGCCAAAGTCTGACGTGCGACAGTCCTCAAGTCACGATTCCCCACCATAACCACGTCGTTCTCCCCCATCTAGACATTGTTATGGTAGCGGGCGGCTAACTCCCAGGTACCACGGATCGCAATAAGCGAACTATCGGCGACGACCAGCACGATCTCCTCACCTTCCTTGAGTGCGAAGTCAACTTTGACTTGCGCTCCTGCTGAGCCGCGCTGAATCAGAAGATCGAACTCCTCAGAGTTCGCTTCCCGCGACTCGCCATCACCGCGTATGTAGATGCGGCCGTCTGTGAGCGAGCCCACCCCTCGCAGTCGTTGGGGGCTAGTGGCTCCCGAGTTCCAGCCTGAGGACACGAACCACAGGGCACGGCTCCATACCTTCAGAGACTTGGATGCCTGGATGAAACTGATAGTCGATGCGGGCCATAGAACTGGCCTCGTAGTGGTAGATGTGGGACCAGCCGTCCTTTGCGTATTTGGCCATTCCTCGCATCTTGGTGCACTGGCCGATGGGGGGAGGGCTCCCCGGCTGCATTGCTAGGTGGTCCCAGGCGCGCTGCGCGTTCGCGAGCCCTACCCGGTCAACGAGTGCGTTCCTGCGCTCCAAGTACTTGTGGTGGATGAGCACCCGGTAGTTCGGCTTCTCAGCCGGCTTACCGCCTGGCCTGCGGGCAGGCGCAGCAGTTCGATCAGTTATGGCAGTGCGGTCTGTTTTGGGGGTCTAGTGAGCGGCAACGCCTCGTATGCTGCTCGCATGGCCGTACCGATACTCCACGTCGGCGACCTCACCTTGACTGCGCCGTCGGTAGATGATGCACAGGATTGGGCGGCGGCGCAGGATGACGAATGCGCCAAGTGGTTCGACTGGCCCGGCCGTCCGCCACTGGACAGCTCGCGGGAGGCCATCGATCATGCCTGGCTGGCCTAGGCGAATGGCTGGTCAGCCAATGTCTGCCTTGGTGAACTGTTCACGGTCAGCGCTCGGCCCCACAAACAACCGAGCACCGCAGCGCCACAGACTGCCGCGCACAGCACGATCATCAGCGAGAGATTGAAGACGTCGACGAAGAAACCCTTGTCGAATTCGCTGTCCTGGTCGAGAAAGTGGTTGCTGCTCACCCTCTTGCCGAGGTCTGGACCTCGATGCCAGGCGTCGGGGCCCAGACCACAGCACGGATCCTGATCGACATCCGCGACACCTCCCAATTCCCACCGCCGGACACCTCGCAGCCTACGCCGGCCTCGCCCCGGTCACCCGGCGATCCGGCACCAGCATTCGGAGTGAGTTCCCCGCCAGGTCGGGCAACAAGCACCTCAAGCGAGCCCTGTTCCTGTCATCATTCGCAGCACTCAGATCCGACCCGATCAGCTGGGCCTACTACGACCGCAAACGAACCCAAGGCAAGAAACACAACGCCGCCCCCATCTGCCTGTCCCGACGCCGCTGCGACGTTCTGTACACCATGATCAAAAATCGGAAGCCCTACCAGGCACCCACCCCAGCACCACAACCCTCGCCGCTTGATGAGGACCATAGGGGCATTACCGATATCGAACGCGACAAACTCTTAGGTGACTCGGTCAGACGACCCGCATGCCGAGTACTCGAGCTGACGTTTTCAGTCCCTCGTCGAAGGTGGCGATGCGGGCCGAGGTCTGTTCGGCTGTCAGTAATACGCAACAGTCAGGCATTTTCAACCGGGTGGTGGCGCGAAGCCGTGCCAGTCGGATGGCGGCGTCATCCGGCAGGGGAGTCGTGGTGATGTCGAGAGCCCGAAGGTCGGCCAGCATTGCCTGATCACGGTTCTCGCGCGCGGCTCTGACCAGCACTTCCGCCAAGCTGATCGGGCCGATGGTCATCGGCTCCGAGAGATGGGTCGTGAACAGCGCCTCGGCCGCATTGTGGTGGGCGTCGTGGGCATCGAACAGCGCGATGAGCATCCCCGAATCGAGGGCGATCACTCGGGCCACTCTG
>JBHAEB010000191.1:0-3141 GCA_041855345.1 Arachnia sp. | reverse complement strand
GTACCCGGCGCGGCTGATCGCCTCAAGCCGCTGCTCGATCGGCAACAGCGTCAGCTTCTGAATGATGCGCACCTTATGCATCTCCAACGGCAGCTGCTGACCCCGATAAAACGTCACCTTCGACATCTCAGTCTTCCTTCCTTGGCAGATCTCCCCTCATCCTGCCATGGCAAGGGCCGCCCCGGTCACATCGGCGATCATTTGGTCCAGGCCGCCGAAGCACCCACCTGCCCGCTCCCCCGTCGCCAATCTGCCACGCGAGGACTAGTCCACAATGCCGTTTTGATAGGCCCAGACCACGGCCTGTACACGATCGCGGGCGTCGATCTTGGGTAGGAGCCGGGTCAAATGCGATTTGACTGTGCTGATCTCCACCGACAGGCTCGAAGCGATCTCGGAGTTCGACATTCCTTGGGCCAGTAATCGCACGATCTCAAGCTCTCGCGGTGTCAGATGGTGTTGTGCCTCAATCCGGTTGTTTACTCGCGCTTGTAGTCGGACAAATTCGGTAATCACCCGCTTGGTGACGCTGTGATCTACGAGACCGCGCCCGGCAGCAAGGTGACGGATTGCCGCCACCAATTCCTCTGGTTCGCAATCCTTGAGGATGAAGCCATCTGCACCGGCCTCTAGCGCCCCAAATACATCGGCATCTAGGTCGAAGGTAGTCACCACGAGAACAGCGGGCGTGGTGTTCTGCCTTTCCTCAACGATGGTTCGGGTAGCCGCCAGGCCGTCGCCGCCTGGCATCCGCAGATCCATGCACACCACATCTGGCTGCACTTCCTGCACGACCTTCACCGCGTCATAACCGTTCGACGCCTCCCCCACGATCTCAATATCGTCGTAGTCCTCAAGCAGGACACGGAATCCTGCCCGCACCATGGCTTGATCGTCGACCAGCGCTACCTTGATCATCTGTTCTCCCGTCGAACACATGGCAGCCGAAGGGTGACCTGCCATCCGCCCTCATGCGTCGACCCGGCATGAAGTTCGCCGCCGATGGCGTGGGCTCGCTCCCGCATCAGATTTAACCCAACTCCCTGACGATCATGTTCACCTGGTTGAGCCGTTGCCCCATTGGTCACCACCAATTCGACGGCTGAGGCTGTTCGAGTTAGCTCGACCCGAATCCAGGTAGCGGGTGAATGTTGCAGGGCGTTGCTAATCGCCTGCTGGGTCACCCGGTATATGGCTGTGCTCTCCTGTCTCGGTAGCTCAATGGCCTGCGGGTAGAGCAGATCAATCCGGACCCCCAACTGTTCGATGCTCGAGACCAGAGCTGGGACATCTTCGATTCCTGGCTCCGTGGTGTCATCCCGAAACAGGCTGACCACCGACCGCAACCCCGTCAAGGTTTCCTTTGCCTGGCTTCGTAACTGCACGACAGTTTCCTTTGCCGCAGCCGGGTCGCGATCTACCAGACGTTCAATGGCGGAAGCCTGGACCACGATCCCCGCCACGTGATGGGCAGCCACATCATGCAGCTCCCCAGCCAACCGACGACGCTCCTGAACGACGGTGGATAACAGATCCCGTTCGTGTTGCCGGGCCGCCACCTCTAAGGTCTTCTCGGCTTGGCGTTGCTCCGCTGCCACCGCCGTCCCACCTAAGAACGGAATCACACACATGGCAACGCTCTGCATCAGGTAGTTCAGGATACTTAGCAAGTCCGGGGGCTGTTTCCAGAGCACATAGGCCATCACCGTGATCGAGCTGAGGGTGAGAGACAGGGCAATACCTGGCACCAGCGCCAGGCGGGTACCGAGGCTGAAGGAGACGAGAACCTGAGCTATCCCAATGATGACGAAATCAAGTTCCAGCCACCACTGAATCCCCAGTTGAAGCGTCCACACGATGGCTTGGCACAACAGTGGGTGAGCCCGCCACAGCACCAAGGACATTTGCTGCGCCAAAACGAGGATGACCAGCACCACATGTCGGTCGCCAACGGCCACCTCGCCGATGAGAGCCATCACAGCTGCCATCCACACCGTACTGGCCCCAGCCACCATCAAGTCTGAACGGTGGATCTGGCCAGTGCCTCGGCCCAATCGCTTCATAAGGTGTATTTCACACCAAGAGAGGCCCCGCACCGGGGCAGTTTTTGTCCGACGTTGGGCTGATGTCGGCCAGCTGGAGACGACGCAAAGGGGTGGCCCCGGATGGGACCACCCCTTGTTGCGTATCAGCAGCGGATCAGAAGCCGCCCATACCGCCCATCTCATCCATACCAGGGGCTCCGCCAGCGGGAGCCTTCTCCGGCTTGTCCGCAATAACGGCCTCAGTGGTGAGGAATAGGGCCGCGATGGAGGCCGCGTTCTGCAGCGCAGAACGGGTCACCTTGGCCGGGTCGATGATGCCAGCAGCCACCATGTCGACGTATTCGCCGGTGGCGGCGTTGAGTCCAACACCCTTGTCCAGCCCAGCGACCTTCTCGGCGATCACACCGGCTTCGAGGCCCGCGTTGGCAGCGATCTGACGCAGCGGAGCCTGGGCCGCAGCAAACACGATGTTCGCGCCAACCAGCTCGTCGTCAGCGAGGCCTTCGACCTTGGCGGTCTTGGAGGCCTGCAGCAGCGCGACGCCACCGCCGGGAACGATGCCCTCCTCCACGGCAGCCTTAGCGTTGCGCACTGCATCCTCGATGCGGTGCTTGCGCTCCTTCAGCTCCACCTCAGTGGCTGCACCGACCTTGATGACAGCGACGCCACCCGCCAGCTTGGCCAGGCGCTCCTGCAGCTTCTCGCGGTCGTACTCGGAGTCCGAGTTCTCGATCTCGCGACGGATCTGCGCCACGCGACCGTCGAGCTGAGCCTGGTCGCCACCACCGTCGACGATGGTGCATTCGTCCTTGGTGACGATCACCTGACGGGCGGTGCCCAGCAGATCCAGGGTGACAGCCTCCAGGGACAGACCAACCTCTTCGGAGATGACCTGGCCACCGGTCAGGATGGCGATGTCACCCAGCATGGCCTTGCGGCGATCACCGAAGCCCGGAGCCTTGACGGCAACGGACTTGAAGGTGCCGCGGATCTTGTTGACGATCAGACCAGCGAGGGCTTCGCCTTCAACATCCTCGGCAACAACCAGCAGTCCCTTACCGGACTGAATGACCTTCTCCAGCACAGGCAGCAGGTC
>JBHAEB010000190.1:0-4434 GCA_041855345.1 Arachnia sp. | reverse complement strand
GGTGGCGTGCCTGATCGAGCAGGTTCTGGTCGATGGGCAGATGGGGGATGGGGTTGCCGAGGAGGAGTTGTTTCACGTCATCGGCGTCGATGGTGATGAATCCGGCTTCATCGAGCCCGAGCTGGTGGGCTTGGTCGGGTCCTAGGGCTTGGTGTGCGGTGGTGATCGCGCGGCTTTTACCGGCACCGGGGGCGCCAGCCATGATGATTGCTTTACCTTCTTGGGCCCCGTGGGCTTTGGCTTGGGCGAGGTAGGCATCACTGATAGCGTTGAGCATTCTTTTCCAAGGAAGATCTTTGGTGGGTCGCTTAGGAAGTGAATGTTTAGGGGCCAGGCGTTGAACGTGGGCGTTGACCTGGGTGGCGGTCTCTTCAAGGAGGGCGCGAGTTGGCTGGGTCATTGGCTTAGGGTTCCCAGCCGGGCATCTGTTCGGCGATGGCTCGTAGTTCCTCGTACTCCTCATCCGTCATGAAGTGGAATCGGTTGAGTCGTTCTACGTCGTCCCAGGTGCCGCCGACGTAGAAGTCGATGTGGAGTTCGCCGAAGGTGTATGGCCAGGTGCGTAGTTGGTTCATCATGTCTTCGGTGCTGAGTTGTCCCACACAGCGGCGAAGACCCAACTCGTAGGGGGTGACGGGCCGGATTTCTTCGCCTTCGGCGAGTTGTCGGCGGGCGACTGTGCAGTCTTTGGGGTCGACGCTGAGGTGCTCGCCGATCTGTTCGTCTGTCCAGCCCTCACCAATAAGGCGCACGATCTCGCGGTCCTCATCGATCCTTCCTAGTACCTCGAGTGCTTCGCTGCGGAGTTCTTCAGGTGTTGGGGGTTCTGGTGGGGTCCAGGGTACGGGTTGGTCACTCATCATTGGGCTCCTCACAAACGCCGAGATGACCGCTAGGTTATCAACGGGTCTAACCCTGGTCGCGGTGCTGGATACCGCGCTGTTTCACCAACGCAGGGAGGACAGTCAGGTTATCAACGGCACAGGAAGCTCCACCCCGTAGGTGAAATCCGCGTGTGGTGGTCTCTTCAAGGACAGCCCAATCTGGCTGGGGTATCTATCCAACCTCGCTGCGACCCCCAACCGCGCGGCCTTATCGCGACAGGTAGACCCCGTAACACTGGCACACGACGACAAGACCAGCGCGCCTGCGGGTGAGTGGGCGGTGAGACCCATAAGGAGGGATTTAAGGTCGATATCCGACCTAGCGGATAAGGGTCACCTGAGACCTTAAACTCCTTGTCAAAAATTAATTATTCGACTTGCATCTCCGCTAAATGAGAGTTACAGTCAAGTATCGCGTTGCGATGCAGTACAAGACATGGTCCGATCAACTAAGTGTGATAGAAGTCCACCATGAGGAGGTCAGTCGATGTTCGACTCGCAAGTGCACCGATGGAGGTGCTTTCTCCACGGTAGATGAACAGTATCCGGCTATCATCTGATAGCCGCTCAATGTCAACAGATGGATGGTGCTGGGGCTGCTCTGCAGTTGAATCCCAGTGATCCACGATGGCTCAGGTCAGCCGTACTCTAACGATCCTTTAGCTCATTGATTACCCCTTGGCGCAAGACTGATGTCACGCGCGACGGGAGCCGTTGAGATGTTTTCAGGCGCCCAAATATCTTCCCCTGACTGCGACCTGACTAGGAGTGTTGTAACGGATTGGATCTCGGTGCGGGCTATCTCGCTACCTGAGTTGTGTACGGCTAGGCGCATTGATGACGGTGTGGCTGCGTGAATAGTCTGCTGTGCGTGTGATTCTCGGGTATCGCCGCATGGCTGCCTGTATTCCCGCTGTTATAAGGCTCCGATAGCCGTATTCAGGTGCATCGTTGGGTGATGGTAATGCCTGCTTAGACTGGAGTGTGCCCTCTTTCTAGCATGGTAATGAGCGGATCTGTAAAGCCAAAGTGTTGACTCATTCCCCTTATATCGGGAATTGAGTTGTGGTTGTAATCCACCAATTGACCTCTCGCGAGGCCTCGTTATATCAGCATGGCATAACCCGTGCCATGCCACTATGCCGCCATGCATGACGGCGTTTTCCAAGAAAGGAGTAATCCATGTCCATTTCACAGTCACGGTTGTCCCGTCGTAGCCTCCTGACCTACACCGCCTTGGGGGTGCCGGCCGTTGGGCTGATGGGCGCCTTGGACATGCTTAATGCCCCAGAGGCCGCTGCGGCGACGCGGGACGATTTCGTCGCAAAGGCTCAGAGCCGAATCGGCTGCTGGTATGTATGGGGTGCTGCAGGGCCGAACACCTTCGACTGCTCCGGGTTGATCTACTGGTCGTTGCGGCAGCTCGGGATCACGAACTTCCCACGCGTCTCGGGAGATCAGATCAATGCCTGCACATCCATCTCGCTGTCCCAGGCCAAGGCCACCAAAGGCGCGATCGTGTGGCACAAGGGCCATGTCGGCATCTCCATGGGCGACGGTCGTACCCTGGAGGCCCTCAAGAGTGGCACTCGAGTCGGCTACTACCCGTGGCGGGGCTCCTGGACTCGAGGTGGCCTCATCAAGCAACTCAGTGGCGGTTCGACTCCGAAGCCAGGACCTATCCCAACCATCGATGGGTGGTGGGGTAAGCAGACCACCACCAAGCTGCAGCAGGTATTGGGCACCCCTGCCGACGGCATCGTCTCCAGCCAGGATGTCACCTGGAAGAGCCGCAACTCGGCGTTGGCCGGGGGCTGGGAATGGGTGAGCGCCGGGGCAGCCCGTGGCTCCACGGTCATTCGCGCCATGCAACGCAGGATTGGCACCACCGCTGATGGCCTGATCGGGCCCAACACGATCAAGGCCTTGCAGCGCTACCTGGGTACTCCGGTCACGGGTGCCGTAGGCGGTCCGTCCACCTGCGTGAAAGCGCTGCAGAGGCGCCTGCAGCAGGGCAAGTTCTGAACCATTCTGAACCCACGGGGCGGGAAGGCGGTGGCTTTCCCGCCCCTGCTCATTCATCGGCTAAGAAGCTGAGGATTGACTGTGTATTGTGTGGATCTCATCGGATTCGCAATAACTACACTGTCCCATCTTTCTGATGCAGAGCAGATCCGGGAAACAGTGGTTTACTACGTGAAACGCGCTGCCGATCCCCATTATGGCGAACCCGTCGCTTTGGTGGTTCACCCGACAATCGCTGGGGGGAAAACTGTTATCGGTGACGCGCTATTAGCGTGCCTCATGAAAACAACATGAGAGACATCTCATATTTGGCTAATGGGCTGGTCTAACGCCACTGTGATTGTTGCAATGGAGTCCATGACTCCAACTCGCACGCCACTTTGGCTCGCCACCGTCCCCGCTGCCCTGCTCTTGGCGTCCTGCTCGGGGTCAGCGTCGCCAGAAGTTGTCAACTCTGCAGTCGCCCCTGCCACCCAGGTGGCCCAGGCCTCGACCCAAGCCAGCACCACCACTCAGGCCAGCACCGCGACCTCCAGTTCCGCCGCTGCCCAGAACTCCGCTGTTCCCCAGCAGGACCTCACCGCTGCCGGTTTGGCCGCGATCGCCACGGCAGAGGCCGCCGGTGAGGGTCGTGCCTATGCCATCGACGATCAAGATGAGGATGGCACCTGGGAAGTCGACGTGCTGATGGACAGCGGCGCCACCGAGTACACCATCTCCGCTGACGGTGCTCAGGTTGTCAAAACCGAACCCGAGGATTTGGATTCCGACGAACGGGCAGCCCTCGCCAATGCGACGGTGACCCTCACCCAGGCCATCACCACGGCAGTTGAGGCCGGCGGCCAGCCACTCGACGACGCTGACTTCGATGATGAATCAGGGGTGTGGGCCTGGGAGGTTTCGCTGCAAACCCGCGACACTGACATCGTTATCGACCCGAATAGTGGTGGAGTCATCAGCTCTTAAGGTGATGTCGCTGCAACACGCCAGTGCGTTGCCGAGGTGAGTGTGCCGCTGCTGAGGATGTCCCCATCAGCGATCAACCCAAGCCACCAGAGCCTGTGACAACACCCCCAGGAGCATTGACGACGGGGCAATCAGTCATACCGGGCCTAGCGACCAAAACCTGGACCATCGGGGCTACCGACAATGCAACAGGCACGATAGCGGCTGAGAAGCATCGTCGTGGGCGCTGGTTGGCGTCGCGTAGATAGAGCATGAAACCGATTGCGGCGGTGTCGACCCTGAGAAATTGGCACCGCCGCATCGCCGTGCCATGGCGTGAAAGGAGCGACTCGGGGCCTCGATCAGGCAATGCGACGCAGGCTGCGGGTAGGTCGTCGTGTCTGGCGGCGACGGCGGTTGGGCGGATGGCCCCGTTCAGAAGTGCGATTCGGGTGTCGGGAATAACCTCGTAGCCGGGATAGGATTCGCCCATGCCTCGTCAGACCTTCAGCACGCTCGTCGGCAAGCTCGTCAAACAGGTGGCGAAGCTTCGCGGCAGCGGCTCCGCCCTACCCGGACT
>JBHAEB010000189.1:0-26731 GCA_041855345.1 Arachnia sp. | reverse complement strand
GGTTGGTTGTTGGTGGTGGGGTGTGGCTGGGTTGTCTGCCGTGGTGGGGCTGTTGATTGTCTTGTGGGGCTGGCTGGTTGTTGGTGTTGGGGTGTGGCCTGGTCGTCTGTCGTGGCGGGGTTAGTGGTTGTTGCTCGTGGCTGGCTGGCTGTTGGTGGTGGGATGTGGCTGGGTTGTCTGCCGTGTTGTGGGCTGTTGATTGTCTCGTGGGGCTGCCTGATTGCCGGTGATGGAATGTGGCCGGACCGTCTGTCGTGGGGGCTATTGGCTACCCCACGGCGGAGTCCTCATCGCCGAGGATTAGAGTGCCAGGCATGGACCGAGTTCTGGTGGGCTATGCCACCCGTAATGGATCGACGGCAGAGGTCGCCCGAATCATCGCGGCGAGTCTCCACGATGCGGGTGCCCAAGCCACCGTTGTAGACCTGAAAGCTGACCCAGATCCCATTGGCTATGACCTAGTCGTGGCAGGCAGCGCGATTCATGGCGGCACCTGGCTGCCGGAAGGACTGAACTGGTTGGCCGCGCATCCGGTCATGCCTCGGGTCACTTTGTTCAATGTCTCCATGTCTGGGGCAGACCCCGCCAAACGCGAAACCGCGCTGGGGTACAACAAGGCCGCGGCGGCTTTGGTGACAGCAGATGCCCAGGCTGCTTTTGGAGGTCGCTACACACCAGAGCGAGTGGGCGGTTTTTGGCGGACCCTGCTCCGGATGGCGGGAAAGAAACCGGTAGACGCTATTGACCCCGCCCTCATCCACGCCTGGGTGGTGGAGTTGCTCAGCCCCCCGCCCGGAACCAACCGGTAGCGGCCAAGGGCTGATTGCCTATTGGGTATCGGCTAGCAGCCAACTAAAAGCCCTGACGGAATGAGTAGGCCTTGCCCGACTCGTGTCGTCGATGCGACGTTTCGGCGAGAATCCAACGCTGCCCGGCAATGGTGATGCTGCCTGGAATAGAGCAGACCTCATAGACATCGACGGTGTGCCACCTCCGGTCGCGAAACGGCCTGGGACGCCCACACCTGCTTCGTCATCAGTCGACTTGCGTAAACTCCGCGAGCCGGAACTCCAGGCACCGCGGCTCGGGGGGCTGGGTCGCTGGTTTGTGTGGTCGATGTCGTAGTCGCCGTGTGCTTGGGTTTGGGGGTGTTGAGTCGTTAGTCTGTGTGGTTGGTGTCATAGCCACTACGTACCCGGTTTGGGAGTGCTGGGATACCCGTGCGCTCTTCGTCGTCACGAAGGGTGACTCCTGGGCGACAACCCGCCGCCTTAGTGTCCCTATCCGCCGTGCCTGCAAGCGCCCTCATATTGAGTGCCTGCGATATCTGCGTCCCACCATCACGATTCAGCTGCCTCGCCAATGCGGCAGCCAGCGCCCTTGTGGTTCAGGCGGGTGGGGGAGGCCCCCTGTTGGCAGGTGCGTGTTGTGGGGTTGGTGTGGTGGATCGCCCATGTGCTGAGGCAGGCTCTGGGGGGCCTAGCTATTAGCCATGACCGGTCATCCTCCAAACGTGGGTAGATCAGGTGTGTTGGAGGGGGGTGCCGGTTGCTGGGTGGTTCTTTTCTGTATCTGGGTGGATGAGGTGTATCCGAAGGGGGCGCACCAGCAGATGCGCAGCCCTGTCCCAAACCTGGGCGGAGGAGGTGTTCTAGCTGAGGGAGCTGATGTCCAGGTGAGCCCTCAGCGGTCGGAGTCGCATGAATAGGATGGGGGCATGTACCCCACCTATGTCGCCGACGCTGGCCGCTATGACTCCCGCATGCCTTATCGATTCTGTGGCCGATCGGGCCTGCAACTACCGCTGTTGTCGCTGGGGCTGTGGCAGAACTTCGGCGATGACAAGCCCATGGGGGTTCAGCGTGAGATCATCCGTCGCGCCTTCCACGCCGGTATCACCCACTTTGATCTCGCCAACAACTACGGCCCGCCCTATGGCCAAGCCGAGATCAATTTCGGCACCATCTACGCCCAGGACCTGAAGCCCTATCGCGATGAGCTGATCATCTCTACCAAGGCTGGGTGGGATATGTGGCCCGGACCCTATGGCCAAGGCGGCGGCTCCCGGAAATACATGCTGGCCTCGCTCGATCAGTCACTGAAACGGCTGGGCTTGGACTATGTGGATATCTTCTACAGCCACCGGTTCGACGCCGACACCCCCGTCGAGGAAACGATGATGGCCCTCGATCAGGCGGTACGCTCCGGTCGCGCCCTCTATATCGGCATCTCCTCCTATTCGGCGCGGAAGACCCGCGAAGCGGCCACGATCGCCCGTGAATTAGGCACCCCGCTGTTGATCCATCAGCCCAGCTACAACCTGCTCAACCGGTGGATTGAGCCTGCCCTGCTCGATGCCTGCGAGGCGGAGGGGATGGGCATCATCACCTTCACAGCCTTGGCCCAAGGGATGCTTACCGACCGCTATCTGCATGGCATTCCGCAGGATTCCCGGGCCGCTCGGGGTGGGTCGCTGCGCCCAGACATGCTGACCGAACAAAACCTCAGCTATATCCGAGCCCTCAACGAATTGGCCAAGCAACGGGGCCAGACCCTAGCCCAAATGGCCTTGGCCTGGGTGGTTCGCGATCCCCGGGTAACCTCGACATTGGTGGGTGTGTCGTCGCTGGCACAACTCGAGTCGAATCTGGCGACGTTGAATAACCTGGTCTTCACCGACCAAGAGCTGGCGGCTATCGACGAGAACGCCAAGGAGGCTGGGATCAATCTCTGGGCGGATGTCACTGAGGACTGAGTAGGCACAACGACGCCTGCGGTGCCTGACTGACACAGTGCCGAACAGCCCTGGACTGGACCGACGGTCAATGCGGGTTGCCCTAGGTGATGGGCGATCCGATGGGTTGGGGCGTGGATTGTGGTCAGCGGCCCCTAGACCGGTCATGTTCCGGTTTGCTGCTGGCTGGCTCGTCTGAGGTGGCGCGACCCGGTGATGAGGGCTCTGGCCGCGAACTGGCACGACGGATGGACCCTGCGAGCGATCCCGGAACGCAGGAGGGATGAGCAGAGTGTCGATCGGGGTACGGCCCCCCACCAGGAACGGGGAGTGATGTCTGTTGTGTGCTATTCGACGTTGGGGTGGGGCGTTGCCTTGGGTTGGGGCTTGTGTTGGTCATTGAGTAACCGTGATGTGTGGGTCGGGTCCCGGTAGGGGCAGGAGCTTGCGCTGGCCAAAGAAAAGCCGCGATGTGTGGGTACGGCCCCCACCAGGAGCGGAGAGCGACATCCGTTATGTGCTATTCGACGTTGGGGTGGGGCGTTGCCTTGGGTTGGGGCTTGTGTTGGTCATTGAGTAGCCGTGATGTGTGGGTCGGGTCCCGGTAGGGGTTGGGGCTTGCGCTGGCCAAAGAAAAGCCGCGATGTGTGGGTACGGCCCCCACCAAGAACGGGGAGCGATATCCGTTGTGTGTCTATCGCATGCTGGGGTAGGGGTTTGCGCTGACCAAAGAGGAGACGCGATGTGTGGACATGCCCCCGCAGGGAACACGAGGGTTGACGCAAAAGTTGGTCCTGACCGCCGATAGCAGTCAGGACCAACCAGTAATGACGGATCAGGATCCGCCGCCAGCGGTGAAAATGTTTGTGGAGATCTGAGATAGTTGCTGCCGCAGATCGGTCAATTCCTGCAGCGCATTGTTGAGAGCCTGCTGGACCTCAGGCCAGGTGCCGTCGCGGAAGTTAAGGGCCAAGGGCCCATCCCAGTTGTTCGGGTCGGAAAGGATAGTTCCCTGAGTATTCAGATTCTGAATCTCGGTGGTGAGCCCGCCATCGACAATGGTCTGTATGCTGTTGATAGCGTTTTTAGCCGCTTCGGTGGACAGTACGCGTGACATATTCCCACTCCTATCAGTACTTTCCGTCCAGTGCGGGACGGAAGGGGACGAAGCCACCGTAACAGCGGTGGGGGTCACCGCCTGATCCTTAATTGCCACGGGCCACTATGGCGAATTCATTACTGCTGATCATCGGGAGATTCCCGACATAGGCATTGACTCGACAACTGGGAATGATCGAGACCGTCGAGACGGTCAATCCATTCGAGGACACCCGCAGCGCGCCCCCACAACCATCAGCGAATCGCAGTCCACTATCCCCGGCGATAGCGGTCAACATACTGGAAGGTTCCCCCATCGATGGGGAGCGATACAACGGGTTGAGGGCGTCAGGGCCGGAGGCCCACACCGGAACCAAGGTGAGGTCAAGGGAAACCTGACTGACCACCCGCGAGGGGGCCTCCAATTGAATCCCTTTGAGCCGTTGCACCGGATAGGCGGTGGAGACAATCGAGGCATCGTTGACCAGGTCCAAGGTGGCCTGAGAAACCGACGACAGCCAGGCGGTCAATTCCTGCTGGGTTGGGGTTTTCTCCGTCGGGATCTTGGCGGTGACGGTGACTGAGCTTTGGGCAGGGATGGGTTCGGGATCGACCCGCCAGCCGCAGCGAGCCGAGAAACCAGTTTCGCTGGGCCGATGGGCGGTGGCCGCCCCCTCATCCCAGCTGGGTTTGGCGCAGCTATCGGGATTCTCGAGGGCCGGGATCACCTCAAGGAATGGGCCAGTCAGTGGGGCGTTTTGGGTGGCATAGCTCAGCTCAAGCCGGACCTGCTGGGTAGCGCTGTCATAGGTCGCCGTACGGGAGATGGTCAGCCCAGTGGGAAGAACCTGGTCGCTGTGTGCGGCTGCGACCGGAGCTGATTGCTCCCCCGGTGAGGGATCCTTCTTGAATACCCCAGTGGCCAACACCACTGCCACGATGATTCCCACCGCCACCACCGCTCCGGCGACGATCAACACTAGGCGACGGCGAGATTTCGGCTTGATCGACGGCTCTGGAGTGGTCTCAACCGGGGCGCGGTCACGAACCGGTTTGAGGATGGTGGCATTGCCTTGGGGACCCAGATCGATGAGGTCGCTTTCGCTAGCTGCGGCGGCGTTCTTGGCCGCCAGCGGGGCCAGGGCATCCTTCTTCAGCAGGGTGCCTTGACGTAGTTCCTGTTGCGGGGTTGGCTCCAAAGCGGGCAGATTCTGCAGGCTGGGTAGCAGCTCACGCAGCTGGGTGGCGGCCTCGGCAGCGGTGGGTCGCTGTTGTGGGTCTTTGGCCAGCATGGTGCGTAGGATCGCCGCCAACTCGTCGGGGATCTCCAATGGCAGCGGCATCTCGGTGAGATGCCTGAGCCCGATGGCGGCGGCGGTTTTTGCGTCCCCGAAGGGGGTGCGGCCGCTCAACATCTCGTAGAGGGTGATTCCGGCGCTGTAGACGTCGCTGCCCGGTTCGGCTTCACCGGATTGGATGATCTCCGGGGCCATATAGGCCGGGGTGCCGATCCCGGAGGTGGCGGAGTTCGCGCTGTCGCCTAGAACCTTGGCGATACCGAAATCAGTGAGCCTGACATCCCCCTCATCCAGGTCCCCCCATTCGTCGCTGAGCAGGATGTTGTCTGGTTTGATATCGCGATGTAGCACCTCCTTGCGGTGGGCATAAGCCAGGGCATCCAGCACGTGGACCATGATTCCGGCGGCTGCTGCTGGCGGCATCGTCGTGACCTGCTGGAGCGCTTTGGCCACGGAACTCGGGGCAAAATCCATGACGATCGCCAGCCGACCATCATCGACGATGAGGTCCCGGACTTTGATGATGGCTGGGTGATCGAGGCTGGTGAGGACTGCCCGTTCCTGAATGAACCGGGACAACACCTCGTGATCGCGGGACAGGTGAGGATGCAGGATTTTTGCGGCCACCTCCTGGTTGAGGCGATCGTCGGTGGCCCGCCACACCTCGCCGCTGGCGCCAACCCCCACCGATTCTTCTAGTCGATAGTGGGAACCCAGGGCGGTACGTGACTCCATGACCGGTCCTTCCCCTATGGCCTGTGAAACTCACAGTGCAGCAAGATGTTGTGTCCAAGACATTGTCTGCGGAGCCGGTATCTCTCCGGGCTCAACGCGTTAGTGTCGTAGCTGACATCGAGTGAAATTTGAGTGAACCCGACGACAGTTAGCATATCGACAACGCCGTTCAGCCCCGGAGGATTGCACTGTGTCTCGTGACTACAAAGCCCAGCTATCGCGGCCTATCAAACTAAGTGTTATCGCCCTCGCCGTAGCTTCTGCGGTCATGATGGGCGCCTCATGCAGCGTCGAAAATGATCCACCGCCACCTCCCACTGAGGTGCCAGCTGGTGCGGTGAATGTGCTGCAAGCGGTTCATGTGGAGATGCGCCCTGATGGCAGCATCGTCAATATCGATTCAGAGGCGATGGCTGAAACCCCTGAAACTGCAACTCCTACCCTGGTGAAGAATTCCTACAATCCAGCGGAAGTGGCTGCTGACCTGCCAATTCGTGTTTCCACCAGTTATCGCACCGCCTCCGCTCAGGGGACGGATTTGTCAGATCTGGCCGGTTATACCGGGCGCGTGGAAATCATGCTGAATGTGCAGAATCTCACCTTGAAACCCCAAACCATCAGCTATGACGCTGGTGGCACCCATGTGCAAGAACAGGTGCTGGTGGGCGCACCCTGGACGGTGTTCGCATCAACCGCATTGACCAACGTGCCCCCGTCATCGGTGGTGATGACTGCCGAGGATGAAACCGCAGTCGCGACGGACGGGGTGTTGGCGCAATTACCTGACGGCTCCACCTCGGTGCAGTGGGCTTCGCTGCTGCTGTCACCGTCGTCGATGTCAGGTACCACGATGACGCTGGTGATGGATGTCACTAATATGACGGTGCCGGAATTCGAGTTGAGCGCCCACCCAGGTGTGGTGGGAGATCCCAGGGCCTCATTCGTCAACGGTGCCACCGAGTCAGAGACCCAGCTGCTGCAGCGCACCCTGGTGCTGGCCGGGGAGGTGCAGGGAGTCCTCGACGATGTGGGTGAGTCCATCGCCGAGATGCGCGAAGCCCTGGAATCCTCCACCACGACCTTCGGGGCCGACGCTGTGCAGGGACTCAAAGACACCAACACCCAGGTAGAGACCTCCACCCAGGCCCTCGTCGATGAACTCGATGGGCTCCACGGCGAGATGGGAACCCTCCTCGAATCCAGCAAGTCGGGGCTGGTCGGCGCCATGGAGCAAACCGTGTCCTCGATGCAGACGATGCTGGGGGACCCCAGCCAGATCGAGGTACCACCACCCACCCAAAGCGGAGGCTGCGATATGCAGACCGCACCGATCTCGGGTGGGGAAACGGTCGCCGGGCTCATCGGCCAAATGTCCGCGCAGCTTGATCTGTATGCCGGGGCCGCCCAAGAGTGCCAGGATCAGGCCAGGGAGGCGATCTTGGCCTCGATCGGTCCTGAGGATCCCACCCAGGCCGATGCCTGCCCCGCCGATACCGAACCCGTGGCCGGCCAGGAGCCCACCCCGCCGCCACTGACCTGTGCGTTGTGGCAGGCCAGGGTCAGCGCCCAAACCGACCTGACCACGTTGTTTGCTCAGGAACGCGACGTGCTGCTGCTGTCCCTGGATCAGAACAGCCTGACCGGCGCTCAGACCAACCACGACGAGTTGACCACCGCATTGGGGCAGGTCAGCACCAGCATCGATGCTCTCGACGACGGCATCAGCCAGCCCGATTTCGAAGCGATGCGGCAGGCCGTGACCCAGCTGTCGGATTCAGTGAGCGCACTTGATGACTGGATGAGCCAGCAGCATCAGCAGGCAACCACCCAGCAGGGCAATACCGACCAGATGGTTACCCAGAACCGGGACACCGCCGCGTCGGTGTGCACCATGATCCGTGATGCCGCATCCCCCGATGAGGAACTGGTGAAGGTCTATGCCTCGTTGACCACCCAGCCCTGTGTCCTGGCTGACGGTTCCGAATTGCAGATCCCGGATCATCTGAAGACCACCTCGATGCAGACCCAATTGGCGGATCAGGCCACGGCATGGGAGACCATCGTTGCCCAAACCGCCCCCGACGATCCCCAAGCCTCGGGGCGGGTATTGGTTCAGCAGCTGCGAGACCAGGTCACCACCTTGGAGGAGCGGCTCGACGCCTTGATGGCAACCGTCGATGGCAATGACACCACCCGCAGCGAAGCCCGTGCGGCCTTGTTGACCGCGTTGCAGCAGGCCAATGCCAAGAACGAGGAATTGGGCAACAGCCTGGATACGGTGAGTCAGGCGCAGGAGCAGCTACGGGCGGAGGTCGCAACGGCCTTCGATAATGTCACCACCGCCGTGAATGACAGCTTGAGCAACACCATCGACCCCACGATCCGCCAGGTTCACGCCGAAGGGCAACGCACCGCCGAGGTGCTGCAAGGCACCACGGAAGGCACCACCTCCGGGATCCAATCCCTATCCGAGGAATTGGTCGCCAACGGCCAGCAGAGCCTAGCCGAGCAGGCCCAGGCCTTGCAGGAGGCCAGTCAGACCTCGGCGGAGTATGTGACCCAAAGCCTTGACGGTGCAGGCACCTACCTCAGCGAGGGGCTGGCCGGTTCTGCCCGCGATATTGAAGGCACCCGGGCGCCGTTGATCGAGGATCTGCAGAACGCGCTGGCCGATCTGGGCAGTCCCGCCGTCGACGGTGGTGGGTTGCTGGGTTCGTTGGCTACCTCCAGTGCAGCCGCGGCCACCACTGATGAGCAGGTGGCATTGGCGAACTCTGCGACGAGTTCCTTCTCCAATGTGCGGGCCGGCGATATCGCCAGCATCGCCAAGGGCCAGGCCACCTTCCGGGCCGGGCTGGATGCGCTGGCATCCTTGCCCCTCTTCCAGCTGCAGGCCGACGGCGCCACCCACACCACCGTCTATGTGGTGCATCTGCGGGGGGAGCAGTGAGGAGGCGTACCCTGCTGCATTCGGTGCTAGGGGTGGCTGCGGTATCCGCCACCGCTGGGTGCAGCTCCGAGCAGGGCGAGGACGCACCGTCGGTGACCCCGGTGGCGGTCTCGCCACAGCCGGTGGCCCTGAGCGCTAACGGGCTGCCCGGGCCGATCAAGATCGGGATCATGGTGAGCCTCAGTTCCCTCCCAGGTGAGGGCACCGATTGGGCCCTCGCTGCCGAGGGGGCCCGGGTGGCGGCCCATCGGTTTGGGCTGGCCGGGCACAGGGTCGAACTGGTTCCGGTCGATGATCAAGGCTCAACCGCCCATGCCGTCGAAGCGATTGCCGGGCTGGCTGAGCAGGGGGTGGCTGGTGTGGTGTTGGCCACATCGGGAACCCATGTGCAGCAGGCCATCGTCGAGGCCACATCACGGAAGCTGCCAGTGGTCTGGCCCTATGGGGTAGCCGATGACTATCTGCTGCCAGGGGCCTGGGCGACGGGACCGCTGCGATCCCAGCATGATGCAGCCATCGTGGCGGCCCTCGATCGGTTGGGAGTCAGCCAGCCGATCCTGATCACCGGTATGGGGGCCACGACCCCCGCAGATCTAGAGCCTGTCGCGGAGCTGCAATTCAATCTGGCTAGCCAAAATGAGGCGACTTTCATCGAATCATTGAGTGCCCTTGCCTTGGAAACCGGCGACTCGGTGGTGATCATCGGGGATGCCGATTCCTCTGCCCAGGCGGCCATCGCGGTGCGACGGGCTGGGGTCTCGCTTCCCATCCTGCTCACCGACGCGGCACGCAGCCCGGTCTTTTCCCAACGCATGATGGGCGATACCGGAAGCCTCAACGGCACCTATTGGTGTGTTGGGGTGGACAACGACGACCCCGCATCGGTTCGTCGCGATGCCACCGGTCAGGCGGTAGCTGCCTTCGTTGAGGCGGTCTCGGCGACGGCCAGCACCGAGGCGACGCGATTCTTCGAGGAGACCCCTTTCAGCGAGGTGGCCTATGCCGCTGATACCGCCAGTCATGATGCTGTCGTCGCCTTGGTGAAGGCAGCAGCCCAGGCGAAACGTACCGATGCGGCAGGTGTGTTGGCGGCTTTGCCCCGGCTGATCGTGGACCATGAGGATGGTCTGGCAGGTCCGACGTTGAACTGTGAGACCTTGGCGGCGCTCCCAGCCGAATCGGTTGTGCCCCTGGTGGCCACAGCAACCTATGCTGCTTCCCGCCCGGGAAACCATGCCATGTTGCGATGGTTCGCTGCCGCAGAAGGTGTCTGAGCCGTGCGGGTGATCGTCGAGTGGGATCATGTGACCCACGAACAGGAGTTACTCAGTGCCACCGACGGTGTGGCGCTGGGCGATCTGGTGGAGCAGATCTGCGGGGTAGAGCTTGCCGAGGATGAGCCGATCTTCGTCGGTGATCAGGAATACCGAGCCGACACCCCCTTGGATCAGGTGCAGCTGCTGGAGGCGATCACCATCTCGCTGACGCCAACCCCGCCACCGGAGCCACCGCAGGGATGGACCCTCAGTTTGGGGGGCAGCCTGGATGCGGATCAGATATTCGCCTTGGCTGACCGGCGGCCCACGGTGATTGGCCGATCACCAGCCGCTGATATTCCATTGACCTCCGAGCGGGTGTCCTGGGGGCATGCCACCGTGGCCCTCGACGATGACAAGCTCAACGTCGTCGATACCGATTCCACCAACGGCACCCTGGTGGACGGGGTCAAAGCCGAGCCCCAAGAACCGGTTGAGGCCCGGGGCGGCTCGGTGATTGTCGCAGGCGATTCCACCTTGACTGTCAGTTCTGGTTTCGACGAGATCTTGGCGCCCAGGCCCGGCAGTTTGCCCAATGTGTCCCCACTAGGGACGGTGCCATTCAACCGGCCACCTCGCCCCGGACGGCACCCCGACCCGGAGCAGCTCACGGTGCCTCAGCGGAAAGAGGTGACTGTCCAAAACCGGTTTCCGATCATCATGGTGATTTCCCCGCTGGTGATGGCTGCCGTGATGGTGGTGGTGATGGGCAATATGAGATTCGCCATCATCGCAGCCCTGTCCCCATTGATGGCTGTGGGCTCATTCTATGATCAACGGGCCCGGGGAAAGAAGGACAAACGAGAGGCCGATGAGAAGTTCAGCACAGAGCTGAGTGGGCTCGCCACTGAAATCCGTGAGGCCGCCCACACCGAGCGGGCGCGACTCCAAGACGAGGTCCCAGACCTAGCCACGGTCAAACTCCGCGCCACCCTACCGACCACCCGGATGTGGGAGCGGCGCCACGCTACGCCAGGATTCCTCGCCCTGCAGGTCGGGGTGGGGGATATCCCCTGGAAGCCGCCAGTGCGGGACCGGAATACCGGCCCCAAGGATGAGGAACTCAAAAAGGTTCTCGATGCGTCGATACTGTCGAGTGCTCCAGTGGTGGCGGATCTCAGTCAGGCTGGGGTCGTCGGGATCATTGGTCCGCGCGATGCCGCCCTGGCCTACGCCCGCTCGCTGCTGATCCAAGCTGCGGTGCACTGTGGACCGGCTGATCTCAGTATCGGTGTCTTCGTCGATCCTGGACGTGATCATGACTGGGAATGGACGACGTGGCTGCCGCACACCCGGATGCTGCATTCACCCGTTGGTGACAGATGGCTGAGCAGCGAGCGCTCCCGCAGTGATGCCCTGCTGCGCAGTATCCGGGATAGTTCACGCGGATTTACCAGTCCCGCGATGTTATTGCTCATCGATTCCGATGTGTTGACCGAGGGGCGAGACTCGGTGGCGCGGCAGTTGCTGGGGCAGGGTCGGCATCAGCGACAGGGCCATGAGGCGATGCTGCTGGAAATATCGGGTGTGGTGATCGCCACCACCGTCGAACAGCTGCCAGCGATGTGTACCTCCATCATCGAGGTCGGGGAGGGTGCAGAGTGCCAGGTCAGTTACCCGGAGCGTAGACAGCGGATTGAGGAGGTCTTCGGATCGGGGCTGTCCCTCGACAGTGCCCGGGAGATCGCACAGAGCCTGGCGCGATTTGAGGACCCCGAATTAGCGATTCCTGGGGCTGCGATCCCCAGAATGACTCGACTGAACCCGCTGCTTGGGGTGTCGCGGTTGACCCCGAATGATGTAGTCGAGGCCTGGCGTCAGGCCAAGGGCTTTTCCACGCCAATCGGGATTGGCGAGAAAGGGGTGCTGGAACTGGACTTGGTGCGGGACGGCCCCCATGGGCTGGTGGGTGGCACCACCGGGTCTGGGAAATCGGAGTTCCTACGTTCCCTCGTCAGTGGCTTGGCCGCGCGACATGATCCCACCCGGCTGACCTTCATCCTCATCGACTTCAAGGGTGGGGCGGCATTTAAGGCTTTGGAGGCCTTGCCACATACCATCGGCACGATCAGCAACTTGGATGCGCAGCTAGCAGAACGGGCGCTGCTGGCCCTCGAGGCTGAGATGCGCTATCGCATGGAGAAATTCGCTGCCGCTGGGGAAGGCGTCGATAACCTCGATGCCTATTGGGCGACGAAACCCTCAGAACCAATGCCGAGACTGCTGCTGGTGGTTGACGAGTTTGCGATGCTGGCTAAGGAATATCCCGACGTGCTGAAAGCCCTGGTGAGCGTCGCTGCGGTGGGTCGAACCTTGGGTGTGCACATGATCTTGGCCACCCAGCGACCAGCGGGTGTGGTCAACGACGACATCCTGGCCAATACGAATATGCGGGTCGCGTTGCGGGTACAAAGCCGGGAGGACTCTAGCAATGTCATCGGGGTGCCGGATGCCTCCGCGATTGGGCGGGAGCAGCGGGGCCGGGCTTTCGTGAAGCTAGGTCAAGATGACATCACACCAGTACAGACTGCCTGGGTTACGGGTCCTGTTGAAGAGGAAGTGGCGGTTGAACTGGAGTTTACCGATGTGGTCTTTGGGCCGCCCCCGCCACCACCACCGAAACCCGCCGCCAAGAAGACCGATGTCACAGACATGGATGAGCTGATTGCGGCCATCGTCGAAGCCAACACCCAGCTGGGATACGCCCAGCCCCGCAAGGTGTGGCCGGAGGCACTGGGGAAGCGGGTGCAACTGGCTGGGTTCGGTCAGGCTGAGGATCCCGAGATGCCGGTGGTCGGTGGCGTCGAGCAGGATGTGGCCTGGATCGCCGTCTCAGATGACCCCAGGAATCAGCGGCAAATCCCGGCCGGTTGGGATCTTCCGCGCGGGAATCTGATGTGTGTGGGGATTCCGGGTTCCGGCACCTCGACGACGCTGGCCGCTGCTGTGCTGACCTTGTGTGCGCACTATTCCCCGCACGAGCTGGATGTGGTGGTTTTTGATATGTCCAGTCGCGACTTGCAGCCCTTGGCGAAGCTGCCCCATATCATCGCCTATGTCGGTCCCGGGTCCGCTGCTCGGGAGGAGCAGATGCGGGCATTGAAATATCTACGCGAGGAATATGACCGACGTACTGCCGGGGGCTGGCATCGCAGGCTGCTGGTGGTTATTGATGGGCTGGCAGCGCTTCGGGAGGAATACCAGGATTATTCCGGGCAGCCGCTGCTGGATGGGCTATATCGGACCTACGCCGATGGCGTTGACGTCGGCATTCATATGGCGGTGGCGACGACCCGAGCCAAAACCATCCCATCGGCTATGGATGAGGTGACCACGCAGAAATGGTTGTTCAAGCTAGCTGATGTCTATGACTACAGTTCGGCTGGGTTACGCAGGGAAGATGCCCCACTGGGTGGGCCAGGCCGTGCGGTCTTGGCCGAGACGAAGCTGCAAACCCATGTGGCGACCCCCGCTATGCCGCTGCAGGATGCGGTGGCTCAGGTGGTATCGCAGTATCCCGACGCGGTGGCTAAGCAGCCGGTGGTTGGCAAGCTACCAGAGGCGATTACTCATGCCGAGCTGGATGCGGTGGTTGAACTGGGTCCAGAGCCCTGGCGGTTGCCCGTCGGGCTGCGAGAGTCTGATCTGCAGCCGCACTTCCTGGAACTCTATGAGGGTGAGCATGCGCTGATCGCAGGGCCGGCGAGATCCGGTAAATCGTCGGTGTTGCTGGCCTTGGCTGAGGGTGCCAGGTTGGCAGACCCGCGAACCAAGGTGCTGGGATTGTGCACCAGACGTTCCCCATTGGCCACGGCCGGGCTGGACCAGGTGGCCGATTCACCAGAGGGGGCGGCCGCCGTGTTGGCGGCGGTGCGGCTCTATACCGAGCCGACGTTGCTGCTCATCGACGATGCAGAGCGGTTCCCAGATGCCGATCAGGCCATCGCCGGATTGGTAGACAGTCCGCCTCCGAATCTGCGGATCCTGGCTGCTGGCCGCGCCGACGAGTTGCGTTCGCTGTACAACCACTGGACCAAGACGCTGCGGAAAGCGCGGTGCGGGGTGTTGCTGCAACCCAATGTTGATCTCGACGGCGATCTGCTGGGAGCGCGCCTGCCACGGAAGACGACGGTGAGGCTGACCCCAGGTCGGGGCTACGCCTGTGTGGGTGGCACCGTGGAGTTGATTCAGGCGGTCAACCCCAGCCCAGCTGCCTCGGGATAGTTGGCGGTGTCCTCGGCTAGGCGAAGACCAGATCGGTGGCCCCACCCGTCGTCAGGATGTGGTCAGTTCCAGTTTTGCTGTGGTCGGGTAGTTGGCGGCGCCCTGGGCGAAGACCATCGCGGTGTCCTCACTCGTCGTCAAGAGGCGGTGTCTGTCGTCCAGGAGGCCAAATCCCTTGTTGATGAAAGCGCTCTCTGGTTAGAGTGTGAAGCGCGGAGGGGACCCGCTGCTTGCACCTCAATGGGGGTCGTACAAAGGAGTTTCGTGTCTAATTCCATATCGCGACGCCACCTTGGCCTGATGACCATGGTCGGCGCTGGTGCCCTTGTCGCAGGGCAGGTACTGCCCGCCGCTGCGGACCCGGTTGATGAACTCACCTCCCGCTACCACCCCAATTTTCGACTGCGTCCGCTCTCTGCCGACGCCATCGCCGCCGTAACGAAACCTCAACCTGGCCGCCCCTATGTGGACCCGGCCTATTCGACTGCGGTCTATCGCGCCACCACCGCCAGCGACGGCTCAGGTGGCCGGGTACGTCACAACTACTCAAGGCGGCAGGCATTCAACGCTGATCGCTCCCGATACTTGGCGATGGATGGCTCTGGCTATTGGCATCTCTACGACGGAGTCGCAATCAAGCACATCAAGGTTCTCGATGGACTCGCGGGCGATTGCGAACCGTTATGGCATGTCAGCGATCCCTCGGTGATCTACCACACCAGCCCGAATGGTGGGCTGCAATGGTGGCGATTCAACGTCAATTCCGGCAAACGTGAGGTGCTTTTCGACTTCACCGGAAAGACACCATGGCCACAGGCGAAATCCTTCTGGACCAAGAGCGAAGGCACCATGTCAGCCGACGGGGTGTTCCTTGCACTCTTGGCCACCACCTATGACGAGGCCTCCCAAACCAACAAGATCTACGGCATCGTCACCGTCGACCTCAGCAAGAAGAAGATCATAGGCACCCTCGACGCCAAAGACTTCCCCACACCCCATGCCTTCCCGGACCACATCAGCACCTCCGCCAGCGGCAAATTCGCGGTGCCCTCCTGGCTCGATGGCACCTGGGCCTATTCGCTGGACTTCACCACCAAACGGCAGCTCACCCCCGGATCTGAGCATTCGGATCTGGCCTTCGGCCCGAACCGCGAAGACTATCTGGTTTACAGCGACTACGGTTCCGGCAATATCGTCGCGATCGATCTGGTGGATGGGCGCAGGCATGATCTGCATCCGCTGTATCCGGCATCGGGGGAGTCCTATGCGCTGCATATCAGCGGCCAGTGCTTTGGGCGGCCCGGTTGGGCAGTGATCTCCACCTATGCCGATAGCGCCGACTATGCCAACACCTGGCCCGCTCCCACCCTGTGTGCGGAGTACCGGAAGGTATGGCTGTTGGAGCTCAAGCCCGGTGGCCGCAAGCTCAATGTCGCCCATATCCGAGCCAAGGAATCCTCGGGTAAGGACTACTTCCTAGAGCCACAGGCCACCGCCTCCCGCGATCTCACCCGGATCATGTTCACCAGCAACCTCGGCGACGGCCCCGCAGAGAGCTATCTCATCGCCCTCCCAAAGACCGCTCTGGGATAGTCCCGTCGGTTTGCTGGTTTCCCCCTGATAGTGCCGGCTTTGTCGTGATGTGCTGGCTAGACAGCATTGGCATATCACGACAAAGCCGGCATCACTATAAGTCCCAGCCTAAGGTCGGTGTGGCCAGGGCACTCACGAACAACACAGCGTCAAGACTGGCGCCATGGACAGCGGCCACAATCCACGTGCAACGACGGGCAGGGTGTGGCCTGGGCCAAGGCCTGGGATCTAACGAGACTGCCAAGGGCAGGTATGGCGTTGGGATAGCTGAGCCGCGCGGCGACAGCACTGCCCTAGCGGCCACTACAACCCTTGTGGTGGCAGCCTCCCAGGGATATGCGAGGGCAGCGGCCCGTGCCAGATCCACCAAAACCACTGCAACCCTCGTTGCAACCGCAGGTCTGGGATATCCCAGTCGCGTCGGTTGTGGGGGGGTGCCGAGGCGTGGGTTGCGGCTGTCGTTCTGGGATGTCCCGCGAGGGCATCGCGGTGGGTCCCGATGTCGTCATCGAACGGTGTGGGTTGCAGTCAACGTTCTGGGGTATCCCTGTCACTTGCCCGGTCAGGTCGCTTGAGAGGGTGGGTTGCAGCCGACCCTCAGGGATATCCCCGTCACGGGGCAGAGACGACGCAAAGTCCTGCCTCTAGGCGGGGTTAGCGAGCTGTTGACCTGATCATGGGCCGACTAGGTATTGGGCGGCTCAACGCCCAGCCTCTAGGGCGGGGTTAGGGGAAGTGCGGCGATGATTTCGTCGCGACGCTGGCAGTTACTCAGCTTGATGTTCCCAAGGAACTCGGTGAGTAACTCGGCGGCTTGGCTGCGGCTAAGAGCTGGGCCGTGGCCCTCGGCCCAGGCGATCATTGCCTCCCAGCCGGTGGGTGCCGGGGCGCTGAAGGGGGAGGTGGTGGTGTCCAGTTTCTTCCAGGGCCAGAAATTCCAGGAGATGCCACGTTGGGTGCAGGTGGTGAACATCTCGCGAATCCATTCGGGGGAATTCTCCCCAGACTCGCCCATATAAATGGCCATGCCAAGCTGATTGGCCTGGGTTCGTAATGCCTCGAAACGCTCCGGGTTTACTGGCGACCAATAGTGATGAAATTGGAGGCAGGCGTTATCGTCTAGTGGCGACTCGAACATCGTGAAATTCGTCGCCCAATGGGCTCCCTCGTACATGATGACGTGGTCGGTATCGATCTCGCGAATGGCGCGAGTTAAATCACGGTAGAGCGGCACTAAGTCCGGCCACAGCTGAGCATGTTTATCCGGCAGTGGTTCGTTGAGCAGGTCATAGGCTATGACGGCGGGATGATTGACATATCGTCGCGCCAGCAACCGCCACAGTTCGATGGTGAGTTCACGGTTTGCAGGATCGGTGAACAGCTCTGGAAGGTCGCGTTGGGAATCGTCAATATTCGCCCCGGTCTGGCCCCCAGGGGCGGCATGTAAATCCAAGACCACGCCGAGGCCAGCAGCATGAGCCCAATCCAGGCATCGATCCACATAGTCGAAGCCTGATAGCGGGGTGCCCTCGGAATCGATCAGCAATCGGGCATTGAATGGTAGTCGGATATGGTCAAATCCCAGCCGCGCTATCTCCGCAATGTCGGCTTGGGTGAAGAAATTGTCTCGGAAGCTCACCCAAAACTGCTCGGCATCTGCCTGGCCGAGTGCCTGGGCAATGATTGCCTCGATCCGTCGCGGCGACGTCGCCCCGGCATTGAAACGCCACATATATCCCTCAGGCAGCAGCCAGTTACCCACCCCCACACCGCGCAATAGCGCTGGCTCGGCACCAGCCATGAGAACTCCATTGCGACTGTGGATCTTCATAATTTCCTTTCTTCAGGGTTTTCTAGCTGTCACCTTCACCGAGCACTATCCCGGCGCATGACCAGGCTGCGGCTTGGGTCTGCAGCAGGTGAGGGTTGCTGACCTGGTGCTGCGCCCTGTGCCCAGCGATGGGGAATCCCCTGGGTCGGCGAGCTGCACCACCTGGCTGCTGGCCGCCGGCGTCCGTCGCCACAAGGGAGGACGTTGAGTTAAGCCATTGCGCCCAGCCGGTACTAGGCTGAAGGAATGCGATACGGCGGACGTCGCACGCGACGCGATGAAGTGGTGGCTGCGGCCACCGAGGCCTTTGCGCAGGGTGGTTACAGTGGGGCCAGCCTGCGCGATATCGCGACCCGCATCAATATGAGCCCGGCAGGGGTGCTCCATCATTTTGGTTCCAAAGAGGGGCTGCTCACTGCGGTGCTGTCGGTTCGGGATCGTGATGAGGTGGGGGAGGACTATTACCCGTCGTTTCCGCGGGGGCAGGCCTATCTGGACCATTTGGTGCGTACCGTTCGACGCAACGCCCAGCGTCGCGGAATCACCCAGTTGTATACCGTGTTGTCGGGCGAATCGGTGGCCGATGAGCACCCCGCCCAAGACTGGTTCCGGGACCGATATGCCGGACTTCGCACCATCGTCGATGAAGCCCTCCGCGAAGCAACAGGGCTGCCGGAAGGGGAGTTCGAAGAGGAATCCCGAAAAGGCGCCGAAGTGATCATCGCTACCCTCGATGGGGTCCAAATCCAGTGGCTGCTCGACGAATCCGTGAGCATGCCCGCCGCCGCCGAATATGTCATCGATTTGGTGGTGGCGGATTTGAAAGCCAAAGCCCAAGCGACTAACCCTTGATGGCACCGGTCAACATTCCCTTGGTGAAGAACTTCTGCACGAACGGGTAGACGATCAGAATCGGCAGGGTCGCGAGCACGATCACCGCGAACTGCACCACCATTCCGGGTGGCGGCGGCACCCCTGGCGGCTGCACCGTATTCATGGTCTGACCCTGCACCACATACTGGTTCAGCACCACCTGGATCGGCCACTTCGACGGGGTTCGGATATAGAGCATCGCATTAAAGAAGGTGTTCCAATATCGCACCGCGTAAAACAGCGACATCACGGCCAGGATGGGTTTCGACAGGGGCATGATGATCTGCCAAAAAATACGCCACTCCGAGGCGCCATCGATCCTCGCCGCCTCGGTGAGTTCCGAAGGAAGCTCCATAAAGAAGTTCCGAATCACGATCATATTGAATGCATCAATCAGCCCCGGGACGATGAGGGAGGACCAAGAGTCCAGCATCCCCAGATTCTTGACCAGCAGATAGTTCGGAATCATCCCGGCGCTAAAAAGCATCGTCGCCAACACATAAACCAATGCACCCTTGCTGAAGGGCACATCCCGGGTGCGGCTCAAACCATAGGCCAAGGTTGTGGTCATGAGCATCGAGGACACCGTGCCAACGACGGTGATCCCGGCGGTGACCACCATGGCGTTGCGCACCACCCCGCCGCGAAATAGCGCCAGATAGGTATCGATGCTGAAACTCTTAGGCCACGCATCCCCCGAGGTGGCGGCCTCGGCGGAGGCGAAGGACCACACGATCACATGGGCGAAGGGGTAGAGCATCGCGATGACTAAAACCGTGAACAACACCGCCTTCAGGGCGCTCACCAATCGGTTGGGGCGTCCCATCCACAGGGGTCGAGAAGACTGCGTCATTAAAATACCCCCGATCCACCCACGCGCTTAGCGAATTTATTGGCCGCGATGATCAGAATCGTCGCAACCAGGCCTTTGAGGAGCCCGGCCGCAGTGGAAAGACCCCAATCCCCGCCGAGAATTCCGCGATAGTAGACGAAGGTATCGATCACCTGGGCCGCGTCCTTGCCAACCGCTGGCTGCTGCAGAATCAGCTGCTCGAAGCCCACATTCAAGATGCCGCCCACCTCTAGGATCAGCAACAGGCTGACCACCGGCATAATGCCCGGTAGGGTGACATGCCAGATCCGGCGCCACGGCCCGGCGCCATCTACTGCGGCCGCCTCATAGAGTTCCTGCGGGATACCGGCCATCGCGGCAAAATAGATGATGGTTCCCCAGCCAACGTTTTTCCAGATCGCCTGGGCTACGACCAGCAGCTTGAAGGTGTCGGGATTGCTCATCAAATTGAATCCCTCAACCCCCCATTCGCTGAGGATCTGGGCAATCGCCCCCGAGCCGCCGAAGATCTTCTGCCACATCGAGATGACGATGACCCAACTCAAGAAATGAGGTAGATAGGCCACTGACTGGATGAATCGCTTGAGCCGCACCGACATCAGCGAATTAATCAATAGCGCCAATAGGATCGGGGCTGGAAAGGCGAAAATCAGCAGCAGTGCAGCGATGATGAGGGTATTGCTCAGGGCCGACATCAACTCGGGATCGGTGAGAATCTTGGTGAAATTCTCCAGCCCGACGAACCGAGAGCCCTGAATGCCGCGGAATGGGCGATAATCCTGGAAGGCGACGATATTTCCCAGCAGCGGCAGGTAGGCAAAGATGGTGAAAAACAGCACGCCAGGGATGATGAAGATATACATGGACTTCACCTGGCGGGCCCGTTCCCAGCGCGTACGGCGACGCGCCGGGAACGATGCGGGATCGCGTCGAGACATGCTCAGCTCGGGCTCGACGACGGCGAGGGGAGCGGCCCCCGGGAATCCAGCTTGGCCTGGAAATCGGCGAGCGCCTCGGTGCCGCCGGCAGCCAACCAGGCCTCCAGGAACTCCGGGTAATCGGTGGTGGGACAACGACCGTAGTACATGCCGTTGAGATAGTCGTTTCGAACATCCCAACGCTTGCCACTGCTGCGGGAGGCCACCTCAGAGAACAGTCCCGCGATTGGGCTGGGCACGGCGGCAGCGGCCAAGGTTTCCACACTGGAATAGAAATTGTCGGCCTTGTCAGTCAGATCCGCTGGGATCAGATAGTTTCCATTCACCGGGGACACCCCCAGCCAGCACAATGCCTGCCGGTCGTTCTCGGCTGCCTCGTCGTTCAGCCTGGTCAGGGTACCGTCAGCGGCCTTCGTGTAATGCACCCCCTCGATACCGTCATTGATGAAGCTGTATTCCTGGGATCCGAAGGGGGAGCGGAACCAGTTGAGCAGCCGCAGCAGCAGCTTCTGCCGTTGCGGGTCGGTGACCTGCGAACTGATCCCCACGACGGACCAGTAGCCTTCGTCACGAACCACCGTGAGTTCGGCGTCGCTGGCAGTGGGAGGCACGAAGAAGTCGGCATCCGCGCCGGGGGTGTTGTTGCGTAGCTGCCGCAGCAAGGGCACCAGGAAGAATCCGTTATAGGCGTCCATGGTGAACCCGACCTGGCCGCCGACGAACATATCTGGCGGTAACTGGCCGGTGGGGTCGGGATAGACCGCACCCTGATCCCAGAACTGACGCAGATAGGCCACGACCTCCGGATAACGCGGGTGCTGGAACTTCGAACGCAGCTTGCCCGCCTCGTCGAGTTGCCACTCAGGTCCGATCCCGAACATCCATTCGGCCACGGTGGTGAGATCACCCAACCCAGCCAGGGCGTAAAACTCCTTGTCATGCAGCTTCTTCAGCTGGCCCATGGCGACGAAACGCTCCAGGAACTCCTCCGGGCTGGTACCCAGATCTGAGGCACCCACCTGGGCTAGGGCATCGGAGCGCACCACCGGGAATCGGCTGAGGATGGCATTCTCGTTGGGAATCCCATAGATGCGGCCATCCTTGCTGGAGACCTGCCAGGTTTCGGTTCGCACATTGGCCAGATTCGGCCACTCCAAGACATTGTCTCCGGCCAGCAACTCGCTGAGGTCCAGCAGGGCGCCATCGGCGATGGCCTGGAGCCCCTGCGGGGTGGAATCCTGCACGAAGATCAATTCCGGCAGATCCCCGGAGGCCAGCATGGTGGCGAACTGGTCTGCATAGGAACTCGACGGGCCCAGGGAGGCCTTGTAGGTCATGTTGAGCCGCTTGTTGAGTTCTTGGAGCCACAGATTATTGGCCTCATCCTGCGGTGGCGTACCCCACAGAATCTGGAAGGTCGTGACCTGGCTGCCATCTCCAGGCGGTTCAGCCACCGAGGTGAACAACTCCTTAAGCGGGGTGGTGTACATGGGAGGCACCCCCGCGACGGTGGAGGTGCGGGCTCCCTCGACGACGGGCGGGGCGACATAGGTAGGCCACCCTGCCTGCCCCGCAGTACTGCCGCCTACCGATTCCCCCGCGCCACCGGAGCAGCCCGATAGCGCGGCGGCAGCAAGCGAGCCTGCGGCTGCACCCAGGATCGTTCGACGGTTCATTGTGTTGTGCCACGCGTTCAAGTCTGACCTCCTCGTCGCTTGCGTTGTTGAGTCTGCAATGACCGATGTCTAGCCTAACATCCGTTCAGTTAGTCTGGGGAGGGTATCGGGGAAGAAGTTCTCAGCCGAGGGCGGGTTTCGGCTTCAGTACTAAACTGTCGGGCTAGCCCCACAGTGATTGGCCAGTCCGCCGGATCGATGGCCGCGATCCTCGCGGCAAGGATGAAGTCATGAACAATAACCAGAGTGTGTTGCCCAAGCTGGGCCGATCTATCGCCTACCTACTGCTCGGCTGGCCGATCCGGTTACTTCTCTTCTTGCTGGTGGTGATCGGGCTGTCGGTGGGCACCGGGTTGGCGGTGCTGTGGGTAGGGATCCCGCTGTTCGCAGGCACCCTGCTGCTGGCCAAGTCAGCCGCCTCCGCTGAGCGGGCACTCATTCGGACCGCGCTAGGGGGCGAGCCAGTGATCCCCCGCTATGAGCAGCGCCAGCCTGGCGACTCCTGGCTGCGTGGCCTCAGCAGACTCTTCCTCGACCCGCAAGTTTGGCTCGATGTCGCCTGGGTGGGGCTTGCCTTCATCGTCAGTACCGTCACCTGGAGCCTGACCCTGGTGTGGTCGGTGCTGTGCCTGGGCTTGGTGGGGGGTCCAATTGGGGCGATCCTCAACTGGGCCCTGGATTCAGGTGGTGGCTTGGCCATCTGGTTTGGTTTGCCGTTCCCCTATGTCATCGACGTGATCCTCTATCTCGTTGTCGGTCTGATCGCCATCTATTTCGCCCCGCAGGTCTTTGGTGGTCTTGCCAAGCTGCAGCTTGGTGTCTCCGAGCTGCTGCTCAATACCCGTGGCCGAGACACCATGGTGATGACTCAGCTGCGTGATTCCCGCAGCTCCGCGCATCGGGCCGAGACCGCCTCGCTGCGCAAACTGGAGCGTGACATTCACGACGGACCACAACAGCGGCTGATACGGATCAATATGGATCTGGCTAGGGCCCGTCGCCAGATGGCCGAAGACCCGCAGCGGGCTGACGCCATCCTGCAGGCCACCATGACCCAAACCCAGGAGACCCTGGCTGAGCTGCGTCAGCTCTCCCGTGGAATCGCCCCGCCGGTGCTGGTGGATCGTGGTTTGGAAGCAGCTATTGAGGAAGCGGCTGGCCGTTCCGCTATCCCCACGACGGTCTATGCCAGCGTCGGTAAACTGCCAGCCCACGTCGAACAGGCCGCCTATTTCGTGGCATCTGAGGCGCTGGCTAACGCCAATAAACACTCGGGGGCCTCGTCGATCGATATTGTGGTGGCTGTTCAAGACAATGTGCTGTACCTGACCGTGACCGATGACGGCCGAGGCGGAGCCTCGCCAGCTAAGGGACACGGCCTGGCCGGATTGATCGAGCGTCTCGACGGGGTGGACGGGACCCTCAACATCCACTCGCCAGAGGGTGGGCCAACCATCATTGAGGCGGTGATTAGATGCGAGTCCTCCTAGCCGATGATTCAGTGCTGTTGCGTGAAGGCCTGGGGCTGATCATCAACGACGGCGGCCACGAGGTGATCGAGGCGGTGGGCACTGGCACCGAACTGGTGCCTGCCGCCCTAGGGCTGCGACCGGATCTGATCATCACCGATATTCGGATGCCTCCCTCACACACCGATGAAGGGCTGAAAGCCGCCGTCGAGATCCGACGCCAGTGGCCCGAGGCCCCGATTCTTCTCCTCAGCCAATACGTGGTGGCCAGCTATGTCTCTGAACTACTCGCCGACGGCGGTGGCTGCCTGGGCTATCTACTCAAGGACCGCGTCGCCGATATCGATACCTTCCTGGATGCCATGGATCGGGTGGCCAGCGGTGGTTTGGTCCTCGATCCCGAGGTGGTGTCGCAGGTGATGGGCCGCAAGCGTCCCCACGATCCGCTGGCGGAGTTGACCGTCAGGGAACGTGAGGTGCTGGAGCTTATGGCCGAAGGCCACACAAATTCCGGGATCGCGCAGCGGCTGGTGGTCACCGAAGGGGCGGTCGAGAAACACACCCAGCGAATCTTTGCGAAACTGGAACTGCATGCTGACAAGGCGGTACATCGTCGTGTCAAGGCGGTGCTGACTCTCCTTAGCGGCGAACAACCTGCAGCTGTCAACCCTTGATGAGATCCCTTCGCTGAAGGGCAGGGAAACTGACCGCGATCAGGATGGCCGCCCCGACCAGCAGGATCGCGACGTGACCCCAGTTCGCGCCCTGCTCTAGGGGCTGGCTGCTGGCGTAGTAGTAGAACGGGGATAGGCGCGCCCAGTCGGCCAGGTCGGGGTTCATTGGCAGGATGGAGTTCACGGCATAGCCCACGACGGCGACCCCGACAGCCACCCAGGTGGTGACGGCGGATCTTCCGGCGAGGGCCGTGGCTAGGGTCGCCGTCGCCGCCATGAATACCCCCAGCGCCAGCAGGTGCGCCGTCGCTCCCCAGATGTGGGCGGCCGGCAGACTGAGATCGCCCAAAGCGACACCACCCCAGATTCCCAACCCAGTGGCGACTGCGATGAGAACCACCGCCCCAAGCTGCACGCCGATAGCGGTGCCCAGCACCCGGCTGCGGGTAGCTCCGGTGGCCAATAACAACCCCAGATAGCCAGTGCCCTCATCACCGGCCAGTCGGGAAGCGACGGCGGTGCCAGCCAGGATCACCGCGGCCGGAGCCATCAACCCCATCGTCTCACCCCAATAGAAGCCCGCAGGGGTGGACATATCGCCGGCCCCCCACAGCCGCATCAACTCGGCCGGCATCCGCTCAGTCATCGCCACCAAATCCGGGGCCATGTCAGCGAATAACGGACCCATCATCAACCCCATGAATCCGAACATCACGAGCCCAAGAATCAGCAGCAGGGCACGGTGTCGGCTCCACAGCAGCCAGGTGAGGGAACCGGCCCGATGAGTGGCTTTGCCCCGTGGCTTGCCGAGGGTTGTGGACCGCTGGCTAGGCTCGGGGGAGTCCAGCCGGCCAGGTGCGGTCGCGGTTCGGTTGCGGCGCCAGCTGAGAGAACCGGTGCGCAGATCGCGGCGGGCGAAACCGGCGATACCGACGAGCACCAGCAGCACCGTCGCGCCCAGTATGAGGGCCAGGTAGCCTCCATCGAGGCCATTGAGCAGCACCTGTGGTCCCGCATACCAGTGATAAGGCACGAAACGAGCCGCATCGCTGCCATCGGCCCACATCGGCAGCAGACTGGACAGTAACCATCCCAGCGCCAATACTCCCGAACCAGCCCCCAAAGCCAGCCCACGAGACCCGGTGGCGGCCCCCAGCGCGAAGGCCAGGGCCCCGCTCAGCAGCGCGTGGACGCCCATGGCTAGGCATAACTCCCCAAGATGGGTTTGGCCCAATTCCACTTGGAAGACCCACGCCGCGGCCCAACTCGCCACCCAGAGCCCGGCGGTGGCGACAGCCAGCGCGGCCACCATCCCGCTGGCCTTCGCCGTCGCGGTGGCGATCCGGGACACAGGGGCACTCAATACCGTGGTCAGGGTGCGGTCCTGTTCCTCACCGGCGATGATCTGAGCACCGATCGCCACAGCGAACCCAGCCAGGGTCAGGGCTCCCATGAACCCCAGGATTTGGCTGTAGGCCATCACCTCCACGCTGGCTCCCCGAGGGACACCAGCCATCAACAGCATGGCCTCCGGCATGGATTCATAGACCTCGACTCCCATGCCTGCTACGGAGGGGATGCTCAGCAGCAGAAGCAAGAAGAAGACCGCAGGGATCGTCGTCATGCCGATGCGTCGGGGCGCGAAGGTGCGCAGCGCGATAGCGAGGGTGGTCATGATGCCTCCTCGTAGAAGGCCAGGAACACATCCTCCAAGTCGGCATCCTGTGCGGTCAGGTCTATCACCCGGTAGTTCCGTGCGACGGCTTCGAGGAGGGCGCCGAGTTCGCCGTCGAAGGACAGCCGGACCTGGCGGCCTGATAGGACGACGTCGTGGCTGCCCGCTATCTGGAAATCAGCCGCCTCGGCTTGGCGATCGAGCAGCAACTCGACGCGTCGGACCGATCGCAGCTGGCGCACATCCTGGACGGAGACGAGCTCGCCGGCGCGGATGATGGCGACGCGGTCGGCCATCCGCTGCACCTCGGCTAGGGAATGGCTGGAGAGGAATACGGTGCGGCCCTCGGCGGCGATCTGACGCAAGACGTGATGGAACTCATGCTGGACTAGCGGATCTAGGCCGGAGATGGGTTCATCCATGATCAGCAGCTCTGGCCGGTGCATCAGCGCTGCGATGATCCCCACCTTCTGCCGGTTTCCCGAGGACAGTTGCCCGACGCGCTTGCTGAGATCGGCGTCGAAGCGATCTGCCAATTCGTCGACATATCCCCAATCCACCCCGCCGCGCAGCCGGGCGAAGAATCGCAGGGTTTGGGTGCCGGTGAGTTTCGGGTAGAGGGCGAGGTCGCTGGGGAGATAACCCAGCCGGCGATGGATGGCCACGGCGTCGCGTCGCGAATCCAGGCCCAGCACCTCGGCGCGGCCATCGCTGGGGCGGATCTCGTCCAGCAGGATCCGGATGGTGGTTGATTTGCCTGCCCCGTTGGGGCCGAGGAAACCGAAGATTCCGCC
>JBHAEB010000188.1:0-6070 GCA_041855345.1 Arachnia sp. | reverse complement strand
TGTCGCTACCTATGCTGGTGCCCGAGCCCTCGTGGAGGCTGGGGCTGATGGCGTCAAGGTGGGGGTTGGGCCCGGATCGATCTGCACCACGCGTGTGGTGGCTGGCGTCGGTGTCCCCCAGGTGACCGCTATTCACGACGCAGCCCGTGCGGCCCGACCCCATGGCGTCCCGGTGATCGGGGATGGGGGTCTGCAATATTCCGGCGATATCGCCAAGGCACTGGTGGCTGGCGCGAACTCGGTCATGCTTGGATCCCTGCTGGCCGGGTGTGAGGAGAGCCCCGGAGACCTGGTGTTCATCAATGGCAAGCAGTTCAAGACCTATCGGGGCATGGGATCACTGGGGGCTATGGTCGCCCGTGGCCGAAAAGCCTCCTATTCCAAGGACCGCTATTTCCAAGGCGATGTCACCAGCGATGACAAGCTCGTCCCCGAAGGTATCGAAGGGCAAGTGGCCTACCGAGGCCCCTTAGCTGCGGTGGCTTACCAACTCGTCGGCGGGCTACGCCAGTCCATGTTCTACTCGGGGGCCCGCACTGTTGAGGAACTCCAAGAGCGAGGCAGATTTGTTCGCATCACCTCGGCAGGTCTGCGTGAATCCCATCCCCATGACATTCAGCTCACCGCTGAAGCCCCCAACTACTGGTCCCGCTGAGAGGGCGACTGATGTACGAACTTGGACGTTCCAAGAAGACCACCCGCGGTTACTCCTTCGATGATGTAGCCATCGCCCCTGCGCGTCGGACTCGCGCCGAGTCTGAGGTCGATTTAAGTTGGCGTATCGACGCGGTGACCTTTGAGGTGCCGATCGTGGCGGCTCCCATGGATTCGGTGATGTCCCCGGCCACTGCCATTGAGATGGGCCGTCAGGGCGGTTTGGGGGTGCTGAATCTGGAGGGCCTGTGGACTCGCTACGAGGATCCGCTACCTGCCTACGAGCAGTTGACTGAACCGGCAGATCAGGTGACGATCACCCGCCGTATGCAGCAGCTCTATGCCGAGCCGGTCAAGGCGGAATTGATCGAAGCCCGGCTCGCGGAGATCCGGGCAGCCGGGGTGCCAGTCGCAGGTGCCCTGTCCCCGGCGCGAACCCAACAGTTTGCCGAGGTGGTGGAGCGGGCCGGGGTTGATTTCTTCGTGATCCGTGGTACCACCGTCTCCGCCGAACATGTCGACGACGGTGAAACCCCACTCAACCTCAAGGACTTCATTTACCGCTTCGAAGCTCCAGTGCTGGTGGGGGGGTGCGCCACCTACCGGATGGCCCTGCACCTGATGCGGGCCGGCGCTGCTGGTGTCCTTGTCGGCTTCGGTGGTGGGGCCACTCACACCACCGCATCGGTGCTGGGCATCGAGGTGCCGATGGCCTCGGCCGTCGCCGATGTGGCGGAGGCCCGTAGGGATTATCTTGAGGAGTCCGGCGGTCGCTATGTGCACCTCATCGCCGATGGTGCGGTTGGGCGTTCCGGTGATATCGCCAAGGCCATTGCTTGCGGTGCGGATGCGGTGATGGTGGGTTCTCCGCTGGCGCGGGCATCGGAGGCGCCAGGACGCGGCTGGCATTGGGGTCCCGAGGCGTGGCATGCCACCCTGCCGCGCGGCGAACGCGTCTTCTTCGAGCAGGTCGGGTCGTTGGCCGAAGTGGTGTGCGGTCCGTCGCGACTGCCTGACGGCACGATGAATCTGGTTGGCGGGCTGCGTAAGGCCATGGCATTGACCGGATATACCGACATCAAATCCTTCCAGCGCATTGACGTGATGGTGCACTCATGACCGACGAGCAGGCGCGAGCTGAACTACTACGGCTGCGCGCCAGCATCGACAACATGGATTCGATGCTGATCCACCTGCTGGCTGAACGATTCAAGATCACCCAGCAGGTGGGGCAGTTGAAGGCGCGGGCCGATCTACCACCGGCGGATCCGCAGCGCGAAGCCCAACAGATCCGACGTCTACGTGCCCTCGCCGAGGAGGCGCAACTCGACCCTGAGTTCGCCGAGAAATTCATCACCTTCATCGTCGCCGAAGTTGTCAGGCACCATGAACGCATCGCCGGAGGCGAGGTCTGAGGTCGCGACTAGGCTAGTCGCGATGAGATGTTTCCTTGCCGTGCTGCCGCCCTCGAAGGTAACCGCCGATATCGATAGCTTTCTGGAGCCTCGTCGGCAGGCGACTAGGCAGCTGCCGCTTCGTTGGGGGCAGGCAGGCCGATACCACCTGACCCTGGCCTTTATGGCGGATTACCCCGAAGCCCGCGTCGATGAGCTGACCAATGCCCTGGATGACTGGGCTGCTCGGCGCCAGTCGCTGACCATGCAACTAGCTGGAGCCGGAGTATTTGGTTCCCCAGATCGGGCTAAGGTGCTCTATCTCAAGGTTCCAGGTGCGGCGGCACCCACCCTGGCTGAATGGTCTGCACAACTGCGGGCGTTGGTGACTCATCACGGCGGCAGCCCCGACGGTGCCGGCTTTATCCCACATCTGACGGTGGCTCGAAGTAACCGTGGCGTCAAGGCTGGACGCATCCTCCAAGCCCTTGATACCTACGAATCCCAGCCATTTGAGGTCACCGCGATCGCCCTGGTGGCCTCCCGGCCCCCGAACTACACCCACGAACTGGTTCACCAGGCTCACCTCGGCGGATAGCCCAGAAACGACTCGGTAATGTACATATGTACATGTACGTATGTACACTAAGGCCATGGCTAGACGACCGCGTGACCCGGAGGGACGCAGGCGAGCGATCTTAAAGGCGGCTGCCGAACTCATGATGGAGGTGGGGGTGGGGGCGGTGACCCACCGTAAGGTGGCCGAGCGGGCCCAGGTGCCGTTGGGCTCCACCACCCAGTACTTCACCTCGCTGGCAGAGCTGTTGGGGGAGGCCATGGTGAGCCGCGCCGAAGAGCAACAGGCGGAGGTCGATCAGTGGGCTGTTGAGCTTGAAGAAACCGATGATGTGGCGGCCTTCTTGGCGGCTGCCGCAGTGGCCTACCGTCCGGCACCGGCCGCGGCTCGGGCTGAGTTGGCCTTCGTGGTGGCAATCTTTGACAAGCCCCAGTATCGACGTCTCGTCATGCCTGTCGATGACATCGTGACTGACTATCTGACCCGGCATTACTCCCCCTACGTCGCCCGCACCGTGAGCACCTTTCTTCACGGCTTTTGGGTGCAATCAGCCTTTGAAGGCATCGGGGTTGATCAAGAAGAACTGGAACACACCTTGCGCGCGCTGTTGGCTACTGCGCCGCCGCAGACTGCTCGGCGCGACACCTAAACAAGTCGCGCCGTGAGCCTTATCCCATTGTCACGGCGCGACTCAGCCCAGCCTCAACGGCGGGCTCTCCCTGAGAGAAAGGGGTCGCATGACCTACATTCAAACCCAGGAATTACGCAAAACCTATCAAACCAAGGCCGGTCCTGTTCATGCCTTGGCTGGGCTCGACCTCAGCGTGGAACAAGGCACAATTCGGGCGCTGCTTGGCCCCAACGGTGCCGGAAAAACCACATGTGTTGGGGTGCTGACCACCCTGATCTCGCCAGATGCCGGGCGCGCCCAGGTAGCGGGTATCGATGTGCTTGCTCAGCCAGATCAGGTGAGGTCCCTCATCGGCGCCTCGGGACAGTACGCTGCCGTCGACCAGGAACTCACCGCACGTGAGAATCTCGTTTTGGTGGGACGGCTCTATCATCTGGGCACCCGGCAGGCTCGGCGACGAGCCGATGAGCTGTTGGAATCCTTTGACCTGACCCAGGCCGCGAACCGTCCCCTCAAGGGATTTTCCGGTGGGATGCGGCGCCGAATCGACCTAGCGGGTGCGCTCGTGGCCGAGCCTGAGGTGCTGTTCCTCGACGAGCCCACTACCGGGCTCGATCCGAAGGCTCGACTGGGGCTATGGCAGGTGATCCGCGAACGCGTGGTCGAGGGCACCACGGTTTTGCTCACCACCCAATATCTCGAAGAGGCGGATCACCTAGCCGATGAGATTTCGGTGATCGATAGCGGTCATGTCATCGCCGAGGGCACCGCAGATCAACTTAAGGCCCGTGTGGGAGGCCAACGGATCCAGCTGACCTTGGTGCATCAGGCCGAGGTGCCGCAGGCCACCAAGATCCTGGCAGGCCACGCGAGCGGTGAGGTAGCCACAACAGGTCGCACCCTCACCGCCCAGGTTGCAGACCCGTCGGCGGCACTCATGGCAGTGTTAGCGGCACTGAGCGCGCATCAGATCGACCTTCACGATGCCGGTATCCGACGCCCCACCTTGGACGACGTGTTTCTCAGTTTGACTGGACACGCGGCGAAGGAGGATTCATGAGCACGTGGTTGATCGATGTTCATGCGGTCCTGGCGCGCAACCTGGTGAAGCTGCGACGTAGCCCAGAGATTCTGGCCTTCTCCGTGCTGCAACCCATCGTGCTAGTGGTGTTATTTACCCAGGTCTATGGCGGCGCCATCCACATTAATGGCAGCACCTATACCCACTACCTGATGGCCGGGATCTTCGCCATGACCACAGTATTCGGTTCTATGGTCTCTGGCATCTACATGGCTACCGATCTCAGCGACGGCATCGTGCACCGGTTCCGTACCCTTCCCATGGCACCTAGTGCGGTGCTGATGGCCCGCACCCTTTCGGACATGGTGGTGGCTGCAGCCTCGCTGGTGGTCATGTTGGTCACGGGATTCGTCGTTGGCTGGCGATACCAAGCAGGTTTCGGCAATTTCGTTGCCGGGTTGTTGCTGCTGTTGGGCACCGCGTGGTGTCTCAGCTGGATCATGACCTGGCTGGGTTTGGTGGTGCGCTCCCCACAAGCGGTGAGTAACGCAGGCAACGTGGTTTTGTTTCCCGTGGCCTTCGTCAGTAACGCCTTCGTGCCGACGGAAACCCTGCCGGAGTGGCTGAGATGGTTTGCCGAATGGAATCCGATCTCGGCGCTGGTTCAGGGAGTGCGGGAATTATTCGGCAATACCGGCTCCATCATTGTGCCTGAGGTATGGCCGTTACAGCATCCGGTACTAGCCACGGTGCTGGGGTGGCTGGTCATGCTGTTGGTGTTCCCACTGCTGGCCACCCGGGTCTTTCATCGCACTATGTAGAAACTAAGTGGGGTACCGGTAGTCCCGGCACCCCACTTAACAGCGATGATCTCAGTTCTCGACTAGACCCTCGAAAAGAACGGTGGACAGGTAACGCTCACCGAAATCGGGGAGGATGACCACGATGGTCTTGCCTGCGTTCTCGGGGCGGTTCGCCACCTCGACGGCGGCAGATAGCGCAGCACCGGAGGACAGGCCTACCAGGAGACCTTCCTGGGTGGCAGCGGCGCGAGCAAACTCCACCGACTGGTCGATGTTGCGGGGCAGCACCTCGTCGATGATGTCACGATCCAGGATTTCCGGAATGAAGTTCGCGCCGATGCCCTGGATCTTATGGGGACCAGGCTGACCACCGGACAGGATCGGGGATTCCTGTGGCTCGACGGCCACGACCTTGATCTCCGGTTTGCGCTCTTTGAGGACCTGAGCCACACCCGTGATCGTGCCTCCGGTACCGATACCGGCAACGACGATGTCGACTGCGCCGTTGGTGTCCTGCCAGATCTCCTCGGCCGTGGTGCGTCGGTGCACAGCCGGGTTGGCGGGGTTCGCGAACTGCCGGGCCAACACCCCGCCCCGCTCGGCGGCGATCTCGTTGGCCTTCTCTACCGCACCCTTCATACCGAGCGGCCCAGGGGTGAGCACCAATTCGGCTCCATAGGCCCGCAGCAGTGCTCGCCGCTCCAAGGACATAGTCTCCGGCATCGCCAAGACCACCTTGTATCCCTTGGCGGCGCCTACCATGGCCAGGGCGATACCGGTGTTCCCGGAGGTTCCCTCGACGATGGTGCCACCCGGTTTCAGCTCACCGGAGGCCTCGGCGGCTTCGATGATGGCCGCACCGATGCGGTCCTTCACCGAGTTGGCCGGGTTATAGAACTCCAGCTTGGCGACGACGTTGGCCGCGTCCCCGGCGATACGGTTCAGCTTCACCAGGGGAGTGCGGCCGATGAGGGCAGTGACATCTGAGTA
>JBHAEB010000187.1:0-3920 GCA_041855345.1 Arachnia sp. | reverse complement strand
TGTTTAAAAAAGCTGGCATTTTCAACACCACGCTGCAGCTGTATCCAGAAGCCCGTCACGAGATCCTCAATGAGACCAATCGCGACGAGGTGATGGGGGATCTTGCAGGATGGTTGCTAGCCCACCTGCCCTAAACTGACCGCAGTCAGATATTGACCAGGGTCAGGTTTCTGCCTAGGCTGGAACCATGACCGGACGAGTAGCGCGGCGTCGCGCCCTCACCAGGGAGCGAATCTTCACCGAAGCTATGCGGTTATTTGCCGAGCGTGGCTTCGACGCGGTCACCGTTGCGGATATCGCGGAGGCTGCGGATATCGGGAAAGGCACCTTCTTCACGCACTTTCCGAGCAAACGTGACGTGTTCGCTTTTCACGGTGAACAGGTGGTCTCTGCCATGGCCGCTGCGGCTGAGACGGCACAGGGCTCGACCCGGCAACGGTTGGCAGCGGTGTTCCATGCCGCAGTTGACTATCTGGAGTCTCATCCAGAGCCATCGCGCCAGATGGCCAGCAGCCGCTCATTCAACGTGGCCACGGATTTCGGTTCACCCAACCAACGAGGCTTTGCCGAAATCATCTCTCAGATCCTTGCCGACGGCGTTACCACTGGCGGTTTGCGTGCCGATCTGCCAGTGGTCGATGCCGTCTCCTCGCTGCAATGCAACTACTACATGTGTGTGTTGACCTGGGCTTCAGGCCTGGACCCTCGGCCCTTGAGGGAGCGGATGGATGCCATGTTGGATTTGGCTCTAGGAGGTATGAGTGCCAGCCACGATCGCTGTGGGGCTCGGGGTGGCGGCGTCGGCACTGCTGCAAACTCTGCTGGCGAACGCCACTCCGAGAATCGTCACTGAACTCGCCGCGGAGTCTTGGTATGGATTCGTGGCGGGATCGTATTTCGTTGTCTCGACCTTGGCCCTTCCATTCTTTTCGCAATACGTGGATCGGGTGGGTGCCCGTCGGGTGTTTGGGTTCGGGCACCTGTGCCTGTGCGTGGGTAGTTTGGGCCTGGCGCTGGCCCCCTCGATGCCGATGCTGGTGTTGGCGCGGGCAGTGCAGGGATTGGGGGCTGGGGCAGTGGCGCCTGCCGGGTTGGCTGCTCTCGGGCTCCTTTTCGACCCCAAAACCCGACGTCTAGCGCTAGCCCGCGTGGCGGTGGCGCAGGTGATCGCCAATGCGCTGGGGCCGCCCTTGGGTGGCTGGTTCAGTGATGGTCCGGGCTGGCGGTGGGGGGTGCTCGCGATAATTCCGTTGAGTCTGACTGCTGTGGCCTTGGCGCGGAGCCTACCTACCCAGAAAGCAGCTTCCAGATGGTGGCGGTTCCAGCTACAGGAACAGATCCAACTGTGGAGCGACTGGACTCTGGCCCGCTATGGAGCCTTGGCGGCACTTATAGGAGTGGTGTCCTTTGGGGCCCTTACCTACGCCATTAACGCTGCAACGGGTGCATGGCCTCGACGCGACCGCCACGGGCTGGGTGATCGCTCCCATGATGATCGGGCTGGGAATAGGGGCTTCCGCCTCGGCTTGGCTCGGCCGATACCCGTGGACCAGGTGGGCTGGGTGGCTGCCCATCTCAGTGGGCCTGGGCCTGGCTCTGGTCAATCACATCGTCATCGTTGTTGTCGGCTTGGCCTTGGTTGGTTTGGGCGCGGGTTTCGTCCTGCCCCTAGCCCTGATCGATATCCAGGGCGCAGCAGCTACCGAGCGGCTGGGACAAGCGGGCGGGCTCGTGCAGTTCGGACGGACAGCGGGCGCGGCAGCCGGCATTCCAGCACTGAGCCTGTGGCTGCTATGTGGCCTTCACATCGGCGTTACAGCCATCTTCATCACTTTGATAGTCGCGGCTACCGCCGGGCTGCTGCTCAACCTCGTTGACAGGAGATCGTCATGATCGTTTCGCTATCTCACCTACGCGCTAACGACGTCACTACAGCGGGAGGTAAGGGCGCGAACCTGGGGGAACTCATCGCTGCTGGGTTCCCGGTTCCCGCCGGATTCTGCGTAACAGCTCAGGCCTACCAGCAGGCTATCGCTTCCCTGCAACCACAGATCAAGGAGCTCCTGGCCCAAGCTCAGTACCAGCAGATCCGAGACCTCGTGGCTGCAGCTGCGCTGCCCGATGGTTTGAGACAACAGATTCGCCAAGCCATGGCAGAGCTACCCGGGCCGGTAGCGGTGCGCTCCTCGGCTACAGCGGAGGATCTACCTGAGGCTTCCTTCGCCGGCCAGCAGGAAACCTATCTGGGGGTGGTGGGGGTGGGCGAGGTGCTGGCCGCGGTGAGCAAATGCTGGGCCTCGCTGTGGACTGACCGGGCCATCGCCTATCGAAATGAGCAGGGCTTCGCCCATGACGAGGTGGCGCTCGCCGTCGTGGTGCAGGCCATGGTGCGGGCCGAGGCGGCGGGGGTGGCCTTCACTGCAGATCCCGTGACTGGCCACACCGGAATGGTCACCATCGAGTCCTCCTGGGGCCTGGGGGAGAGTGTGGTAGCAGGGGCCGTCACCCCGGATTCGTTCACCGTGGCGCGCCGCATTATCAAGCGAAGTCTCGGCGACAAACACCAGCGGATCGACATGCTCCCCACGGGGGCCACGACCCTGCGGGAGACGAATCGCCTAGACCGCGGCAGGTTCTCGCTCACCGACGCTCACGTGCGGAAAGTGACGGCCCTTGCCCGGCGCGTAGATAAGCACTACGGCATGCCCATGGACATCGAGTGGGCGCTCGCAGATGGCCGCATCTGGCTGCTCCAGGCAAGACCCGTTACCGCCAGGTGTGACCAGCCGAAACGGGTGGGACGGATAGGGCAGTTCATCCGCACCGATGTCGTGGAACATTTCCCCGATCCCTATCCCCTGGACCTTGCGGTGGTCGACATGGTGGTGCGGTGTTTGCATGCCACGATGCCTTTCATGGGGATCACGTTGAAGAACCCCCACCTGGTGAGCATGGACCCCGACGGCGTGGCCCGCATCGCTCATCCCGATGTGTCGATGTGGGGAATCCCCAAGGCCTTGCTGCGCCTGGCGAGGTGCCGGTGGACTGATCCTCGCCGCTGGGAGGGGCGTGAAGGAAAACAGGCCCGAGCCGTGGCGGACCGGTTGCGGAACCTGCCAGTGAACACCCTCAGTTCGCCGGAGATAGCCGAGGCCTTGACGGCGGGGATGACCGAGATGGAGGCGCTGATCACATCGCGCTTCGCCGACTATCTCAGCTTTCACCTGTTGCGAGGCCTGAGGCTGGATGCCCTATTGCGTCTGACGGGCACTGGGGTGACCCAGTTTGATCTGTTGGGGAACCTCGACTTTGCTACCGCTGTCATCGATCGTCGATTGCGTGGCCTGTGGGCCAGCGCCCCGGAAACGGTGCGCAGCCTCCTGGGCGAATGCCCCGTCGACGTGGCCGCTGTCCGGGCCGCGGACGTGAGCTGGTGGGTTGAGGTCACCGAGTTCTTGGCTGCCCATGGCACTCGGGCCTCGGGCGGCTACCAGTTGTTCTCCTGCACAACTTGGCGTGATGATCCGGGGGCATTCTTAGCCATCGTCGGCATGATGGCCCACGATGACCGGGAGACATCGCAGCACAGCTATGAGGATCTACTCGCACGGCTGCTCCCGAAGTTACCTCGGCTGCTGCGCAGGTCCTTCCTGCGTCTGGTGGAGGACTATCGGGCCGGTCATGTGATGCGCGAGGCCTCGGTGGTGGAAGCCGAACTCATGGGTGCTGCCGTACGGAACTTGGCTCGTGAAGCAGGGCAACGACTCACCGCGGCCAACCTCATCGAGGAGCCAGCCCAGGTCGTCTACCTGACGATGGGCGAACTGTTGGCTTGGCTGAGAGGCGGTGTCGTGGCCGTGGCCGACATCGTGCCGCAGCGGATCGCGGCTCGCGGAAAGGCCCAGGCGGTCTGGCAGTCC
>JBHAEB010000186.1:0-3030 GCA_041855345.1 Arachnia sp. | reverse complement strand
GCTGTGGATCAGCGAATGGCCCCGCTCCATGGTCTACCCAGGCTTCCTCTCACCCATCCTGCTCTCCAGCGGAATCCAACGATCGTTCTCCCTCATCTGCACCCCCATGCGCTCCGACCAAGCCGCCCGCGACATCCGCAAAAAGAAAGTCGAGCACATCTCCGACCAAGCCCAACGCGCCAAAATCGGACAAATCGAAGACGCCTCACAGACCGCCGAATACCACGATGTTCTCCAACAAGAAGCCGACCTCACCGCCGGCCACGGCATCCTGCGCTACACCGGCCTGATCACCATCACTGCCACCACGATCGAAGACCTCGACGCCCACGTCGCCGCCCTCGAACAAGCAGCCATCCAAGCCAACTGCGAAACCCGACTCCTGGTCGGACAACAAGCCCAAGCCTTCACCGCCGCAGCCCTACCACTCTGCCGCCAAGTCTGATGGGCTGCCGCATCGGCGACCCGTGCACAAGCGGACCTAACCTAGCTGAATTGGAGGAAGACTTCGCCGCAGGACAGGGCGTCTGGGCACCTGCGGAAATGAGTGGCGTCGTGGTCTGCGATTCAGCGATGATGTTCGTCTGCAATCATCCAGGAGGACCATGGGCTACTACGATCCACGCCTCGCCGCCATCTATGACATCGACAATCCTGATGGGCCTGACCACGACTTCTTCCGCCAGATGGCTGATGAGCACCGTGTCGCCGACATCATCGATCTCGGGTGCGGAACCGGCATCCTCACGGTCACGATGACCAGCCCAGGCCGTTCAGTCACCGGCATTGACCCCAACCCCGCCATGCTCGACTACGCGCGGAGCCGCCCCGGGAGCAACGAAGTGACTTGGGTGCTCGGTACTGGTGAACAGATCGCACCAGACAGCGCCGACATGGTTGTCATGAGCGGCAATGTTGCAATGCACATCCTGCACGACCATTGGCTGACCACCTTGGAACACATTGCACGCGGCCTGAGGCCCGGCGGAATCCTCGTCTTCGAGAGCAGGAACCCCGAGGCTCGGGCGTGGGAGCAATGGAACGACGAACTAACTGAGCGAGAAACGCCGGTCGGCAGGCTGAGAGAATCTCTGCTCACCGATCCGCCCGACAAGGACGGCGTGGTGGTAATGCACTGCCACAACGAGTTCCTCGACGACACGACAGTCCTCGACACTGACCAGCGACTACAGTTCCGCAGCCATGAGCGGATCGTCAAGGATCTAACCGGTGTCGGACTAGTCATCGACGCGATTTACAGTGACTGGAACTCCGAACCCTTCCAGGGTGGACATGACGAGCCTTTGATGATCTTCCTCGCTAGGCGGCCCTGACTACGCTCGGCAAAGTAGCGCGTTGAGATGGGTGACCGGCCTCGGACCGCAGTTGGTGGGGTCTTGGGGCGCTCACATACTCAGTCCTGTGTCTTTCTCCACGGCGCCTCGGGATCGGCTAGCGTCTCCAGCATCAGCGAACACCAGACTTGGGCTGCGCCGACTACCAGGCGAGCGTGCCGTGGTCGTACCCACGTAGGCACGCTCTCGGCACCGTGGTCGACACCAACCTTGTTCCGGATTTCAGTGACCCCTTGGGTAAGCGAGATCAGCGACTGTAGGACCTGGCGAAGAGACTTGTCCTCGCCGCTGACTCCTTTGGGGGCGAGTGACAACGCAGCCTGAGCCTGGCTCACGAGGACCGGTAGCTTCGCCGTGCTGGCGTATTCAACCGAGCGTGTGACACGCACGCACTTTGCCGTCGATTCGATGAGAGCTTTGGCTGTGCTCACAGCAAGACGCGGATCGGTATCAACAGTGCCGGCGAGCCGGTGCAGGTGGTCTGCGATGGCCGAAGGATCGCGCAGAGCTGCCATTGCTGTGACAGCGAGGGCTTGTTCACCGAGAGCGGCTGCGGGGTCCGTCACCTCGTACGACCACTCACCAACATCAAACCCTGCTTTCGTCAACGTTGATATCCACTTGCTCTTGACGGGCTGAAGGTCGTAGTAGCCGTTACCATCCTTCGAGCGCAGGCCAATGTCCTGCATGACATCGCTCAAGACGGAAGTGAGCTGGGCTCTGCCTTCAACGGAGTTCAGGTTCACGCTGGCGAGGTACTGCCGAACCAGCCCTCACCGCACACTCTGGTCGCCGCCGTTGTCCTGGGCAGGGCCCCGGTTCACCCCGTTGTCCTCAAAGAAGACAGAGATCTGTCGGGCAGGGAGGTCGGTCAGGTAATCGAGAAGCAACTGTTGGAGCTTTGGGGTGAACTGCGCCATGACCACACGCTACTTGCCCAACTAGTGCGCCAACGGAGGCTCGCACTGTCTCTGTCACCAAGCGGAGAATCTGTCGGCTGCGCCCACCGACACCTACGCCGAGGCCGAACAGGCTTGGACCAGCTCGCCGAACTCCTGGTCGACCTCGACGAGCTCTACAACAAGTGCGAACCAGCCGAACGACGCATCCTCAACCGCGCACTGTTCACCCGCGTCACCATCGACGACGAAGAGAACGCCACCTACACCCCCGAGCAGACCACCGCCAGCGTCCTCGCCCACACCAGCATCGATGCCCCGGCCCACGTCACCGCAGAAACAAAACTGCCTCGCCATCAGGCGGGGCAAGTTTCGATTTTCTCATCTTACGTGGAGCATAGGGGACTCGAACCCCTAACTTCCACCTTGCAAAGGTGGCACTCTACCAATTGAGTTAATGCCCCGAGACGTGGGAAGTATACGGCAGCACCCAAGCCTCACACCACCACGCGACCGCTCGACCTCACCAACGCACCACCCCAGCGCCCTCGCGCACCTGCATCGCCACGAGCAACCGACGGCCCCTGCAACGGGCTGAGAACCAACCTCCGGAGGCTTGACCTCGCGAGCAACGGCCAGTATCTGCGCACGGAGGAATGGTGCGGATCCTCACGGTGCCCCCGGAAGGTCTGGCTTCTCGTCAGGGCACCATGCGGCACCCAAGACGGCGTCAGGCGGCCTCTCACCGCAGGTGACGTCAGTGACACCCCGTTCTT
>JBHAEB010000185.1:0-6667 GCA_041855345.1 Arachnia sp. | reverse complement strand
CACAACATCACCGCTAATCAAGTGGCAATTCTTGGCCAGGTCGATACTCGGCGCTTCACGAAACGCGATATCGAATGGCTGGTGACGGTGGATCTGTTTGACCGCCCCATCCCCAGAGATACCCCCACGCGGATCTACGACGTATCGATGGTGCAGGTCCGTAACCGGGAATGGGAGCTTTACCAGGTGGCAATCACCAGTAGAGCCAAGGTCAGCCGCTTCGGCTTTGGTGGCAGACGCGTGACCGACATCATCAACTGGAACCAGGTCCCTGACCTGGTTTTAGCCAAGGGTGTCACCCCGATGCATCTGGTCGCGAAGTTCTCCGATATGAAACCAGCCGATATCGCTCAAGAACTACACGACCTCGATCCAGAACGACTCGCCGCGGTGGTCAACGCCCTCGACGATGAAACCCTCGCCGAAGCCCTCGAAGAGCTTCCAGAGGAGGAGCAGATCCACTTGATCTCATCGCTGGGGACTGAACGAGCAGCCGATGTGCTCTCGGAGATGGATCCAGATGACGCCGCCGATTTGATCAAAGATCTACCTGAGTCGGTCGCTGAGGATCTGCTCGGACACATGGAACCTGAGGATGCCTCGGATGTGCGTCGGCTGCTGGTCTATGGCGAGTTCACTGCTGGCGGCATGATGACCCCGGAGCCGGTGGTCCTTGGGGCTGATGCGACGGTGGCCGAGGCCCTGGCGCGAATCCGCGCCCAAGAACTCACCCCCGCCCTGGCCTCAATGGTCTTCATTACCCGCCCACCGCTGGAAACCCCATCAGGGCGTTATGTGGGGGCGGTGCATTTCCAGCAATTGCTCCGCTCCGCCCCGACCCTCATGGTGGCGACCATGATGGATCACAATCTTGAACCTTTGGCCCCAGACTCCCCACTAGCCCAGGTCTCCCGATTCTTCGCCACCTATAACCTCGTGGTGGCCCCCGTGGTGGATGCTGAAGGATGTTTGGTGGGGGCCGTGACCGTCGACGATGTCCTCGACCACATGCTGCCCGATGACTGGCGCGGCACCCAGATGGATGAACCGGGTGATACGAACCATGGCTGAACGCAATCCACTCTCAGAACCGGGTGCTCGCCGACGCACCCTGTTGCCCAAGGTCGCTTTGGATTCCGAACGGTTCGGTGAATTCGCCGAGGCCGCAGCACGGTTCATGGGGACGGGCAAGTTCATCGCCTATATGACCGTCTTTGTTGTGGCCTGGGTGACCTTCAACGTCGTGGGAATCTTCGGTTTCAAATGGGATGAATACCCCTTCATCCTACTCAATCTGTTCTTCTCCACCCAGGCCTCCTATTCGGCACCGTTGATCTTGCTGGCCCAAAACCGGCAGGAGGTCCGCGACAAGCTCTCCCTCGACGAGGATCGTCGGTTAGCGGCTCAGTCCCGTGCCGATATGGACTTCCTGGCACGTGAGATCGCTTCGATCCGGATGCATCTGGGCGAGCTCGCCACCCGAGACTTCGTACGATCTGAGCTTCGCTCCGAGCTGAGAGAGGTCACCGAACGGCTGGAAACTGTGATCACGCAACAACAGGAGACTCCATGACCACGCCCTCACGAGCCCCTGATCCGATGCCGATCAGCTGGTATGCCATCGTGTTGTTGATCGGGCATCTGTTGTTGGCTGGCACCGCAGCCTGGTCGCTGTGGCAGCTGGGATCAGGATTGTGGCTGGGGCTCGGTGCCGCCTTGGTGTCCTTGCTGGGTTATGCGGCCTTGTGGCGGCTGCGGCTGGCTCCAGCAGCCCGGCGTCGGTTCACCTACAAAGAGCGGCTAACCACCCACTTGATCGTCGGCCCTGCCCTGATCGTCCTGGCGGTGCTCGGCAAGGTCTGGATCATCGCAGTGGTTGGGCTCAGTCTGGTGCTGCTTGGCGACGCATTGGCCGCCCGCTCCAGTAGCGATCCAGAAGCGGTGTAGCGTACCGACCCGGTTCTAGGCCAGGATGGATGCGTGACAGCTGAGAACCCGCTACTACCCAAAGTCCGCGCCGCGCTACGTCAGGTAGAAGATCCTGAAATCCGCCGCCCCATCACCGAACTCGGTATGGTCGACGAGTTGACCGCCACCGATGATGGACAGATCTTCGTCAAGGTGTTGCTGACTGTGGCTGGGTGCCCGATGCGTTCGGAGATCACCAGCCGAGTTACCACGGCCGTCTCCGCGGTCGAGGGGGTCACCGCCGTCAACGTGGCCTTAGGTGTCATGGATGATGAGCAGCGCTCCGCGATGCGCCAGGTATTGCGGGCAGGCCAGACTGAACGGGAAATCCCATTCGCCCAACCAGGTAACCTCACTAAGGTCATCGCGGTGGCCTCCGGCAAGGGTGGGGTTGGGAAATCCTCAGTGACGGTGAATCTCGCTGTGGCCTTAGCCAAGGCCGGTCGTAGTGTTGCCGTCTTGGACGCAGATATTTACGGCCACTCGGTGCCGGATTTGCTCGGTCTCGGCGACGCCCGCCCCACTGTTGTCGATGACATGATCCTGCCGGTTCCAGCTGCTGAGGGTTTGAAGGTCATCTCCGTCGGGATGCTCAAACCCTCCCGCGACCAGGTCGTCGCCTGGCGGGGACCAATCTTGGATCGAGCCTTGACCCAGCTACTGGCTGATGTCTATTGGGGGGATCTCGACTATCTGCTCCTCGATCTGCCCCCCGGCACCGGTGATGTGGCGATGAGTCTGGGCCAGAAGCTGCCGAACTCCGAGGTCTTGGTGGTTACCACCCCACAGTTAGCTGCCTCCGAGGTTGCCGAGCGGGCCGGCACCATGGCCCACATCTTGCAGCAGCGGGTCATTGGCGTGGTTGAGAATATGTCCTGGTTGGAGTTCACCGCACCTGATACCAAGGCCACGTACCACATCGAGCTATTCGGCTCGGGTGGCGGAACTCTGGTCGCTGAAGCGCTAACTGAACGCCTCGGCTACGATGTGCCGCTGCTGGCTCAGGTACCTTTCGACGAGGCGCTACTGGCCGGCGGTGACCGGGGTGAACCGATCGTGTTGTCCGCCCCCGATCACCCCGCCGCCGTCGCCCTAATGGAATTGGGCCAGCGCCTCGTAGCCCGGGGCAATAATCTGCTGGGCCGTCGGCTTCCGGTCAGTCCCGTTTAGCGTTGTGCCGCTGCTGGGCCATCCCAGCAGCGGCCCATGCAAGGTGCTGCTAGGTCGCTTCTGGGTCGAAGGGGGCGTTGGGCACTGTTGGTGGCAGTGCGGGCGTCTCCTCGGCGGTTTCCAGACCACCCTGGGATGATGTGCCTGCTGTGGCTGAGGTCGATTCGGCTGCGGCACCTTTGACGCTGGTCGTTGCCTCAGCGATTTCTCGGCGCGCGTCCTCGATCGCCTGGATTTCCTCCCGCATGTGCTTGGCGACGAACTTCTTGGGGTTGAGATCTTCCAGCTTCAAATCCGAAAACTCGGGTCCAAGTTCTTCACGCAACTGCCCCTGGGCATTGTTGGCCATGTCACGAATCGCAACGAAGACTCGCGCCACCTTCCTAGCAAAGGAGGGCAACTTTTCAGGTCCGAACATGACAACGCCAAGCACAATGATCAGGATCAGTTCGCCGGCGTCGATGTTGAACACGGGTTCAGGCTACCGGATCAGGAGCTACCCACAAGCCGCCCCAGCCCACTAGCGATTCGTTCAAACACACCGTAGCGGTGGGGGGACTCGCCAGGCAGTTCGGCACAGGCTTGATCGAGTAACGTCGGTGAGCTGCTGGTGGTGACGGTCAACACGCCGTTGTCCACCTGCCAGGCAGCCACCAGGGGCTGTCCTGCAGTGAAATCCTCCACCCGTGTGGCGTCAGCTAACCGCCCAGATGTCCACGTCAGGCTCAGCATGCGCACCCCGTCGGAATACACCAGGAGCTGTTGGTTGGTGGAGTTGGATAAAGCCACTAGGGGTAATCCCGCCAGTTTGAGGGGACACACCTGCAACCCGATACACCAGCCGGCACTGTCGACGGCCACAACTGTCTCCAGGCTAGCTACGCCCACCGAGTTCGTGGCCAACTGAGCGTTTCCATACTGAATGCTGGTAAACCCCGCTACCTCGGTGAGGTCACCATTGGTGGTGTAACGCTCAGCCCACAGCAGCACCCCGGTGTGCTGGTCCACCCACCAGCGGGCCACCACATCATCGCCGAGACTGGCTTCAACGACGGTGCTGGTGCGCCCCGCCACCACAGAACTGTTTTCATACTGGGCGAAACTCCAGGCGGTGTCGACGAGCGCAGTGGCGCAGCATCCCAGCTCTGGCGCAAACCAGGTCAGGGAGGACTGCTTGTCGGCGTCCAAGACGGTCAGGCTGGTCCCCTCCCCCGCCACATGGTTGATCTCGACGTCATTGGCGCGATGTTCTTGGTCGCCGTCGAGCAGCCACACCCGTTGGGTACCGGAGTAGCTGGGTTTCTTCGCTCCGGAGAGTAAACCAAGGGCCTGCGACTCATCGATGCTGATCGTGGCCGATGCCGGCACCTCGCGGGCGATGAGCCTCACCGATGGGCCAGCGACCGTTCCTCGTTCTCGGGCCCACATCACCGCACCAACCCCAGAATGCGCGTTGATCGTGGCCAGCGACATCAGATACTGCTCACGGGCGTCAGTCACAGGATGGGCGACCACCACAGGTTCTCTGGCTAGGGCCAATGACAGCACCAACAAACCAACCACTGCCAGGCTCGTGAAGAACGCCCCGGCTGCCAGTGGTGATCGCCTGCGGGCACGCAACTTGGCTGTGCTGAGGTAGAGCGGCTCGTCGCGTTCCTCACCCGCTATCCCCTGCAACCGCGCAGCCAGGCTCGCAGAAAGATCAGCACTCCTACGACAGGAACTTAATCGCTGCCGCACTGCCCGTAGATCCTCAACTTGGGCCCGGCACTGGGGGCAACGGATCAGGTGTTCGCTCACCTGCATGAGGCGACGCGTCCCTAGCCGCTGATCAACGAAACCTGAAAGATCATCGGCATACCGGCGGCACTCCCGGCGTTGTGTCACCTAGGAGACTCCTAAATAGCGCATTCGCGATCGAGTAGGGGCTCGATGCGCTAGTGCGTCACGCAGTTGGGCGCGACCACGGGCGATACGGCTGCGCACAGTTCCGACTTTCACCCCCAGCACTTCGGAGATCTCTTCATAACTGAGTCCCTCGATATCGCAGAGCACGACCGCGGCCCGTTGTTGCGGCTTCAGTGCGGCTAGGGCCTCGGCCACATCTTCGTCGAGCAAGCCCTCAGCGTGCAGATCTTCTGGACTCGACTCGGCTCCCCAGACTCCTTCAGGTGCGGTCGATGAGGAGTCCATGCGGATGCGTTGTTTCCGCCGTGCCTGGTCGAGGAAGAGATTTGTGGTAATGCGATGGAGCCAGCCCTCGATGGTGCCGGATTGGAAGCTATGGATGGACTTGAATACCCGCACGAAGACATCCTGGGTCAGATCTTCGGCATCGTGACGGTTACCAGTGAGCCGGTAGGCCAGGCGATAAACCTGAGTTGAGTGGTCACGAACCAGCTCACTCCATGTAGGCGCCACCCAACCCGGCATGTCCTGGCTTGGTTGCAGTTGCACGTCGGGCCCTTCCATAGCAACAGTCTGCCAGCTTTAGCTGTGTAGAAGCTGTGATCGCTTCACAGCTTCGTTAGTCCAGCCTACTTAGTCCGTGTCAACCAGGTCGGCGAGCAGCTTCAAAAATCCGTCGCGAAGCTCTGGAGCTACCTGACCCATGGGCGCTCGGCATTGGCCCACAGCAAATCCTCGGGCATTCAACGCAGCCTTGACCATCATCGCGCCCTGGGTGGCAAAAACTCCTCGGAAGGCGGGCAGCAGCTGTGCATGCCGAGCCTGTGCCAGATCCAACTGACCTGCTACAAAGGCTGCGATCAGTTCCTTAGTCAACGCCCCAGTGAAATGCGTCGAGGTCCCCACGACCCCCACACCACCGACAGCCAACAACGGCAGCAGATAGGCATCGTCGCCTGCGTAGTAGGTCAAGTTGCTGTTGGCGATCACAGCTGAGCTTGAGCAAATATCGCCCTTTGCATCTTTCACCGCACGGATACGTGGGTGGTCAGACAGTTTGATCAGCGACGCCTCAGGAATCGGAATCCCGCAACGGTGTGGGATGTCATAGAGCATCACCGGAAGCTCAGTGGCATCCGCCACCGCGATGAAATGCGCCTCAAGGGCATCGACGGGGGGCCGGGAGTAGTAGGGGGTGACCACCAGCAACCCATCCGCGCCAGCCGCTGCAGCTTGCTCAGCCAAAGCGATGCTGTGACGAGTATCGAAGGTGCCGACCCCAGCCACCACACTGGCCCGGTCACCAACAGCACTCACAACGGCTTCAAGCAACTGGCCTTTCTCGGCATCGCTGGTGGTTGGCGACTCCCCGGTGGTGCCGTTAATCACCAAACCGTCATGGCCTAGATCGTCGACCAAGTATGTAGCCAGCCGCACCGCCTCGGGAAGGTTCAGATTCCCCTCCGCGTCGAAGGGCGTGATCATTGCGCTCAGCAGCCGTCCAAAGATGGGCTGTTCCACAGTGTTCGTCACGGTTACTGCCTCCTTGTGCCACATGACCCACCCGGCACTGACTGCCAGTTGGCTCTGGCGACTAAGAATAGAGCTTTGCCCGGTTCCT
>JBHAEB010000184.1:0-4374 GCA_041855345.1 Arachnia sp. | reverse complement strand
GGCGATCCCACGAGAGAGTTGCCGCAGTTCCGCCAAAGTCTCCTGCGTTTGAGCCATGGCTGCTTGCAAGATCTCGTCGGCTCGCTCAGGATGCTGCGCTACCTGTCGGCGGGCTCGCGCTAGGTCCATGTTTATCCGCACCAGCCTTTGCTGCGGACCGTCGTGGATGTCACGTTCCAGCCTGCGCAGAGAAGCGGCCTCGGCGCGGTGAGCGGAGCTGCGGGAATCACGCAACTGGGCCAACACCATTGCATCAAGCCCGCGCGTATTGAGCAGCAACTCACCCACCCCGGTTTGCAAGCGGGCCAAGCCCCGAAAGACCTGGGGCGCGGCGCACAGCGCCCCGATGCCGACCACCACATGCACAACGATTTCGGCGAAGGGCCCGGCGGGGAGACCAAACAGGCCAAGCAGGAGGCCAGCCGCTCCAACACCGCCGGAGCCCAGAGCAATATTGATCAGAACCCCGATAGGGCCCAACACAATGGCGCTGCACAGGGCCAGCCAGACAACGGTGGCACTCCAGGTGAAGATACCTACGAAGAACGCGAGCCACACCCAGGCGACGTCGAGCCAGGACTGCGGGTCGGTGAACAGACGTTTCACGGACCGGAGCCAAGATTCGTCTGGTTGGCGCCTCTGATACGGCGGGATTACCGCCTCCCCGTGAAAGACCGTTCTCAGCAACGAACGCTCGGACTGGGCAGCGACCCGAGCCAGCAGCAGCGCGCCGGCGAAGATGGGGATGCCCACCCAGAGGACGGACAGGCCGATCCCCAGCGGGATCAAGACGGTGACGAGGATGAAGACGATCAGCCGTACCGGCCACCCCAACAAGAGATAGGCGATGGCTTGGCCCAACCCGTTGCGCAAATCTTGGTTCTGGTTCATAGGTTCATCCTTGTACCCGAAGCGGCCGCACACGATCCGGCAGCCTGGCGAAGGTGACTGGGGCTAGCCCGAACATTCTAGTGTCGTGCGGTGAGCACAGGCAGCCAGGTCGCCGGCTCATTAAACGAATGCTCAACTATCGCTTAGTGCTTGGCCACGCCGAGGATGGCGACGTAGTGGTCGCCGAGCGAAGAACGCGTGGTGGGTCGTTGAGGTCCGGTGGCGGCCCAAGTGGCGCATCACCGGCCTAAACGGGGCCCCGATCGGCTCGCCGCAGCGGCGCCTACCTCCCCCAGCAGCCGCCCCGTCTCCTGATCTGAGAACCCGAAGAGCATGAGTACGTCTTTGACGAGGTCACGAATCCACTGGCGGAGTAACGAGTCATGGTCACCTCATTCCTCCGCAGCGCTGTACACCATCCTGCTCGTGCCCGAACGGACGAGACTGCGGCCTACTCGACGGCGAAGAGCTTGTAGTGTCGCGCGCCTGCGCACCGAGGTGATGCGCGCGGCAGGAACAGACGTGCACTCAGCCAGGCCAAGCCGCTCCTGGAGCGCGTGGGGCTGATCGACATCACACCCGCGATCCACAACATCGCCGAGTCGATAGAGCGGCACGTCAGCGCCCTGGACGCATAGCCACCCCCACACACCATCGCGATGAAATCACCATCGTCATCCAGGAGGCCGATGAACACGGCCGCAACCGCGTTGAGGTTCGATCTAGACCCTGTCGACCCACCCTCTAAAGCTTGATGAGTTTCTAGGCCCAGTGACATGATGGCGTCATGCAAGGTCAAACGCAACGCCAAGTCTCGATCGTCCTATTCGAGGGCTTTGAATTGCTGGACGTTGCTGGCCCTCTCGGTTGGTTCGCTCGGTTTCCAGAGATTTCGGTGGCTCTAATCGGACCAAATGTTGGACCGGTTCACAGTTCGATGGGTGTCCAGATGGTGGCTACTAACAGCTACGCGACTGCCGAGGATCCAGATATCGTCCTTGTCCCTGGTGGGCAGGGAACCCGTTGTCTGGTCCAGGACTCAGAGTTCCTGGGTTGGCTCGCTGGCTGGGCCAAGGATGCAACACTCGTCACCTCGGTGTGCACTGGGTCGGCGCTATTGGCCGCCGCAGGACTGCTTGCTGGACGGCGCGCCACTTCGAACAAACGCGCCTTTGCCTGGGCGTCAAGACAAGGCAACAGTGTCGACTGGGTAGCCCAGGCACGCTGGGTGCAGGATGGCGATCGATGGACTTCTTCGGGTGTGATGGCAGGTATGGACATGGTCGCAGCCCTCTTGGCCGAACTCTTCGGGCCTCAGCGAGTCGAGCGCGCAGCCATAGAACTCGAATACGTGCCGAACCAGGAGGCTGATTATGATCCCTTCGCGGCTCAAGACACCTTCGACGAGTAGCCTGCAAATCGCAGATCGCAACCACTGATGGCTCATCCTTTTCATTGATCACGAACACAGCGCGGCAAGGATCTTGTCCCGCTTCTTCGACCGCATGGGGCAGCCAGATAAGGAGACAAGCAAGCAGGCTATACGAGATCGAGTGGAGTTCAGTCAACACATCGGGACGACAACAGGGACTCCGAAAGTCACCACACTAGCACCGTTGTCTTGATAAGACTATTCGTCAGCAAGCCTCACTAACCACAGCCACGCAGGACACCCAAACTCGGCTCTCGCTACTTTACCTTGGGCAGGCGGATTCCCCCTTAGAAAGTCTGGTCAGCTTGATCGACGTTGACTCGAGAGGACTTGGCGCTTCACCCTTCTGGGCATTCTCTGGCCACCACCAGGTCACACCTCCCGTGCCGTGAGCCACGATGACAGGGGCACTGGGCACCTCGACTTCCTCATTAATCCCAGTGATACAAGCCCGGAACAGCATGTCGGAAGTAAGCGCTGGAGTCTCGCCATTTCTCAGAGCATCCCAGGTGTCCTCAACTTGAGTATCCGCAACCCCTAGCACTAGGGAGAATCCCACGACAGCCCAAGCAAGCGCGACGGCAACCGCGATCCCGGAATTGACATGCGACTGGGAGGCCGAAGGAGGTAGTAGGTAGAAAAACCACCCGAAGAATCCGCCGAGACCGCCCACGATTGCGACCACTACTAGGGTGAGCCACGCAGTAACGAGGAGACGGACTGTTCCTGAAATGGATACCCCAGCAGGCGGGAGCCCCAACTCGGGAAGAGTCATTTCGATAAGGAATTGCGCCGCCATAGCCGCGGCAGCCAGGAAACCCGTCATCACAGTCCACGTCAATACCGATTTCACTTTGGGATATATCGATAATAGATGCCCACAGCCGCGCCACGCCAGCATTACTAATAAGACAGTAACTACCATTACCACTGTGAACCTGAACCCGAATTCAAGGACAACGGACCCAACGAAAATAAAGAGTCCATAGCTCATAACCGCCACCACCAGCAGCGACATCAAGATTGCAACTACTAGCTGGACCCAAGTCCTCCTCTCATTCGTCCACCAAAATCCGCAATAGACAGAATATCCGAGTATGACGAGGGCACCAAGGCTGCGCACCGCGGGGTGCATATCTAACCACGTGAACATTGAAGCAGCAAGCACTAGGAACATGCACAGCACAAACAGGGTAGCCGAGAGTCGCGATGACTTCACAGGCTCGGGTGGCCCAATCACCTTCATGCTTATGCGATCAAACGGCTTGCCCGGCAATATACTCCGACGAAGGAGCATTTCTGCTGATTTCATTAGGCTACCCTTGCGAATGTCCGGGTCTGGATCATCGCTCTGCGGCACAGCGATGACCCAATCCAACGACACGTAGGCTCCCAGCCGATCCAGAAACCTCCTCAGACAGCCTTGATGCGACCTCACCACGACTCGCGTCATGCCCATGCCCTCTGGAGCCTCAAGCCGACGGACTTCGTCCACATGGATCGGCACCCTGTGGTTCGCGAAACTGCGCAGTTCATTTCTAGCACGCTCTATGGCTGATCGGCGATGACTATATACCGGGATCGCCACGGTATAACGGTCTCCCATCGCATCGAAAGGCCACCCTTGCGCGTTTAGAGCTGCCTCAAGGTGGGCACTAATGACCCCTTGCGCAGGCTTGATGACCGCGTAGACGGTGTGGTTACTGTGCTCGCTCATGCTGTCCTCCCGAGTAATACCAGACTAGCGCCGTGGACTGACAGATTTGGGTGATCGGTAGATCTGCCACCAGTTCGACGATTCTGGGGCCTCGCTCGGCTGCCTGGAACGGCGGTAGGCTCCCAGCATGAGTCTTGAGTTTCGCGCAGTCGTCACCCCCTACGGCGCGGCGGGTGGCATCGAGTTGACGGAAGATCAGGCGGCGCTACTGGGGCCCGCCAAGCAGCCGCCGGTGACCGTCACCGTCGAGGGCCGAACCGTGCGGGTACGAGTGTCGCGGATGAGCGGGGCGCCGTGCGTGTTCTTCAGCCGAGCCAACCGGCAGGCGTTGGGC
>JBHAEB010000183.1:0-24850 GCA_041855345.1 Arachnia sp. | reverse complement strand
GAGATGATCTCACTGGAGGAGCAGACGGAGGTCACCCGAACCAGCCTCAGCTATGCGGACAATCAGCAGCAGCCGTGCGAGATCGTCGACGGTGAGGGCGGCCGCACCCGCATGGTGTGGGACGAGGGCCCGCTGCTGGAGGTGACCGACCCGACGGGTGTGGTGGTGCGGTTCGACTACGACGAGCACGGCGACCTGATCTCCTCCACCGACGCCGACGGGAACACCACCCGGATCGAGCGCGACGCCTCGGGGCGGGCGCTGCGGATGATCAAGCCGTCGGGCGCGACAACCTGCTACGAGTACAACGAGGCCGGGTTACTGGCGGCGCGCATCGACCCGGATGGGGCGCGCTGGGGCTACGAGTACACCGTCGGCGGGCGGCTGAGCGCACTTGTTAATCCGCTGGGCGCCCGCATGGCGTTGGAGTACGGGGCCGACGGCGAGCTGGCCGCCATCGTCGACCCGCTGGGGCGCCGGGTCACGCAGGAGTTCGACGACCTTGGCAACTTGGCCCGTGTCCAGTTGCCTGACGGCGCCACCTGGGAGTTCTCGCACGACGCGATGTCTCGGCTGCGGCACACGATCGACCCCTCGGGTGAGGTGTGGCAGCGCCACTATGACCAGTTCGGGCGCCTGAACGAGACGGTGGACCCGACGGGGGTGCGGGCGTTCCAGCGGCATAGCAGCGCCAATCGTGAGGTAACCGTCGGCGACGCGTATGCCACGAGCACCATCAAGCGCGACCTGTGGGGCCGTGAGACGACGACGGTGTTGCTGGACGGATCCGAGGTTTCGACCCGGTATGACCGTGCGGGCAGACCGGTGGAGTATGTTGACGCCGTCGGCGGCCACACCCTGATCGAGCGTGACCCGGCGGGCCGGCCGACACGGATTCGTCGCCCGGGTGGGGCGTCGGTGCGCTACGACTATGACCGGTGCGGCCGGGTGGCCGGGGTGCGCAACGAGTTGGGGTTCCGCACCGAACTGGGCTACGACGCCGATTCGCAACTGGTCTCGGAGCTTTGGCCAACCGGTGAGCAGGGCTGGTCCCGCTACGACGAGTGCGGCCGCCTGGTGGCGCGCCGGATGCCGGGCGCGGGGTTGTTCCGGTGGGTCTATGACCGGGCGGGCCGGGTGGTGGAGACCAAGGACCCGAAGAATGGGCTGCGGCGGTTCCGCTACGACGAGGCTGATCAGTTGGTGGCCGCGATCAACGGCAACGGCGGCGTCACCCGCTACGACTACGACTTGGGTGGTCGCGCGGTCACTGTTACCGACCCGCTGGGCTCGGTGACGCGACGCACCTTCGATGCGATGAATCGCTGCACCAGCAGCACCGACCCGCTGGGCCACACCACCTGCTGGGAGTACGACGCGGCGGGGCGGCTAATCCGGGACGTCGACGCCGACGGGCGGGTCGTGGAGACCGGTTTCGACGACGCCGGCCGAGCGACCTCGACGACGGTGGACGGGGTGTTGTTCTCCCGCACCACCCGCGACGCGAAACAGCGTCGCCACATGGTGGAGGACTACTCGGATCCGGCGCGGCCGGTGGTGCACACGCTGTCCTTTGATCCGCGGGGCCTGCTGGTGCAGCACGACCGCGGGGAGGCCAGCACCCGCTGGGCCTACGACGCCGACGGCTTCACCACACGGACCCAGGCACCAAATGGGGCCGTGACGGCGTATCGGCGCGACGCTGCCGGCGATGTGGTGGCCGTGGAACACCCGGGGCTGGCCACGGCGGTCCTGGACCGCGACGAGGTGGGCCGGGTGACCCGGGCCACCGCCGGGGATTTGGTGCACGAGTGGGTCTACGCCGATGGATTCGTCGCCCGGCACGCAGCTAGGGGCCGCGGTCGGGAAACCGCCGCCGAGATGACCTACGACGCCGACGGCCAGCTCTCGTCGGTAGCTGTTGACGGGATCACAACTTCCTATCGCTACGACGAGGCGGGGCAGCTGATTCATGCTGAATCCCCGGTCGGGACCAACACGTGGACTTACGACTTGGGTGGTCGGCTCGTCCAGGAGCAGGTCGACGGCGTCACCTGGGAACGCACCTACAGCGCCGCCGGGCAGCTATTGGAGGCCGCCAGCGCTTCTGACACCATCACGTATCGCTACGACCTGTCCGGCCGACGCGTCGAGCAGCGCCATGCCGATGGTCGCCGCCGCGAGTACGAGTGGTCGGGGCTGTGGCAACTGAGCGCGGTCACGGATCACGAGCACGACCAGGTGAGCCGCACCACGACCGTTGTCGACGCGCTAGGCCAGTTGGCCCGCGTCGACAACGAAGAGCTGTTCTTCGACCCAGTAGAAGGCGGCCTGCTACAAGCTGGGGACCAGTCAATCGTTTCGGCCGGGCCACTGACCGCCCACCAGGGCCAGGGTTGGCTAGCACCCTCCTGGAGACCGGACCGCTCCACCACGCCGACGAACCCGTACCTGCCCCCAGTCGCGCAGGCCAGGCTCGGCGCCAGCCTCGGAATGGGCCCCGGCGGCGAAATCCAAATCGCCGGCCTGGAATGGCTCGGTGCCCGGGTGTTGGATCCAGGCAGCCGCAGCTTCCTAACCCCTGATCCGCTTCCGCCGATCACTGGTGTTGGTTGGGTTGGGAATCCTTACAGCTACGCCGGAAACAATCCGGCCAACCTGTATGACCCGACTGGGTTGCGGCCTATCACTGCCGAGGAGCTCGATGAATATCGAAAGGCGAATTCTCCGAAGTGGGGAACTGCCCTAGCCATCGTCGCCGGCATCGGCTTGGCGTTTGTCCCGGGTGCTCAAGGATTCGCGGCAGCACTGATCACAGGTGCCGTGCTCGGTGGCGGAGCCAGCATCATCGACCAAGCCTGCTCCGGCTACCCCATCGACTGGAAACGAGTAGGCGTCGACACGCTATGGGGCATCGCTGGCGGAGCTGCTGGCTGGGGCATCGGCAAAGGTATCCAATGGGCAGCCAGGACCCCCGCAGGCCAAGCCGCCATCGGCTGGGCCAAGGAACAAACCAGTCGTATCCCTGTGGTCCGAGACATCGCCGCACGCCTGAGCGCGGGCACGTCACGAGGGGCCGCCGATACCGCACAAGACACAGCCACCGGCTTCACAGGCGGCACCTCACGACCAAAACCACCACCAGCAGCACCAGAACCGCCCTTAACCCCCACCAGTGCTGGGCAGCGACTGGCGGAAGCATCTGATTTGGCCTACCGAGCGGCAGATAACATCGGAAACTGGACTGTTTCAGCCAAGCACCTACCCACAGCAGGTGGTCGCTGGAACAAGTGGGCTGAGGGAGTTGACATCAACGACACGGTTGCCAGAGCGCTGAGGTCCGAGGACGCGAACTTCCTACCCAACCATGGGACAGCGTCAGACCGATTTATCGTTAAAACCGATATGGATTCAGTCATCGGAACGAACGGGCAGACCGTCGTCAAGGTGGTAGTTTCAGATGAAGGCAACATCATTACGGCATACCCTGTTAAGTCATGAATACGCTGAGACTCAGTTTTAGCGACGTAACACTCTCACGCTCAGTGGTGCAAGACGAATACGACCTACTCGTGGGCGTCGAGAGCACCTTCCGCCTTCAGGTTGGCGACCAGGTGATCTACACCGAACTCTTGTTTCCCATTGTTGAGCTCCGCGCCGCCTTGGCTGCGTGGCTTCAGAGGCCCGAAGGGGATTTCGAGTTCATATCTATGGAATCGGACGAGCCTGGTCTCGTTTGGTTCCGGCGACAACCGTCCAGCGGCTGGAAGGCAGGCTCCATTCATCAGGAGAACATTGCTGTAGGCGAACTTGAGTGGCCTCAAGTCGAGTACGGTTGTCGTCAATTCGTTTACGCAGTCGATCGCTGGGTCAGCGATAATCTGGGTATTGAAGTGGACGACATTCTGGGAACGGAAGGTTCCTGATCAGGCTCTGCGTAAACTCACGGGCTGCCGCCGGGGAGTTGGTGCACGAGTGGGTCTACGCCGCCGGGTTCGTCGCCAGGCACGCTATGGGGCATCGTCGGCGGAGCTGCTGGCTGGGGCATCGGCAAAGGCATCCAATGGGCAGCCAGGACCCCCGCAGGCCAAGCCGCCATCGGCTGGGCCAAACAACAAACCAGCCGCCTCCCTGTGGTCCGAGACATCGCCGCACGCCTGAGCGCGGGCACGTCACGAGGGGCCGCCGATACCGCACAAGACACAGCCACTGGTCTCACAAACACCTCGCGACCAAAACCACCACCAGCAGCACCCCCAAGCCCAACCTCAACGGCGCTACGCCAGGTGGGGGACGTGTTTGAGCCCGTGGACGACGTCATGGCAAACCCAAAGCTCTTAGCTGGTCAGACCCCTGCTTAAGTCGAGGCAGTCACCGGGAAACCCCTGGATGGCATGTTGAAACGCTCAAGAAAGGCAGCCACAAGGGTCAGGGATGGGGTGCTACGTCAAGTACAACGAAGCTGGTTCTCCTTTAGGCCCTCAGAATCGTTGGCATCCCGGTGGTGGGCACCACGGCCCTGATCCATACTGGAGGGTAATTGGCCCTAACAGCGATCTAGGAGGAATCATTCGATGAGCGCGGGCGGGTCTGAGGCTTTTTGGCTTTCCACCACACGTGAGGTGGTTGACCGGTTAGGCTGGTCCGCTCCAGAGCAACTCGCATATCTCAAGGCTTTGGGTGTGGCGGGCTCGGTTGATGAACTTGGGCTCGAGTTCGATGACATCTGGCCGGCTGTGAAAACAAGGCTCAGTACCGTGAACGAAGAGTTGTTTCGCCACCTTGAGGCAGTTCACACGGCATTGGACAGGGATACCCTGCGCTGGGATGTGGAATCTTTGGCGCACTCACAAGAGTGGCAAGAAATTCGGGAATTGGCTCGAAAGGTCTCCGAACTGCTCGACGATGAGTCCGAGATGAAACCCGATACATGATGTATCTCCCGCGCCCTTCGATATACGAGTATCTCGTGAACGCTGAGTCCACACTGGGCTGCGTCCTATCACTGCCGAGGAGGTCGATGAATATCGAAAGGCGAATTCTCCGAAGTGGGGAACTGCCCTAGCCATCGTCGCCGGCGTCGCCTTGGCTGTTTTCGGTGGCCCGGTTGGCATCGGAGCCTCCATCGCCATCGGCGCAGCCATGGGAGCGGGCGCAAACCTTGTCGACCAAGCCTGCTCGGGCTACCCCATCGACTGGAAACAAGTCGGTCTCAGCGGCGCCCTCGGGGCACTAGGCGGTGGGATCGGCGCCGCCTTCGGTGGCCTCATTGGCCCTGCGGCCAGCAGTGCCCTGTCTCGTGTCGGTAACTCACCCATCGCCCAACGCCTCGTCCAAGGCGCAGCAGGCTCAGCAGCAGGCGGGGACACCGGCTTCATCACCGGAGGGCTAGGCGCCATGGCCACTGGGGGCAGCTTCATGGACGGCGCCCTCCAAGGCGCCCGCGACGGAGCCGTCGCCAGACCAAAACCACCACAGCCAACGCCTACCTCTGCCGGAGACACGGTTCCCGATCCCTTGCCCCAGTATGAAAGTGATGGAGTTACGCCCAATCGTGGACCCGCCGCTTGGGTCAACACCATGGATGAGGATGGAGTGCGTACACATGCTTCATCGCCAGGTGCACATGCGGAAGTCAACGCTCAAACTGCAGCGCCTGGCGCGCCTATGAGCCGAGTCTGGGGGTGGTGTGGCCCCATGGGCGCTCCGGTTTGGCGCGAGATCCCTATTTGCGGCTCGTGTCAGTCTCTGTTTCCATCAAACGTAAAAGCCGATCCTGGCCCATGGGGGTTGCAATGAGTCTAAGTGAGTTGGTGATCGACTCGATCACTTGGGATGAGGTCGAGGTGCTTAGCGGGTCGGGGCATGACCTCGCGGGGTCCCTGCGCCGATTTGTTAGAGCCGGGTCACCAGATGAGTTATCCGGTCTTTGGTTCGAATTGGAAGGGGTAGCCTTCGCACAGGAGACCATCTACGGCAGCGCATTGCTAGTCCTAGACGTCATGCTGGCGGTGGTGGCGGACCGATCACCAGAGTGGCTTCGGATGTGGGCTGTTGAAGTGATTCGTTTCATCCTGAACGGCGACTCAGAGGCCCCTTCTTCCCTCAGACAGAAATGTATCGCACAGGCCAGAGCCGGCACTTGGCTCCTCGCAGCTCAAGCATGTGGCACAGGCAACATGAGCTACCGTGAGGCACTACTTGAGGTGCTAGAGCAAATAGACCCCGAAGTCAGTCGAATTGTTACTGCTGCCAGTTCGTAAACAATTTGGCCTACAGCGCGGCGGGGCAGCTGTTGGAGGCCACCAATGACCCCGCCAGCAAGGTGTACCTCTGGACCGTTTCATAGGAGAAACCATTGCCGAGTCTCTTCAACAACGAACTAACCACACAGCCACCGGTCTCCCCAACACCTCACCACCAGAACCACCATCAGCAGCCCCCCCCAACCCCAACTTGGCCAACGTCTGATCTTGAGATGCGGTCGCCGAGATCAATGAAGCATTGGACTCCATTGCACAGACCTGCCGCAGGACAGCTGCTTTGGGTACGGAGCAGGGCAGTACAATCATCAGTGGCGTTCGTGACCCTTAGCCCGGCTCAATGCGCTCTGGTTGGTGAAGGAGAGATGATGGCTGGTGGTCAAGGCCATGCGGAGGTAACTACAGTCCTAGGAGCCCGCGGCGCTGACCTCACCCCCAAGGACATTGTGACAACCACAAATTTCTGCTCAAGTTGCCGCACATTCCTTGAGGCTGAAGGGGCGACCATCCTTGGGCCAAGGTGGGCGCGATGGTAGGGGTCCCCAAGTACGATGAGGCCGCCATTGCCCTTGCTGCTCAGCGCCTGACCAGAGGTGAACGTACAGCATTTGCTGCCGCTTGCGCAGAACGGCTCTGGCCACTGGTAGAACGTTATGCAGCCACGATTGCCCTCCCTTCTGACAGCCTTCGAGGGCTACGGGAGGCACTGGAAGCTGCCTGGGCAGCGGCAGGGGGCCATGCAGACAGACTTGCATTGGAAACCGCCAAGGCTGTTGCCGAGGAATTGATTCCTTCAGAGGATGATGACAACTGGGTATTCGAGTCGGGATATGCTCAAAACGGAATAGCCGCTATCGCGTACGCCATTGACACCAGGCTAAGGGACGGAGTTCAGGAGGCTGTATGGGCTGGCCGCCAGGTGTACGAAGCTGCCGATTATGTCGCCCAGCAAAGGCTGGACACCGAGCTCCTCTACACGCCTGAGTTAGAAGAAGAATTATCTAATACTCCCGTTGCACAGGCTGCTGTTCGAAGCATCCTCGAGGATCTTGCAATGGCAAACACAGAAGAGGCTCAGGTCATTCGTCAGCGCATAATAAGCTCGTCACACGGTTTCGCAAGTCTCTTCCCGTAGAACCGGAGGTCCCTGCAAGTGGCCGCGCCCGGGTCAGCGATGAGATTCGAGCTAGACCCCACTGGACTAGGGGTACACATGATCGATTGCCACAACAAGCGGGCGCCGCCGTCGACGACTTCAAGTTCAAGTGAGGCAAATAATGCTCTTAACCTGCATGGATAACCGGGCTGCAACGCTGTCAGACCACCAATTCCCTCGTGGCGCCGTCGAACACTCCACATACCCGATCACCAGGGGTCGCCAATACGTGGCGCTGGCGATGCTGCTGTGGGAGAACACCTTCTACTTCTTGGTTCCGGATGACTGGGGCGGGCCGTGTGTCGCCCCTGCTGGACTGTTCGATCTTGGCACCTGGCGGATCCCAGACTCATGGCTATTTAGTCTTGAGTCAGGTATCCGGGCCTCCGGTAACGCCATCTGGACTGATCCGTGCGCGGCGAAATGGGGTTACGAAGAGTTCGTCAAAGATCCCAATCACGGGCCCGATCTCGCGGAACGCGAGGAGTCAGCACTGGACATTTTCAGAGTCCGGCTCGCACAAGCAAAATCTTCCCTGGCCGACCACGATGACGCTCCTGAACTCTAGGCGCCCGCGACGGAGCCATCAGCGGCTTCACAGGCGGAGCCGTCGCCAGACCGAACCCCCCAACACCAGAACCACCGTCCCCCACATCTTCTCGGATCTCAGCCCCACTGTGGACGCCGTCACGAGCGAAAATGGCCCCACAGAATGCCCTATCGCACTTAAACAAGCATCGCGACGATTTCCCGCACTTGAATATCATCTTTGGAGTATGTCCCCGAAGCCCAGAGCTTTGTTCGAAACCCTGCACCAGGAACGCTCACAATCAACCGCTCCAACGGTGACGTCGTCCGGTATAACCCACAAAGGGACATGATAGGGGTGATGGACTCGTCCGGAGCCCCAAGAACCTACTTCAGACCTAAGCCGACTCTGCATGGCCGCCCAACTAATACGGACTACTTCAATGACCACAACTGGTAACCCATACTGCCGCGTTTGCGGATACCTTCCTCCCACTCCTCCCTGGGGCGACAGTGATCAAGGACCATCTTTCGAGATCTGCCCTTGCTGCTGCGTTGAATGGGGTTACGAGGATTCAACCCCCGTCGGGGTGGCCCGTTACAGACCGCGCTGGCTGGCCGACGGAGCTCAGTGGCATGATCGACACACCCCACACGATGGACTGGACGTGGAGACTCGCCTGGCGAGGGTCCTGCAAAACAGAGCAGACAGTTGAAACCGTGCGATTGCCTGAAGCGCTTGTCGGCAGATCCAAGGGGACCCAATGGCGCATACCTTTCGCGGTTTAAAGCACCGAACGACGCGTTCACCCAAGAGCGTGCGAATACGCTGTCGAGTTAGAGGGCGGTGAGTGGGGATGGTTAAGCGCAAGAAGCTGATCCTGATTGGCTACTGGGATGGAGAGGCGACATCCCCTGGGTGGCCATCTGTTCATGACTTCGTTGACCCGAACTGGGACGTCGATGAGCGTCTACTCGTCGCGGAGTACCTTCAAACCGGTCTGATCGCGCGTGCTTATGCAGGCTACTCACGATGCCGGTTCTGCGGATGCAACAACGGAGCCTTGGAGCTCAGCGATGGCTACTTTGTGTGGCCAGACGGGCTGTCTCACTACGTCGCTATGCATAATGTCCGCCTTCCCGAGCGTTTCGTGATCCACGTTATCGAAATGACCGACCATCTAGAGGCCATCGAACGAGACGATGCCTGGTGGCGTCAAACCAGCCTTGCGCAACGATCAACAAGGCCCGTCTAACAGAGGGCGCGAGCTACTGGAGTATGCGGCCTCGCGCTTGCTGGGTGGCATCCGATATTTCGCTGCGATGCCTCGGTCAGTTGAGCGACGGCGCACGGCACCCGGTCACGCCACCGGCAGTGGGGTGTCAAATGGTCTGTGTATGTGGCCGGGCCGATCTGAAGGAGATTGACTATGACCGTGACCAGGAATGACGACAAGCGGGTCAGCGAGGCTGGTGAGGTCCGCTGGGAGTTCATCGATGGCGAACTGCTCGATCAGTTCCTTACCTCGACCAGCGAGCACCGGGTCGCGTTGACTGGTGAGGGCGGGGTGCCGCCCGAGCAGGTCTAAGTTCGTGCTTGAGCGTGGGATGCGTGCTGAATTGACCGAGCATCTCGGCTACGAGAAGCACGAATCCGCAGATGCCGCACAAGACACAGCCACCGGCCTCACAAACACCTCACGACCGAGACCACCAGAAGCACCCCCAAGCCCAGCCTCGCCAACGTCTCATCTGGAGATGCGGGCTGCCGAGATCCACGAAGCGCTGCTTTGGGTACGGAGGAAGGCATTACAGTCATCCGTGGAGGCGTTCGTGACCTTACCCCGGCTCAATGCGCTCTGGTTTGTGAAGGAGAGATGATGGCTGGTGGTCCAGGCCATGCGGAGGTAGTTACAGTCCTAGGAGTCGGCCATGTCGAGGAGTGCCTGCTTTTCGGCGGTTTATGGGGGATCTGCTCGGGTTTTGGGCGGATGAATCGCAGAAAAGCAGGCTGGAGGGTGGCGGGGCTGGTTGGGAGGGACCAGAGGCTGGTTGGGAGGGACCAGAGGCTGGCTGGGAGGAAGCAGGGGCTGGTTGGGAGGCGCCAGGGGCTGGTTGCGAGGGATCAGGGCGGGAGCCGCCGGGTAGCACCTGGTACTGAACCATCACGCAGCAGTATCACCAGCCGAGTCGCTAATCATAAGGGTGGATAGGAACTCCGGATTAGTGTATTGACGGCGGTAAAAGAACAGCCCTACCCGTAGGAGAGTTCCCAGAACCGGAGACCACAGCACCACCCCAGGAATGTTTTCGGCACGCAATATCTGGCGACGAGTCTTGCGTGGGATTCCTCGGATCACCTTCACGATGCGCCGAATCTCGCCAAACTGAGGACGGCGGGCCCTCTTCTGAAATATATCCTTGGCGAAGTCCTCGATGTTCTGCATCTGCGCCGCGTCGCGCGCCTCCACTGCGGCAGCGAACCGTTGCAGCGCCTTGGCTGCTTCCTGACTGTTGATCCCCACCAATTCCGGGCGAATCCGGCGGTCGCCAAGGGCCTTCCATATCGCCTGGGCCAGGTCGACGATGAGATCCGCGAACTGCCAGTACTCCGCCTTGTCTTTCTCAGCGGTGGGTGGCTGCTCAATGCTGTGTCGCTTGCCTAGCTCAACCAGATCCGGCAAGGTGTCGCGGAATCGTCGTGGAACCCCGAGGGACTTGAGGAACTCGGTGGCGACCCGCAGCTTGAAAGCGGGATCGTCAAGGACGGTGGTGCTCGACATGGCCACACTGTAGACCTCGTTGCGGGTTCACGTCGCCAGGGGCTGGCCTGCCGTTTCACGGGCTCGCAGCGGTGGAAGTGGCGGATCGCCCAGGACTGGTTTCCGTTTCACCGCTACACCACGTAGTGTTTGTTGGACGGTCCTTGACGTCCCCGTAAGGAGACACGACATGGCGCGACCCACTCATCGATCAGGCCACGCCCACAGTCCGACAATCCCGAAGCACTTCAACCGCTGGCTCTTTCACACCAAGCTGCCGATCTGGAGCCTGCTGGCCTTCCTGGCCCTCATGGATCTCATGCTGATCGTCCTACATGTGGTGGCAGTCGCGGATGGATCAGCCAACCCGCTCTTTCGCATCGACCGAGATCGCAGCTATGCCGAGTTCTTTCAGGCCGTGAAATACATATACGCGGCCGTGCTGCTGCTCGGATACTGCCTGACCCATCGTCGCTGGCAGCTGGTGTGCTGGTCCCTGGTGCTCGGCTATTTCATGATCGACGACCTGATGATGCTCCACGAGCATCAAGGATCCGACCTCATCACGATGTTGGGTCTTCAGCCCGCCTTCGGCTGGGAGGCCCAGGACTTCGGGGAGGTGATCGTCGCGATCATCGTCGCCGCGATCGCTGGCATCCCGCTGCTGCTGGCCTACCTAGTCGGCGACGACACCACCCGTTGGATCTTCCGGATCCTGGTTGTTCTGGTGGCCTTCCTGGCCTTCTTTGGTGTGGTGGTCGATATGGCACACACCCTGGCGCTACCGCTTATTCGTGACATCGATTGGGTTGCGGTCATTGAGGATGGTGGGGAGATGATCGGGGTCAGCATGATGCTGCTGTTCATCTTCCGCCTTACCCTCAACCACGAACCAGCCGCAGCGACGACCTAAGGCCGCGGCTGCCGGGGTATCCCTATGGCTCTTGTCAGGCTGCGGCTTGGGTATTGGGCTGGTAACAGGTGCCGTTGCGGAGCAGTCCGCCGACGACGTCGATGCGTCGTTGGCCGAGGCCGATGATGGGAGTGTTGTGATTCACTCCTGCGGCTTGCTTCCCTATCAGCGATCACCCCACGCCACTAGGGCCCGGTGCCAATACCCCCCGGATCGTCAATCACTGGGGCCCGTACGTCATGCCGGGACTGGTGACCAGAGCCCGAATCATCGGGGCTGCCTCATGGGATTGTGCTGGGGGAAGGCCACTCTTATGACCCGACGAGGCGCTGTCTGCCTTGAACTGGTCCTGGCGGGCTCGGCACGAAGGCCGGTAGCTCGTTGATGTCAAGCAGAGAGTTGGCCGGATGCCTGTCAACGGAACATCTTCTTAGTTGAGGCTACTGCCAGGTAAGCTGGAGTCATCTCCGGTCGAGGAAGACGAGGAAGACGAGGCGATGCAGCACTGGCAAGATCAGATTGATCGTGACGCTGTTGAGGTTTTACTTCGGGAGTGGTTGCCTGAGGCTTTGGAGCGTTTTGGGTTTGAGGCGATTTGGACGCCGAAGCGACTGATTCTGCATTTTGTGGATGGTCATGTGGATCGTGAGTCTGTTATTCAGGTCCTTGCTCAATATCCGTATTTGAGAATCCCGCCTACGCCGGAAGTTGAAACCTTCCCGGATGTCCCAGACGAAGGATCTGTACAAGACCTTATGCGCGCTTATTTCACTCGTCGGATTGATGGCCAGTTTCTTGATGATGTGCGCTGTTTGGGAGATCAATTTCAGTCCGTGGGGGATACGGATGAATCGTGAGTATCCAGGGTATTGTGCACTACCAGCACTTCCAGACAATTTGAAACTGCGGAGGATCCGGAGGCCTTTTGAGGCACTAGCTACACATGAAGGAGAATGACTGTGACTACCTATGATCCAGGGCGGCCTTGGCAAGATCAGATTGATCGTGACGCTGTTGGGGTTTTGCTTCGGGAGTGGTTGCCTGAGGCTTTGGAGCGTTTTGGGTTTGAGGCGATTTGGACGCCGAAGCGACTCATCGAGCATTTTGCGGATGGTCATCTGGATCGTGAGTCTGTTATTCAGGTCCTTGCTCGTTATCCGTATTTGCGGATTCCGCCTACCCCAGAAGTTGAAACCTTTGCAGACGTCCCAGATGAAGGCTCCGTGGAAGACCTCATGTACGCGTCCTTCCTTCGTCAGATTGATGGACAGTTTTTTGATGATGTGCGCTGTTTGGGAGATCAATTTCAGTCCGTGGGAGATAAGGATGAATCGTGAGCATCCAGGGAATTGCGCTACCAGAACCTCCAGATAGTTCGAAACTGCGGAGGATCCAAAGATCTTTTTGGAGTGTTAATTATACGTGAAGGAGAACGACTGTGACTACCTTGCGTGTATATGATCCAGGGCGGCCTTGGCAAGATCAGATTGATCGTGACGCTGTTGGGGTTTTGCTTCGGGAGTGGTTGCCTGAGGCTTTGGAGCGTTTTGGGTTTGAGGCGATATGCACGCCGAAGCGACTCATCGAGCATTTTGTGGATGGTCATGTGGATCGTGAGTCTGTTATTCAGGTCCTTGCTCGTTATCCGTATTTGCGGATTCCGCCTACGCCGGAAGTTGAAACCTTCCCGGATGTCCCAGACGAAGGATCTGTACAAGACCTTATGCGCGCTTATTTCATTCGTCGGATTGATGACCAGTTCCTCGATGATCTGGACATCGTGGAGGATCAACTCGAATCCACGGGCGATGAGGATAAATCGTGAGTATCCAGGCTATTGCGCACTACCGGCACCTCCAGGCAATTCGAGACCGGGGTGGTCTAGACCCCAAAGGGACTAATGCATCCATCTCAAACCGGCAGTGGTTCACGGAGTGGGGCGTTCCCAACAAACAACGGGAAGAACTGCACAATCGCATCCTACGGCAGACCCTCGGGCCGCAGTTGTCAGTGGGCCAGGTGGATCCACCGATCGCTATTCTTCTGGCGGGTCCTCCGGGTTCGGGAAAGTCGTCGGCTCGTCGGGCATTGTTTGATGCTAGTGATGAGCGGATCACGGGTGGTCTTAATTCGTCGGATTTCGTGACAATTGATGCTGACAGTATCAAAGAACAACTCCTCGATGCCGCTGAACGTGACGGGAGTCTTCAGTCCTTCCTCATGCCTCCGGAGGCAAAAGAGCTGCAGAGCAAAGGAGAAGTTTTCTCTAAACTCGACTTCGCTAGTCTCGTCCACGAGGAATCTTCCAATCTCGCTAAGCGCTGTCAACGGCTAGCCATTAATGAGCGACGGAACCTTATCCTCGACCAGGTCTGCTCCAACTCTGAGAAGACGGCGGCCCTCATCGATACGCTAGCCGATCAGGGTTACCGTATCCGGGTGGTCGAGATTCATGCGGAGAAGGAGTTTTCCGAGCAGAGTGTCTTCCTTCGGTATCTTCGTGACCAAGAACGTGTCGACGGACGCTACGTTCCTACCGAAGTCATCGATAGTGTCTACGCCCCCGACGGAACCTCTCGGCCGCGGCAGAGCATCCAGGGCATCCTCGACGCTAACCCGTGCCAGGTTGAGGCATACCGCCGATTTGACGCCACCACGGTCGGTCAGCCACCTGTACTCACGCAGCGGGGTCACCTGGTTGACGGCCGTCTTCAATACGAGACTACGACTCACGGTTCGCAACCCGTCGCTGAGGCTGAAACGCTGCCCAGTAAACGTACTCTCCTTGCTTCCTTTCCGAACCCTCTAGGCGCTACCCGTCCCACCCGCTCTACCTCCGCCAAAGCCTCACCCCTCACACCAGGTCATCGTTCATCGAGGTATATCCCGATCGCGCCTAAACCCGAAAAACAGTGGGGACGCTAACGCAGGAGGGAAGCGCTATGGAAGCCTCAGGGATCTACATTCCAGAACAATCCTGGCAAGACTGTTCGACCACATCCGTATAGCTCACTGATGTCGAGGAGGGCCGTCGTTTCGGCATTCCACAGCCGGTGTCGTCACGCCACCAAGAATCCCATCGTGATGTTTTTCACAGCCCGATACGACAATTGAATGGGAATCGCGGTGCGCAGCCTGGGCAGACCCAGCAGAAGCTGAGGGTGAGTGAACGTCCGTCGTGGGAACCGCGCTGCAATACCGTCGGGGTCACATCGAGGATTACATCCGCAACGTCACGGGAAGCGACCACAACGTATGGGCAGGCTCATGGTTTGCGTGGTGGGTAGGGCTGGTGGCTGTTCCGAGGTGGGGCCCTAGATCACGGTTTATGGGTGGGTTCGTGGGACAGCGCGGAACTCGTTATCTCTCATGGGCCGGCTCGCTTCCACTGGTTGCGGTTCTGGTGCTGACTTCGGGCATTTGTCAGGTGTTGGGAAAGAGGGTGTGTAGCGAGGGTCGGTTCGATCTGCCTCACGGTTTCAGTGCGCTGGGTGAGCAGGCCTTGGTGTTGGGTGGAGAGCTGTGTCAGGACCAAAGTGGCCGCACGGGTTCCGGGGCCGTCAAGGTGTATGCTGCGGGCGCTGTTGCGATGGCGTCGACAAGGCATTGGCGTACGCGCGGCGCACGAACTTTGGTAGGTACATGGGCGTCGGCAAAGGTGTTCCTTGCCGACGTCGGGACCGACGAATACGTAGAACCGGTCTTGGTTCACGGGTCCTTCTTCAAGGACTCGTTCTGGTCACTAGGGCGGGCGTAGATCGTCGGTACCTTCGTTACGAAGAATCCACGTCGCCAGGACCCGGTGCCAACACCCCCGGATCATCAATCACTGGGCCCGTGAGTCATGCCGGCACTGGCGACCAAAACCCCGATCATCGGAGCTGCCTCACAGGTAACGGGTAGGTGCCAGTGATCCGACGCCCTCTCCGGGGGCGGTCCGGTCCACTGATAGGGCGAAGTCGTCGCCGTGGGCCTTGACCCCTTCCACCGCCGCCTGAGCGATCGTCTTTGCTGATGGCATCAAGCAGCGGCTGCTGGGGTAGGGGTGGGGGAGTTACCCCAGCGACCTACTCCGGGGTTTCGGGTTCGGGGGTAGGTACCAGTGATCCGACGCCCTCTCCGGGGGCGGTCCGGTCCACTGATAGGGCGAAATCGTCGCCGTGGGCCTTGACCCCTTCCACCACCGCCTGGTCGATCGCCTTCTCCGCATAGCGGCCCCGCACGATTAGCGGATCGTGGTGGAGATCCTTCATCAACGCCACCACGATGAGGATCATCACGATTAGGAAGGGCAGAGCAGCGACGATAGTGATCGATTGCAAGCCCGAGAGGGCATCGACGCCACCAACCACCAGCATGATGGCCGCCACCGCCCCAGTCATCACACCCCAGAACACGACGGTGCTGCGTCTGGGCTCCAAGGTGCCATTCTCGCTCAGGGTTCCCATAACGATGGCGGCGGCATCCGCGCCAGAGATGAAGAAAATAGCCACCAACACCATGACCAGCACCGAGGTGATGGTCTCCAAGGGCAGGGTATGGAGCAACGCAAATAGGGTGCTTTCCGAATCACCCACCGCAGACAAACCAGCCCCGCCCTGTTCGGCATGGATCGCGGCGCCGCCGAAAATCCCGAACCACACCAAAGAGACAGTGGTAGGTAGCAGCAACACCCCAGAGACGAATTGCCGGATAGTGCGTCCCCGCGAGATTCGGGCGATGAACATGCCAACGAAGGGAGTCCAGGAGATCCACCAAGCCCAGTAGAAAATGGTCCACCCCGACAACCATGCATTGGCGTCGGCCCCAGAAGCCCCAGTCATCGAGGACATCTGCATAATCGTCTGCAGATAGGTCCCCAGCGTGGTGGGCATGAGGTTGAGGATGAAGATGGTCGGCCCCAGCACAAACACGAACAGCGCCAGCACCACCGCCAACACCATGTTGATATTCGACAGATACTGAATGCCGCGGGCCACCCCCGAGACGGCAGACAAGATGAAACAGATGGTCAATGCGGTGATGAGCAGCACCAACAGGTCATTGCCCACCTCACCGGCCCAGCCGATGATCTGCGCCCCATGAGAGATCTGCAACACGCCCAAGCCCAGCGACGTCGCCGAGCCGAATAGGGTCGCGAAGATCGCGAAGATGTCGATGATCTTCCCAGCCGGGCCATAGGCCTGCCGCTTCCCGATCAGCGGCTCGAAAACCCCGGAAATGGTCAACGGCCGACCCTTACGGAAGACGCTGTAGGCGATGGCGACACCAACAACCGCGTAGATCGCCCACGGATGCAATCCCCAGTGAAACAGGGTTTGGGCCATCGCGGTGCGGACCACGCTGGGATCACCAGGCTCGACGGTACCCGGCGGTGGTGCGACGAGATGGGCCAACGGCTCAGCGGCTCCGTAGAACATCAGGCCGATCCCCATCCCGGCACTGAACATCATCGCGATCCACGAAACCATCGAAAACTCAGGGCCTTCGCCGTCGCGTCCTAGTGGGATGGAGCCGTAGCGGCTGGCCGCCAACCACAACACGAAAAACACGAACCCCGTCGCGGTCAGGGCAAACAGCCAGCCAGTATTGGTCACCACCCAGTTCAGACCGTATTTCGCGGCGCTGCCGAGACTCAGCGGCGATAACACCCCCCACAACACGAAGGCCACCGATACGACGGCGGTGATCCCGAAGACCACCTTGTCGAGGGTGCCGGGCTGCTCATCGGGAAACTCATCGGCTACCGGTTCCAGCGCCGGGTGGCTGGTCTCCAGCACCTTTCCTTGGCGTGTCCACCTAGCGATCCCAGCCGAGGACTGCTGCAGCAGCGTCCGGGTGCGGCGCCGGGTCATCGACGTGCTGCCAGGGGCACGTCGCAGAAAACGGTTCCGTCGGGGGAGCTGTGTTGTTGTGGTCGGTTCGTCGGGAGATTGCACGGAATACCTGCTCGTCGATTGCAGTTGTCTTAGCGGGACGGTGAGGGCGCAGCCTGATGCCGTTGTGCCGCATCCTCACAACCCTGTTAACGACTCTACGTCTCGATGGGTTCACTTCGAGTCCCCCAGATGGCCGACAGCCCGGCGCCGACCTCACTCTTGTTCAGTCGCCTTCTGACTCAACCTGCCTTCGGTGTCCGGCGCTTGGCGGCCACTGCTTTGCGTGCCTGACGCAACTCAGCCAGGGTCCTGTCGATGTCACTGCGCTCGTCGATGGTGACCGAGAGCGCATCGATAGCCGCGTACTGAGCCTGTCGCCGCCTTTCGCGGTACTCCAGCACATCGGCCAGGGTGATCCTGCGATGCGTTCCCGAGCGTGTATAGGGAAGTTGTCCCTCGTCAAGGGCCTTGATGAGAGTGGGGCGGCTGATGCCCAGGAGATCGGCGGCCTGCTGGGTGGTGAGTACCTGCGAAGTCGGGGAGACCGTGACGGACAGGCCGCGGCGCATCGCGTCTACAACCCGCAGCAGCACATCATAAACCTCCTTTGGGAGTTCGACGGGGTCGTCGTCGACTCCACCGAGTAGGTAGTACCTGGGCCTCGGGTTCAGATTAGCTTCAGGGAGCATGTCATAGATGCGTCCGAGTTGTTGCTCATCGTCGGTGAAATGAGTCGACGGGGCGAGGGTCTTGGACACAGACATGGCCGATCCTTATCTGTACTGGACGCAAAACGCTTTCTTTTGCTTCGAATAGCCCAGCTTGGATGGCACGTGCTCACAAGCGCCTACGTTGAGACGTCGCCTCGACGTGGGGCCCGGCTCGGCGCCCAGGCCTCGCGCGTCAGAGAAGCAGGGCTACGGTCCCAGGAGCGATAGCGGGACGACGAGGACCCCGTCTGGCCGTCGATAGGCGAACTCCCCGGTGTTGACGATCACGCGGGCCGCGAGTCGGTCTCCGAGTTGGGTCTGCAGCCAGTTCAGATGACGCACGTCGTGGTCGCTGATGGTGGCAGCCAGTTTGACCTCGATCGCCACCACCCATCGGCTACTGTGCAAATTTCCGGGTTTCTGTTGTGCAATTTTCTGGGTCTGCGCTGTGCAAATTTCCAGGTGCCCCGAGCGGTCTCAACGTGCCGGTTCGAAGAACTCGATTGGTGCCTGCGCCACAGCCACGCGCAGGTGTTCTTCGGTCACCTGCGGCACCACCAGAACCCTAGCCAGTTCCGCCCATGGCCGCGGGCCAATTCCTCGGCCAGGTCCTGGCCGAGCCGAACCGGGTCATAGAAGGTGACCTTGACCACCCCAGTGCCCACCCGCACCGGCACGTCCCTGAGCACGCCCTTGACCTCGACCTCCCATGCGCAGTCGTGGAAGTCGGTGGGCAACACCAGTTCGCGATTCATCCTGGCCATGTTAGAACAGGCCTGTGGGCCCGGCTCATGCCAGGCCCACAGACGAGTTCTCGACGATCAGATCTTCTCAAGGGCGACGTTGCGGGTCTCCTTGGCGAACAGGTACAGCACGCCGCCGATCACCAGCAGGGCCGCGAACAGGAAGAACGCGGGCGGTACGGCGTCTCGGGTGACGTTTTGTTTAATGGCGTCGCCGCCAATCAGGGCGCCCATCAGGAACGGGCCAACGACCTTGGCCATAGCGCCGATCCCATAGCCCAGGCCAAGCCCGGTGGATCGCGCCTCGTTGGGGAACTGCTCTGCGCCGAAGGCGTTGAGGATGCCAAATGCCCCGTCGCCGAAGGTCATGATCACGAGGATGCCGATGAAGAACACCCACGGATCCTGAGCCAGCGCTGCGATCACGCAGCCCAGCGCGCCCAGCAGCCCGAAGCTCAGCATCACCATACGTCGGCCGATCCGGTCCGCCAGCCAAGCGGAGCCGAGCCGCCCCACCATGTCCAGCACCGAAACGACGGTAAACAGCGCGCCCACCATCGCGGCAGAGAACCCGAACCCGTCTTTGAGTAGCGTCTGCCCCCAGGACTGGACGGTAAACGAACCCAGGATGAAACTGAATGACCCCAGTGTGATGATCGCCAGTTCCTTGGGGTAGTTGCGGAACACAACCCCGAACGACGACTTCTCGGAGACCTCTACTACGGGCAACTCGCCAACACGTTCCACGGGCTCCTGCAGGGCCCAAGCGTAGGCCGCCTTCGCTTCGTCGTCGCGTCCCACGGTTTGCAGGTAGCGCGGCGACTCTGGAACTTGCCGAAGCCACAGCAGCAACAAGACGGGGATAGCGCCCAGCGCGATCAGACCGCGCCAGCCGATCGGCTCGCCCAACCACTGCTGCGCCTGCGCGCCCAGCAGCAGACCCAGCGGGATAAACACCGACGCGAGCCCCGCCAGCAGGCCGCGTCGTTTCGCTGGCACGAACTCCTGCACATACGGGATGGAGGTGATGTTCAGCCCGCCAACCCCGATGCCGACGAGGATCCGCAGCACAGCCAGCATGATCCAGCCCCGCTCCGGGGTGAGGACGGTCACCGCCGTGAACACGGTAAACAGCAGCACGCACCAGAAGAAGGAACGCCGTCGCCCGATCCTGTCGGCCAGTGCCCCCCACAGGATTGCGCCGACCACGGTGCCCAGCCCGGAGCAGGCCAGGATAATCCCGGCCTCCCAACCGGTGAGGTTCCACGGCTTGGTCAGCAAGGACACCACGAAGCCGATGAGGAACATGTCGAAGAACTCGGAGATATTGGCAACGATGACCAAGGCGATGAGGTTCTTCTGATTCTTGGTCAGGGGGCGTGAGTCGATCTGCTCGCTTGCGGTGCCCCTGGTGGAATTGTGAGTAGTCATGATGCTCCTGGGCTAGCGGATGATGTCGGTGGTGGTGGGGATCGCCAGCTCCGACGGGGTGATGTGTGTCAGGTCCCCGTGGTGCGTCAACGCATACTTGGAGACCCGCAGCCCGTAACTGATTCCTTGTCGCACGTCGCCGCTGAGGAAACCGTGCAGCGTTGCTGCGACGAACGAGTCCCCGGCCCCAGGCCGGTCGATGACAGGCACGATGTCGACAGTGCGGTCATCCAAACCGTCGGGTCCGGCATAGTAGACGCCTTCTTGGGCGTCGGTGGAGACGACGAACTCGGCCCCGAAATGCTCTCTCAACTGCCGCGACACTTCGGCCCGTTGGCCATCGAAACCGAACACGATGCCGGCGTCCTTGCGGGAGCAGAAGATGATTCGGGCCTTCGCCGCGATGCCACCCAGCACGTCGCGGGCCTGCTCCGGGGTCCACAGCAGGCCCCGATAGTTGACGTCGAGGGCGATGTCGATGCCACGCTCATGGGCGGCGTCGACGAAATAGGTGATCACCTTAGCGGTGTGCTCGGTGAGTGCGGCTGTGATCCCAGTGACGAACACCAGCCGGGTATCGAGCATGGAATCCCAGTTGACGTCCTCGATCGAGATCTCACGAAACGCGGTGCCCAGCCGGTCATAGGTGACCCGTGAAGGCATCGGGGGCTCGCCGGGCTCCATGAAGTACAACGCGACCCGGCCCTCGTCGGTGCGGATCATATTGCTCATGTCGACGCCGACGGAACGAAACTCGGATAGGCAGCGTTCCGCAAGGTCGGAGTGGGGTAGCACCGAGCACCATGAGGTGCTTCGGCCAAGCTGGGACAGCAGCCCAGCGACGTTGGCCTCGGAGCAGGCTGCCGTCATGCGTAGTTGACGGGTGTTGGATAGACGTTCCCCCTGGGGAACGGTGAGGCGAATCTGGCCTTCGCCGATGGTGGTGAGATCGAACATTATTTACCTGCTTACTCCGGTGGAAGCGTTGATGGTTCCATAGCGGTGGGTGTATCGGTCGTAGTTGGCGGCGATCTCCTCTTCTGGGAGGAGTTCGATCTGCCCGATCTGTATCGCCGCGTATACAGTGTGGGCCACATCCTCCACCATGACCGCAGCCTGTAGGGCCTTGGTGATGGTGGGGCCGATGGTGAAGACGCCGTGCTGTTTCATGAGGACCGCCGGGGAATGGCCGATAGCGGCGAGCAGCTCCTTTCCGATCTCGTCGGAGCCGATGCGCGCGTAGCCGCCGCAGGGCACGGGCCCGCCGAACTCGTCGGCGATGGCGGTCAGACAGCATGGGATCGGTGTTCCCGAGGCGGCGAACGCCGTGGCATAGGTGGAATGCGTATGCACCACCGAGCCGACGTCCTCACGTCCCTGGTAGATGGCCAAATGCGAGGCAGTGTCGGAGGACGGGCCGCGTTCCCCGTCGATGACCTTGCCCGTCATATCCACGACGACCATGTCCTCGGGGCGCATCTCGGAATACAACATCCCGGATGGTTTGATGACGATCAGGTCGCGGTCCGCAGTGATGGCGGATAAGTTGCCTCCCGTCCAGGCCACTAGGCCGTTCTCGGGTAGGGCCAGGTTGCCCCGCCATACTTGTTCACGAAGCTCGTGAAGCATCATGGGTGACTCCTATTCCTTGGCGATCCGCAGCCCTGCGGACGCCAGTTTGTCTTCGATGAATATGCGTGCCTCTCGGCACTTGATCAGAGAGTCGGGGGCGTCGTCGTGCCACATCTCAAGCATCACGCGCCCCGACCAGTCCTGGCGGGCCAGCTCGGTGAAGGCCGCGTCGAAATCGGCGATCCCGGTGCCGAACGGGACCCTGCGCGGCTGCCCCGGCAGGACATCCTTGACATGCAGTGCGACGAGGTGGCCCTGGCTGGCCCGCAGCTCCTCGGCCGCTTCGCCCCCGTGGCCGGCGATGTTGCCGACGTCCGGGTAGCACTGCACCCACGGGGAATTGGCCAACGCGACCAGTTCCATGACGTCCGGCACCGACGCGATGTCGTGCCCGTCGACGTTCTCGATCCCCAGCACGACCCCTTCCCGAGCCGCATAGGGCACGGCGTCGAGAAGCGTGTCGATGTACCGCTGCCGGGCCGCCGGGTCGGGCGGCTCGTAGTAGGCGTAGTATCCGGCCACCTGGACGATGCCAACACTAAGATCCGCGGCTAGCCGGATGCCCTTGCGGTACACCTCAGCCGCCTGTGCGCGGATCGCAGGATCGACCGAGCCGGGCATGACGCTGCGGTGCAGGCTGAGGCATAGGCCCCCGATCTGCGCGCCCTTGTCGGCCGCGGCGTCGCGGACCTTGCGCCTGGTCGCGGTGTCCCAGTCGAGCCGGGCGGCCCGCTCCGGGGACTCGTCGATGGAGAGGTCGACGAAGCTGAACCCTCCTTCTGGAACTTGGGCGAAGAACTCTGCCCAATCGGGCTTGCTGACGAGCGCCTTCTCATAGATGCCGAGCCTGACCCCGCTCATGGCCAGACCTCCCCGATGGCGGCCTGGAACCGCTCTGCCGCAGCCAGGGGATCCGGGGCGCCGACGATGCCGCGGCCCGCGATCACCACGCCGACGGGGGAGTTGGCGAAGGTGCCCAACTCGTCGGCCGAAATACCACCAGTGATGGTGACGGTGAAGCCGAGGCCGGCCAGCTCCTCGATCCGCGCCAGGTCGTCGGGTCCCCAGCTGAGATCCCCGGCGGCCTCCCGGTCTCGGGAGCGCTTGACGATGACGTGCCGTACGCCCAGGTCACGCCAGGCCTTGGCGCGTTCAGCGTCGTAGCTCTCTCCCAACTCCACCTGTACCTCGCCGCCGAACTCGTCGGCCACCTTCACCACCTGAGCGATGGTGGTCAGCGAGGCACCCGCTACGCAGGAGACCCAGCTGGCACCCGCCTCGAAGCAGTGTCGGGCGATCAGCGAGCCGGCTTCGGCGATGCGGACGTCGGCCAGGATCGTCTTGTCCGGGTAGAGGGCCCGCACTGCCCTCACGGCCCGCAGCCCCTCCGCGATGATGAGGATCGTGCCGCATTCGATGACGTCGACGGCCGGCTCGGCCCGATTTAAGGCACCCAGCGCGGAGATGAGGTCTGGGATGTCGACGGCTACCTGAAGTTTGGGGCGCATCTCAGGTCTCCGCCACGAACCCGAAGAACCGCTGGCCGTTGTACATCAGCAGGTCTTCCACCACTTCTCGGTCGAAGCCCTCGGCCAGCATCCGGGGCCCGTCGACGGCTGGGTTGTAGTCGACGCCGGTGACTGCCCCGTAGGCCTTCTGGTAGGAGCGTTTGCCGGAGTCGGTGCCCAGCAGCAGCCGCTTGCCGTAGCCCTTGGCGCTGAGTTCGCGCAGTTCCATGATCCGGTTCGAGTCGGGCTGGTACTTGATCCGGTAGGTGCCGTCGATCTCTAGGTAGACGCCGGTGTCGAGGATTTGGCTGAGGTAGTACACGTCGGCGTTGCGTTGGATATGGCCGATGGCGATTTTCTCGGGTGCCACCCCGAGCTTGATCAGCTCCTGCGCCTGCTCCAGCCCGCAGGTGCCATAGGTCGTGTGGGTGTTGATTGGGGCGCCGGTGGCGATCGAGGCCGCGGCCGCCGCCTCCATGCACTTGCGTTCGAAGGCGGTGATCTTGCCATAGGCGGTGGCCACCTTGATCACGCCGGCCTTGTAACCGGTGCGGTTCACGATGGGGCCGGAGTAGTCATTGGCGTCGATGCCCTCGGTGATGTCGGCGATCAGCAGGTCGGCGATCTGGTCGACGGTGTAACGGGACACCCAGTGCGATTGGGTCTCCAGGTAGACGTGTTCCCGGTGGAAACCCGTCGAGGCGATCACATGGAGGTCCGGGACTCTGCGGTTGACCTCGGCGAGCCGGTTGAGGTCGCGGCCGCAGTTGGCGGGACACATGTCGACGACGGTGCCGGCGTCGGCCCAGTTCTTTGAGGCGGCCACGAAGTAACCGGCCTCTTCAACGGCCTTGTCGACGTCGGCGAGTTGGTGATCGGGGTCGATGTAGACCTCGCCCGCGCCAACGCGGATGAGGTGATCGTGTGCGTTGACGACCCCGAGGCGGGCGGGATCGAGATCGCCCAGAATGGTGCGTGCCAGTGGCATGATGCCTCCTTCGAAGGTGCTCGGGCCGACTCTGGCCCCTGACCTTCAGCCTCCGCCAGCGGGTTCAACTTGAGAAGGGCGTCAATGAACAAATGTGCCCTGATGTTGTCCCAGCTTCGGCTGAATGCCTCCATGGCTACGTCGTGGAGCAACCCAAGCTTCCTGTTGCCATGGGCAGTTTGCACTTATGTGCTTGGTCGGATGTCGTTGGATGGGTGCGCAGTGCCGCAGCTCCCGCGATAATGAGGGGGTGCTTGACGCGGAACTGCAACACCGGCAAAGCATCCTGGAGTTCTGGAGGATGCTTGAATTATTCAGCCCGCAGGCGCTGCCGCGG
>JBHAEB010000182.1:0-2561 GCA_041855345.1 Arachnia sp. | reverse complement strand
TGGCGGCCGTGCCGCAGGCGAATACCTCGGTGATCGAACCATCATCGATGCGGCCGTACAACTCCTCCTGGGTCAGGCGACGCTCCTGCACCTCCAACCTCATATCGGCTGCCAGCCGCAACACCGCCGAGCGGGTAACCCCTTCAAGGATGGAATCGGTCAGCATTGGTGTGATCAGCTGACCAGTTGAGGTCAGGGCACACACATTCATACCGCCCAATTCCTCCACATAGCGATGCTCGACCGCGTCGAGGAAAGCCACCTGGCTGCATCCGTTGGCCTCGGCCTCCTGTTGGGCGATCATCGAGGCCGCGTAGTTGCCGCCGCATTTGGCGAAACCCGTCCCGCCGGGAGCTGCTCGGCTGAACTCGCGGGTAAACCAGATCTTCACCGGTGCGATCCCAGATCCGCCGAAATAGCTGCCCGATGGGCTCGCGATCACGGCATAGGTGACCTTTGTCGACGGCTTGACCGCCAGAAACTCGGAGCGGGCAAACATGAAGGGGCGAAGATACAGGCTCTGCTCCTTCCCCCGCGGTACCCACTGCCGATCCACTGTCACCAACTGGTCGATACTGTCGAGGAAATCCTCGACGCTCAGTTCCGGCAATGCCAGCCGTCGGCAGGATCGCTGAAGACGGGCGGCGTTCACCTCGGCCCGGAACCGCCAGATGGAACCGTCGGCATGGGCATAGGCCTTGAGGCCCTCGAAGGCCTCTTGGGCATAGTGCAATACCGCGGAAGCGGGATCCAGGCTGAAAGGCTGGTAGCCGACGATCCGGTGATCGTGCCAGCCCTGTTCACTGTCCCAGTCGATCAGCGCCATATGATCGCTGAACTGTGATCCGAAACCAGGATCGGCCAGCACCGCCTCCCGCTCTGCCTCGGAGCGGCCAACCACCTGCTCAATACGAAACTGCGTCACAAGAATCTCCTTAGGCGTAGCGGCCCATGCCGCCAGCCACATCGATAGTGGCTCCGGTGATGTAACTTGCCCGGTCACTGGCCAGGAAGGCGACCACCGCGGAGACCTCCTTGGGATCACCGAACCGGGCCAACGGAATCTCATCGGCAGCCAGTTCGGCGAAGAACTCCTCTGCGCTCTTCTCTGGCGCTCGCTTCTGGTGGATATTGGCCCATTGGGGAGTGGTCACGCAGCCGATATTGACCGAGTTGACCAGGATGCCGTCGGCGGCCAGCTCCTGGGCTAAGGCCTTGCTGAGATTGAGCCCAGCAGCCCGGTTGACGGTGGTGGAGAAGAACCGGTAATCCGGCATCCTGGAGTACACCGATCCAATATTGATCACCCGCGCCGCGGAACTGGCGCGCAGCCACGGCAGGGCCGCCTTCACGCTGCGGAACCAGCTATGCACCTTGATATTGAAGTCGGCCAGCAATGACTCATCGGTCAAAGCCTTGAAATCTCCTGGATGCGCGCCGCCGGCATTGTTGACCAGGATGTCGATGCCGCCCATCGATTCGGCAGCCCAGGCGATGAAATCAGTCAACTGGTCGGCTTCCCGGACATCGACGGCTTGGCCCTGCGCCTGATCTCCCAACCGAGCCACCGCGGCTGCAACCTCTTCGGGGTTGCGGGCACAGGTCCGCACCAGCGCACCTTCGGCGACCAGTTCCTCCGCGATGGCGAAACCCAGCCCCTTGGAGCCGCCGGTGACGATAGCCCGTTTGCCAGTCAATCCCAGTTCCATGGTTCCTCCTTAACGAAATACCTCATCGACGGGCACCTGCAGCCCGATGGCCAGTCGGTTGGTTTTATTGGCCGCGGCCACGATGGTTTGCAACTCCGCCAATTGCGCGTCGCTGGCCCCTTTGGCGCGGGCGGCGGCAGTGTGGGAGCGGACACAGTAGGTGCAGTTGTTGACCGTGGAGACCGCCACATAGATCAATTCCTTGATCATGGGGTCCAGTTCGGTGCCTGGGCCCATGATCTGCTTGAGCTCAGCCCAGGTACGTTCTAAGTTCGCGGGGTCGTTGGCCAATACCCGCCAGAAGTTGTTGACGAAATCGGTCTGCCGGGTCGCTTTGATGTCGTCGAAGACGGCCTTGACCCTGGGGCTGGCGGATTCGTCGTCGATGATTGGCAGGGTAGGGGAGTAGTCCATGGCGGGCCTCACTGCTTCGGGACGAATGCGAATACGCGGGTGGGAAAACCGGTGCCGCCCGCGATGCGGGGCACACCCACCGCGATCACCGACCCGGTGGCGGGCAGCTGATCGACATTGATGAGGTTCTCCAAATGCCATAGCCCTGCGGGATGGGACACCTGCCGGTGCACCGGGAAATCGGGCTTGTCGCCGGGATCGATTCCCAAGGTGTCGACACCCAGACCCACCACACCCCGCTCGACGAGGAGCTGGGTGGCTTCAACGCCAAAGCCCGGGAACTTCAGATCGGTGGTGCCCTCGCTACCGGCGTAGCTGGCAGCATCGGTCTTGCGCTCAGCCCAACCAGAGCGCATGATCACCGCGCACCCCGCTGGGATCCGGCCATGCTGGGTCTCGAAGGCCGCCACATCGGCCACTTCGATTACAGCGTTGGGT
>JBHAEB010000181.1:0-18216 GCA_041855345.1 Arachnia sp. | reverse complement strand
TGTGGTGTGGTGTTGGTTAGGGGTTTCGTGTGTGGGGGTGTGCACTAATCGGGGGTGTTCTAGCCTGTGGTTCGTGGCTGCGTATGTGCGTGAGGTCAGGACCGCTTCGGGTGCGACGGCGGTTCAGGTGGTGTGGTCGTCCTCGCGGGGGTCCAAAGAGATGGATCACATCGGTTCAGCACACAGCGTTGAGGATCTTGAGGTGTTGCGTGCTGCGGCGCGGCAGAGGATGATCGCTGCTGGGCAGGACGAGTTGGATTTTGGTGATGGCCGGCCACCTCGGGCAGCGTTGCCGATTCGGGCGTCGCGGGCGCAGCATTTGTGGGACGCGCTGGGTGCGGGGTTCAGCGCGGTTGGGTTCGACGAAGCCACTGGTGGTGATGAGGTGTTCACACAGCTTGTGTTGGGTCGGTTGATCGAGCCGACCAGCAAGCTGGACACGATCAGGGTGCTTGAGGAGATGGGGTTCGTTTCGGTCTCGTACGCGACGATGAAGCGGCATTTGCCGGTCTACGCCGAGACTCAGTGGCGTCGCCGGTTGGCTGCGGCGTGTGCTGCGCATGTGAGCCTTGGCCCGGGCACGTTGGTGCTTTACGACGTGTCAACGTTGTATTTCGAGACTGACCAGGGCGACGGGTTCCGTGAGTCCGGGTATTCGAAGGAACGTCGTCTGGAACCGCAGATCACGATCGGGCTGCTCACGGATGCGCGGGGGTTCCCGCTTCTGGTTGAGGCATTCGAGGGAAACAAGGCCGAGACCCGCACCCTGATCCCGTCGATCCAATCGTTTATGGCCGCCTACCAGCTACCAGAGGTCATTGTGGTTGCTGATGCTGGGATGATCTCTGACACCAACCTGAAAGCCCTGGCCGCAGTAGGGTTGAAGTACGTCATCGGGCACCGGATCCCCGAGGTCCCCTACGTCGTTGAGCAGTGGCGGGACAAGCACCCCCAGCAAGATCCCACAGATCAGCTGGTACTGGCCCAGCCGTGGTCCCGAGGGCCTGCCGGGGCGCAGGTGAAAGAAATGATCTACTACCAGTACCGCGCCGACCGGGCCCGCCGCACGTTGAAAGGAATCGATGAGCAGGTCCGCAAAGCCCAAGCCGCGATCAACGGCCGTGCCCCGGTCAAACGCAACCGGTTCATCAAACTGGTCGGCGCCACCAAATCCCTGAACTTGGAGTTGGAACACAAAGCCCGCGCCCTGGCCGGGTGGAAGGGCTACATCACCAACATCGAGCATCCCACCCCCGAGTTCGTGATCGGCGCCTACCACCAACTCTGGCAGATCGAGAAAAGCTTCCGGATGTCCAAATCCGACCTCGCAGCCCGCCCCGTCTACCACCACCTCAAAGACTCGATCGAAGCCCACCTCACCATCGTGTTCGCTGCCCTCACCATCGCCCGCCACCTCGAAACCGTCACCGGCACCACACTAAGACACCTGATCCGCAGCCTCCGACGCTACCGCACCATCGAAATCCAAGCCGGCGACCACATCATCACAGCCGAAGACCCCCTCCCACCCGAAATCCAAACCTGGCTAGCCGCGATCCACAACAAACCACCAGTGCACTAAATGAGCCAAGTCGGGGCATATGGCCCCGGTTTGCTGGCCTTACCGCGATGTGCTGGCCCTAGACCACGGGCGCATCACGATAAGACCAGCCCCTGTGGGGTGTATAAGTGCAGCACACCGGTTGACGGTCACTCCGGGGTGATCGGGGCCCAGCTGGGGCCTTCGACGCCAAGTTTCTCGTCCAGTTTCTTAAACAGTGGCGATGGCTTGGCTAGCGGGGTGCCTGGCACGATCTCGCGGCGCTGCCACGTGGCCTGCTGGACCGCGTAGTCGCCGGTGAGAATTGGGTAGCTCGCATCGCCGTCGGTGACTTCAACCAGTTCGGGCTGGGCAGCCCAGATGCCCTCATTGCCGAGGGCCTCGAAGATGGCTTGCGCGGCGTGCGGCAGGTAGGGGGTCAGCAAGGTGTTGCAGTCGGAGACCACCTGCAACGCCACGTGCAAGACGGTGTCTCGACGGGCTGGGTCGTCTTTGAGTTTCCACGGTTCCTGGTCTGAGAGGTATTTATTGGCCAGGCTGACGATCCGCATCGCTTCGGTGATACCTGCCTTGAAGCGACGAGCTGCGATGTGTTCACCCACGACCTTGAAGGCGGCCGCCGAGGCGTCCAGCAGTTCTCGGTCCGCGTCGGTGAACTCACCGGCGACGGGGATGGCGCCGACGTTCTTGTGGGCCATGGAGATGGAGCGATTAACCAGGTTGCCCCATTCGTTGGCCAACTCGAAGTTCGTGCGACGCACGAACTCCTCCCAGGTGAAGTCAGTGTCCTGATTCTCCGGACCCGCCACCGCGATGAAATAACGCAGCGCGTCGGGGCCGAACTCGGCTAGAAAGTCACCAACGAAGATCGACGCCCCACGCGAGCTGGAGACCTTCGAGCCTTTCATGGTCATAAACTCCGAACTGACCACCTCGGTGGGCAGTTGCAACTCACCCAGCGACGGGCGGATGACCCCACCCTTCGCGCCGTGCCCGTTGGCGCCGGTCAGGATGCCAGGCCAGATCACGGAGTGGAAGACGATGTTGTCCTTGCCCATGAAGTAGAAGCTCTGTGCGGTCTCGGCGTTCCAGAATTTCCGCCACGCTTCCGGGTCCCCGGAACGCTTGGCCCACTCGATGGAGGCTGACAGGTAGCCGATCACGGCGTCGAACCAGACGTAGATGCGTTTCATGGGAGCATCGCGCCAGCCATCAAGCGGGATCGGGATGCCCCAGTCGAGGTCCCGGGTAATGGCGCGGGGCCGGATTTCCTTGAGCAGGTTGTGGGAGAACTTGAGCACATTGGGCCGCCAGTCCTCACGGGTATCGAGCCATCCCGCGAGTTCCTCCGCCACCGCGGGTAGGTCCAGGAAAAAATGCTCCGTCTCGACGAATTGGGGGGTCTCGCCGTTGATCTTCGACTTCGGGTTGATCAGGTCGGCTGGGTCCAGCTGGTTGCCACAGTTATCGCACTGGTCGCCGCGCGCGTTGTCGTAGCCGCAAATCGGACAGGTGCCCTCGATAAAACGGTCGGGCAGAGTGCGTCTAGTCGATGGCGAGATCGCTCCCATCTGGGTCTGTGCGGTGATGTAGCCGTTGTCGTACAGCGCAGTAAACACCTCTTGAACCACCGCATAGTGGTTTGGGGTGGTGGTGCGGGTGTACAGGTCATAGGACAGACCTAGGCCCTGAAGATCGGTGGCGATAACACGGTGGTACTTGTCGGCGCACTCGCGGGCGGTCAGCCCCTCTGAGTCGGCTTTGACCTGGATGGCGGTGCCGTGTTCATCGGAGCCCGAAACCATCAACACATCGTGCCCTGCCATGCGCATGTAGCGCGCAAACACGTCGGAGGGAACTCCGAACCCGGATACGTGTCCGATGTGGCGGGGGCCATTGGCGTAGGGCCACGCGACGGCGGCAAGTACATGCGACATGCGCGCCATCCTATCGTCGCTCACCGCAGAGAATCACATGCTCGTGCTAGGCCCGAGCTACTTTGAATCCCTGCCATCCTCCCCAGATAGAGCCGCCGAGAATCAGCACGACGACGACCGTCGCCACCACGATCTGCACCACAGGGGTGGCAGCCAACATCGGCCACACCACGAAAAACAGCAGCCCCGCCACAACTGCCCAGGAACCCAACGCGATCCCGGCGCCGAGCCAGTTATAGCCCAACCATAGGCAGCATCCCAGCACCAGCAACCCGACCATCGGCAGCCCATAAAGCAGGAAGAAACCCAACTCATGCCAGGTCTGGCCACCGAAGACCGCCCCCACGGAGACCCCGATCAGTTGCCAACCCACCGGCAGCAGCAAACTCACTGTCAAAGCCACCGGATAGACCCGCGGTCGGCGGTATCCCAAAGCGATAGCGAACCGAGCCCCCCATAGCCACACCAGCGCCACCGTCGCGAGGCTGACCAGGAACAACACACTTGAGGAATTGGTTGACCGTTGTTGCCCCATGACGGTTACCAGGAACACATCCACCAGCAGTGGCACGATGGGCCACCAATAGCGCCACCCCAATCGGCCACCGATCGCGTGTATCAAGGCCACGACCTGCGTGTTCATCGCCCCACCTCGTCTTGTACATCGCGCCTGGGGCCGATGAGTAGCTCCGCCAATTCCTTCAAGGTAACCGGTTCGGCATGTAAGTCACCTTCGCTCCCCCGCTTCACGACGGCGCTGCCTTCGCTGCCGAACCGGTCAAGTCTGCCCAACCGCGGCAAGGCGTCGACCTCGGCGACCGGCCCGGTCACCCGCACGAATGAGGTGACTAACCCATGGACGGTATCGCGGGCAGTCAGCCGCCCTCCTTCCATCATCGCCACATAGTCGAACAGGGGTTCTGCCTCATCGACGAGATGGGTCGAGATGATCACAGTCCGCGGCGAGATATTCATCTCCTCTGTCAGCACCCGGGTAAACCGCTGACGGGCAGGCACATCGAGCGCATCGTAGGGCTCGTCCAGTAAGGTCAATGGCGCCCGAGAGGCCAAGGCCAAGCTGAGATAGGCCGCTGTGCGCTGCCCCCGACTCAACGCCATCGGATGCCGGGTCTCGGCCACGTTGAACCAGGCCAAGAGTTCCATCGCCCGCTCGTAGTCAAACTCGGGGTGGGAGCGCGAAAGATGCCGCGCCAAGTCGATGACCCGCTGGTCGCCGCCGAAGGGCCAGGCGTCGCTACTGAGATGCACCTTGCCCGCAGCAGCCCCCGGCAGCTCCTCCCCAAAGACTGTGGCCTCCCCCAAGAACCGAGCCTCCCGGCCAGCCAGCAACCGCAATAAGGTCGATTTCCCAGCCCCGTTACGCCCAATCAGCCCAGTGACGCTGCCGACTGGCGCGATCAACGACACATCGAGGATCACTTCACGGGCGTGGATCCCAACCGAGATATTTTTCAATTCGAAAGCGTTATCGCTCACGATCCCCCCTTGTCTTTCACCGGTAGGTGACGTTGCCACCATTCGAGAATCGCCTGGAATCGTTGGGTCCGATGCCATGGCGATCCAGACCGTGATAGTTCATGGTTCTCACCAGGGAACACCAGCATCTCTGTGGCGACACCAGCCCGACGCAGTGCCGCGAAATAGCGCTGCGCCTGATCAAGTGGACAGCGAAGATCCTGCTCGGAATGGATCACCAAGGTCGGCGTCCTCACCTGCGCGGCCTGGGCATAGGGTGATTGGGCCTGGATCCTGGCCGGGTCAGTGCCGACATATTCATCAGAGAAGAACCATCCGATATCGCTGGTGCCGACGAAAGCCGCCGGGTCGAGATAGCCGCGTTCAACGATTGCGGCGGTAAAGCGATGGTCCTGGGAAATCGTCCAGGCGGTCAAATAGCCGCCATAGGAACCGCCCATGATCCCGATTCGGTTGCGATCCAAGCTGCTGTTTGCAGCGCACGCCCCATCCAGGAAGGCGAGAACATCATCCATATCGACACTACCCAGCCGATGCTTTACCGCCCGGCCATGGTTGAGGCCATAGGATGCCGAGCCCCGCGGATTGCACTGCACCACCGCATATCCGGCAGCAGCGTAAATCTGCGCCTCGTCAAAGAAACCCCAGTCAAAGCAGTGGAAGGGGCCGCCATGGATATTCAGCAGCACTGGGTGTGGCCCTGGGCCAGGGGGCAGGAACACCCAACCGTGGACTGGCTGCCCATCAGCACCAGTGATCGTCAGTTCGCTAGGTTCTATCGGTTGTGCTTGGGCCAGCAGCGCTCGGGTGAGATCGGTAAGCCGCGTTAGGCCACCATCGATTCGTACCAGCTCCGCAGGCTGAGTTGGAGTGCTGTGAACAGCAACTACCGTGCCACCGGCTTCAACCGCTGCGCTGATCACCTGCCTGCCCTGAACTAACTGCTCGACGCGACCAGTGGGGTCGATGATATGTAGCTCGTAGCTACCACGTACCCGAGCCACTGCCAGCATCGAATCGGCGCCATAGGGCAGCAGGAAACCTGACCCGGTCTCGTAGTCCAATTCCTCCCCGGTCACTGGATTGGGTTGAGCATCGGGCAGCAGTCGAGCCACGCGACGTGGCCGACCCACAAAATCCTTGCCACTGGGACCTAACTCCAGCCCGAGCGCCCACAACTGTCCAGACCTGCTGAAACGGGGCCGAGACCAACCCCACTGCGAATCGAGGCCACCTGCGATCAATTGAGGATTCCCGCCACGAAGCGGCACCCGATGGATCATCGAACGGATGTCCTCGTCGCGGCCCTCATGAAGGGCTGCGGTGAAATAGATGGCCGAATCATCGGGGGCGAATTCCGGCTGATAGCAGTCGGCTCCAGTGGGTGTGAGCAGGCGGGCAGCTGGCAGCCCCTTGGTGCCGCCGAGGTCAGCCTCGCTGCTGGGTTGTAGCCCATCGGCAGCACGTCCGACCGGTTCGATCCAGGGTTCCTGCTCCGCCGCCGGGACGTCAAGAAGGTAAATGCCACGGGGCCGGTCCCGGGTGTAGCCCACGCCATTGGCCTGGAATTGATTACCGGTGATCCGACGTGGATCCTCACGCTCGGCACTGACCCCTGCGAGGGTGCCGTAGCGACCAGCCTCCGGGATTCGTGCCACGAAGGCTAGCTGCCGCGAATCCCGCGACCACACAAATTCCTCCACCCCAAGGGGGGCATCAGTCAAGATTCGTGGCTCGCCGCCAGGGGCCTCAACGACAGCGAGCTGTGGCGGTGTGCCGCGAAGGAAAGCGATGTGTTGCCCGTCGGGGCTAAATTGCGGGGCCCAATCGGCCAGCCCATGGGTCAGTGGCCGCGGCGGCCGTTCACCTGAGGTCGGCACCATCCATAGTCTGGACACATAGCTGTCCGCTGCCAGGCTTGGGCGACGAACCGCATAAACAGCGTGACTGCCGGTCGGATCTAGGCTGGGCTGGCCCAAACTCACCAGTAGTTCCAGATGGGCAGGTTGAAGCCCAGGAGCCTCGGCTGAATCGACGCTGCCTGCGGGGGCCTGGTCAAACAGGGTTGGTTCCGAGAACAGATCAGGTTGCGGCTGTGGGGGTGCCGATTCGGCTGGCGAGGAGCTAGGAAATCCTGGTCCAGAGTTGACCTGGGTGCCATCACGGAATGAGGTGGCTGCGGCTCGGGCTCGCTCATCGGCGGCTTCATTGAGGGGGTGTCCGGCGTGACCCTTCACCCATTCAAAACTCACCCGGCGACCTGCGATGGCCTGGTCGAGTTGTTTCATCAACTCCAGGTTCTCAACGGGCTTGTTATCGGCCTTACGCCAACCACGACGCTTCCATCCAGCCATCCACTTGGTGAGTGAGTTGATGACATATTGGGAATCGCACAGCACCCGTAACTCGTCGTCGATGTGAGCGGTGGCATGCAGCAGATCGAGCACCGCCATCAATTCGGCCTGGTTATTGGTGGCCTGTGGCCAGCCCCCGGCTGCCCACTGCTGGTCATCGATATACCAGGCCCAACCCGCAGGGCCAGGGTTGGCCAGTGAGGAACCGTCAGCAGCAGCCGTGATCACGCGTCGATCCCCGCTCGGGCAGCACGATAGGCCGGTCGGATCAGTCCTTGGATGAGGGCCTCACGCTCATCATGGTGGAGGAATGCGGCACGCATCGCAGCCACGGTGGTTTTCTCCACCTCAGCTATTCCCCAGCCGAAGGTAGCCACCAGCTGAGCGAATTCACGAGAGAGTGTGGTGCGGCTCATCAGCCGGTTATCGCAATGAATGGTGACGTTGAACCCCAACTCAGCCAACCGACCAACCGGATGCTGGTCCAAGGTCTCGGCGATACCGGTTTGCAGATTCGAGGTCGGGCACACCTCCAATGGGATCTGCTGATCTCGCACGAAATGGGCCAACCGCCCCAGCCTCGGTTTTTCGCCGTGCAGGTCCTCAATATCTTCAACGATACGCACCCCGTGACCGATACGTTGGGCACCGCATAGCTGAACTGCCTCCCACAACGAGTCCACCCCGTCAGCCTCGCCTGCATGGATGGTGAAGTGGGCGTTATGTCGTCGCAGCAACTCGAAGGAATCCTGGAATCGGGATGGCCGGAAACCCAACTCCGCCCCCGCGATATCGAATCCCACCACGGAATCATCGCGATAGGTCAAGGCCAACTCCGCGACCTCAGTACTGGGGTGATCGACATGGCGCATCGCGGTCACTAACTGGGTGGCGACGATAGCCTGGCCGGTGGCCTCAGCCTCAGCCATACCTTCAGCTAGACCATCTCGGACCGCCTCGATAGCCTGCGCCATCGTCAAACCCCGGCCCAGGTGCTGCTCCGGAGCCCAACGCGCCTCCGCGTAGACCACCCCATCAGCGGCTTGGTCCAATACAAACTCCTTGGCTACCCGCACCAGTTGGTCACGGGTTTGCATCGCAGCGATAGTGTGATCGAAGCCTTCGAGGTATCTCACCAAGGAACCAGAATCTGCGGCCTCAAAGAACCAGACTCCCAGCTCCTCAGCATCCTGGGTGGGCAGCTGGTGCCCATTCTCTGCACAATGCTCAATGACCGTGGCGGGCCTGAGTCCCCCATCGAGATGATCGTGAAGGGCAACCTTAGGCAACGCGCGCAGTTCATCCAAGCTCAGCATGGCCCCCATATTAGGGGGCTCCAGGTGAGCCAGTCTCAACTACGCACCTGATCCAAGTCTTTGGGTCCGAATGCTTGCGGTAAAACCTCACTCATGGGCAGGACCCCTAGCGGTGTGTCGACCAGTAATTCATCACCACCGAATTCGAATAGCAGCTGTCGGCAACGCCCACACGGCATGATCTGTTCCCCCCGCTTATTGCAACAGCTAAAGGCGATCAGCCTGCCACCGCCAGAGGCGTGTAGGGCGCCAACCAGACCGCATTCGGCGCACAACCCAACCCCGTAGGAGGCGTTTTCCACATTGCAGCCGACGATGATGCGGCCGTCGTCGACTAGGGCAGCCGCACCGACCTGATAATCGGAATAGGGGGCATAGGCTCGCTGGGCAATATCCCTGGCTGCTTGCCGTAATCCTTGCCAATCGATGCTGTTCATCAGTGTGTCTTCACAAAGTGTGCGCCATCAGCTGCTGGGGGCCGCACCCTGCCGACGAGACCAGCCACGGCAACGATAGTGGCGACATAGGGCAGCATCTCGATGAAATGGCTGGGAATGGGCAGCTGCATCAACTTGGTGGACTGGGCTAGAGCCCGGGTGAATCCGAAAAACAGCGCCATGCAGGCGGCCAGGATGGGATGCCAGCGCCCCATGATCACTGCGGCCAAGGCGATGAAGCCGTTACCTGCGGTGATGTTGTTGTCTTGGAAGGCCCCGCCGAATCCGACAGTGAAATAGGCCCCGCCCAGACCAGCCAAGGCGCCACCCAACAACACGGCCTGTGCCTTGGTGGAAATCACCTTAATTCCGACAGTGTCGGCGGCATGGGGATGCTCACCAACGGCACGAACCCGTAGCCCCCACTTGGTGCGGTAAATCAGGAACCACACCAGCGGGACCGCCACCAATGCGATAAAGCTCAAAGGCCGCTGGGTGAACAGGATTGGGCCGAGGAAAGGAATCTCAGACAGCGGCTTGAGCGGGACCGCGAGGGTCGCGGTGACATTGCTGTAGGTCTTAGGGTCTGGGGCCACCAGTTGCTGGTAGATGAACCCGGTCAATCCGGTCGCCAGTAGGTTGACTACGACCCCGATGATGACGTGGTCGACCAGATAGCGCAGCGTAAATAGCGCCAACACCCCGCCCATGAGCAGACCTGCGATCGCAGCGGCGATGAGCGCGGCGGTGAAGGACTGGGTCAGCGAGAAGGTCACCGACGCGGCGAAAGCAGCAGCCAAGAACTGGCCTTCAATGGCGATATTCACCACACCCGCGCGCTCTGACAGGACCCCAGCCAGCACCCCGAATAGCAGCGGAGTGGAGTACTCCAGCGTCAGGTTGAGTTGGCTGGTCAGGGCGAATGGAACCACTGAGGAGGCAGCCGCCCATGCGATGAATCCAACCAGCAGCCCGAGCCCAGCAGCCACAGCCGCCCAGATCCGGGCGCGTGGGTTGAGCCGACCGCTGAGGATCCCCAGCCCCCCGCTTATCGTCATCAGGGCGCAGATCAGCACGGTGGCCAAACCGGGCACCTCAAGGGTCGGCAGCTGTACCTCTGCGAAGGCATCCGATAACGCGATCTTGCCGGTATTGGGGGCGGTGAAGGCCATGATGAGCAACACGATGCCCAAGATGGTGATCAGGATGCCGGTCGAGATCCGGGTAGCCCGGCCCTCCGGTGATTCAACGATATCCGGGTTGAGGATGTCGACGCTCATGCCACGGCCTCCTTCGATACCCTGGCGCGGGCCTTCCGCTCCCTCAAGAAGGGCAGCACCCAGGTGACGAAGGCCGGCGCCGCAACAAATAGCACGATGAGTGCCTGGATCAGGTCGGTCAACTGGTGGGGGGTGCCTGCCATCGTCACCATGGTGCGGCGGCTCGCTTTCAAGGCTCCGAAGAGCAAACCTGCTAAGACGACCCCAAGCGGGCGGGAACGTCCCAGCAGGGCCACGGTGATCGCGTCGAAGCCGAGGGTGCCGACGATGGTGCCGGTGAGTTGTGGTGGAAGGCCGGTGAGCATCTCGGGGGCGGTCACAACGATGACTCCACCCAACCCGGCGAGGCCACCAGCCACAGCCATGGTGATCATCGTGATCCTGGGGACCGAAGCTCCCGAGGTGGCAGCGGCGTTGGGGTTGAGACCCACAGCTTGCAGCTGCAACCCGAACTTGGTGCGTTCCAGCAGCCACCAGCACAGCAGTGCCGCCAGCAACGCTAGGACGAACCCGAGATGTAGCCGGGTTCCGGCGATCCGGGGCATGGTGGCTGTGAATTCCACCAGCGGGGAGATCGGGTCTTTACGTCCTGGAGCCATCATGAAGGGCTGCAACATCAGATATGCCAGCCCGATAGCGGCGACATAGTTCATCATGATGGTGAGGATCACCTCATGAGCGCCGGTGCGGGCTTTGATGAAGCCGACGATGCCGCCCCAGAGCACACCACCCAGTACCCCCATAACGATCACCAAGGGCAGATGAATGAATATCGGTAGTTTTAAGGTGAACCCCAAGAAAGCCCCACACAGGGCACCGACCATCGCCTGCCCCTGGCCACCGATATTGAACAGTCCAGCTCGAAAGGCGATGGCCACACCCAGTCCGGCGGCGATCAGCGGGGCAGCCTCAGCGGTGGTATTCGTGATCGCCACCAAGGAGCCCATGGAGCCCACAAACATGGCGTAGAAGGTGGTGGCGATCTTGTCCCAGGAGGCTGCTAACGCATCCTGGGGCCGGGCGAATAGGTAGGCGTATTTCGCCATGATCTCCGCGTCGGACAGCACCATAATGATTGAGGCCACGATGAAGGCCAACAGCAGCGAGGCCAGGGTGATAATCGAGGTCCTGCCCCAGGCACGACGGGCCTGCCTCATCATGTCTGCTCCCTTCCAGCTACAGCGTCGTCATAGCTGATCCCAGCCATCATCAGTCCCAGCACATCCCGTGGGGTATGCGGTGGCACGATGCCGACGATACGTCCCCGATACATCACAGCGATTTGATCAGCCAAGGACTCCACCTCATCCAATTCGGTGGAGATAATGAGCACCGCTGTGCCCTTGTCCCGTTCCTCGACTATCCGATTGTGGAGGAACTCAATGGCCCCCACATCGACGCCACGGGTAGGTTGATTGGCGAGCAGCAATGACAGCGGGCGGGAGAGTTCTCGTGCCAGCACTACCTTCTGCTGATTCCCGCCAGACAACGAATTGGCAGGCTGGTGGGGGGATGTGGCGCGAATATCGAACTCTTTGACTCGCTCCGTGGCATGAGTGTTGATCCTGGCCAAGTCCAAGTTGCCAAACTTTGAAAACTCATCAAGGTTGTCGAGCACCAGGTTTTCAGCGATGCTGAACTCACCGACGAACCCATCACGACGTCGGTCTTCTGGCACATATCCCAGCCCAGCGGCCAGTGTTCCAGCTGGGCTGCGTCGCGTGATATCAGTCCCATCGAGGGTGATAGTTCCCCCGACTGGGGTCATAGTGCCCAGTAGCGATTCGGCAAGTTCTGATTGGCCATTGCCTTGCACCCCTGCGATAACGACGATCTCGCCGCCACGCACGCTGAGGTCGAGGTGATCGACCGCAACCGCACCCGAGGCACCGGCCACCACAAGGTCGGTGATCTGCAACCGCTCTGGTCCCGGCTGCGGCTCGGCTTTGGACACCTTCAGTTCAACAGAGCGACCCACCATGAGTGCGGCCAGTTCAGCTTCAGTACTAGTTGGCTGGGCCCTGCCCACCACAGCCCCTCGACGGATCACGGTGATCTCGTCGGCAACTTCCCGAACTTCACGGAGTTTGTGGGTGATGAAGACGATGGCGCGCCCCTCATCCCGTAGCGCCCTCATGACAACCATGAGTTCGTCGATCTCTTGTGGGGTAAGCACAGCAGTGGGCTCGTCGAAGATCAGGTAGCGGGCATCCAGGGCCAAGGATTTGAGGATCTCAACGCGCTGTTGGATACCGACGGGAAGGTTCTCAACCAGCGCATCAGGGTCCACAGCCAGCTTGTATTGCTGTGAGAGTTCCCGCACTGTCTGCCGAGCCTGTTTCACATCGAGTAACCCAGCTTTACCAGGTTCATGGCCCAGCACCATGTTCTCGGCGACGGTGAAGGGAGGAATCAGCATGAAGTGCTGGTGCACCATACCGATACCAGCGGCCATCGCTTGGCGGGGATCACCGAACTGGAGGGTCTTATCCCCCAGCGTGATCTTCCCCTCGTCGGGGGTGAGCAGGCCGAACAGGATATTCATCAGGGTTGACTTACCTGCGCCATTCTCACCCAGCAGGCAGTGGATCCGTCCGGGAGTGATATCTAGCGAGATGTTGTCATTGGCAACCAAATTGCCAAATCGTTTCGTGATGCCCTGCAAGCTCAGCACTGGCGCATCGGGGGGCGCGGTCACGGGTTCCTCCTTCTGCAAGACGGACTCACTTTAGCGTCTTCACAACGATCCCGATAGCACGAAGGGGCATCCTGCAGGATGCCCCTTCGTCGGTACTCAACCAATCACTCAGTCACCTCGACAACGATCTTGCCGGAGATGATGTCTGCGCGGATTTGTTCCAGTTCGGCCTTGGTCTCAGCGGACACCTTCGAATCGAAGTCATGGAACTCTGACAGATCAACACCGCCGTTTTGCAGGGTGCCGACATAGGGCTCCGAAGTGAAGGTGCCGTCCTTGGCAGCCTTGATGGCCTCCAACACCGCGACATCCATGGCCTTCTCGACGGAGGTGATGATGACATCTTTGTATTCGGGTGCCGACACATAGCCGTCGGTGTCAACCCAGATGGCGTTGACCTTGCCGCCGGATTCCTTAGCTGCCGCCAAGGCACCTAGACCAGCTGGGCCGGCTACCGGGAGGATGATGTCCGCGCCCTGCGAGATGAGGGTATTGGCGGTGTTCTTGCCGCCAGCTTGATCCTCGAAGGGCTCATTTCCACCGATGAACTGGCCATCTTGGGTGGCGGTATCCCAACCCAGAACCTTGACATCGGTTCCCTTGACCTGGTTGTAGTACTCGACGCCTTGGGCGAAGCCATGCATGAAGATGGTGACGGTCGGGTACTTCGCACCACCGAAGGTACCGACAATGCCAGTTTGGGTCATCGATGCTGCCACATAGCCGGCCAGGAAGGCAGGCTCAGCGGTGTTGAAGGTCAACCCTTTAGCGTTGTCTACTCCTTCGAAGGAGCCGTAGTCAACGATGGCGAACTTCCGGTCAGTGTTTTGCCGAGCAGCCTCTTCAGTGGCGGTGGCCAAGGCGAAACCGACAGTAACGATGATGTTGCAGTTCTGGTTCACCAGGGCTTCCACATTGCCGGCGTATTCGCCCTCAGCGTTGGACTCCAACTCGGCGATCTCAATGCCGAGTTCGGCCTCGGCGTCGGTGAGACCCTTGTGGGAGGTTTCGTTGAAGGACTTGTCATCAAAACCACCGAAGTCTGAAACCATGCATGCCTTGAACCCGGTGCTCCCGGCGGCAGCGGTATCGGTCGCAGCCGAGGACGTGGCGGGCGAACTGGTTCCGGTGGTCGGGGCCTCAGCGCAGGCGGCAAGCAGCATGGCGCTGGCTGCCGCGAGGGAGGCGAGCTTCATCAGGGATTTAGACACGTGAATGCTCCAACCTAGATACGTAGCGGATGCCTTGACCATATCGGCTCAGCGACGGATTCAGGCCGAGTTGCCGGAATCGTTATCCAGTTGAAACTTGCCTGACCAACGCCAGTGCGGAACGCACCATCTGCCGGGTACTGTCGGGCCATCGTGGTTCCTGGCTGCGGTAGGGGCCAGTCGCCAGCGAGATCACCACAGCCGCTGCCCGCAACCGCAATTCGACGGGGTCAACTCGGGTATCAAAGACCGGTACCCAGCGAGCTAGCAGATCCCGCACCTTGGCCTCTTGGGCCGGGTTCATCCGCTGGATCGTCGACAGATGAGCGATCAAACAGGCCAGGTCGTCTGCCCGTCGCCCAGGACCGATGGTGTCGATATCGAGGATGCCGACGATGTGACCACCAGCCACATGAATCTGCCCCTCATGGAAATCACCGTGGGTCGGTTCATTCCCTAGTGGCAGCCCTGCCAGCCCCGAGCGGATCTGCGCCGTCGCCCAGGACAGTTCCGGACCAACCTCAGGTAGGGCGGCGGTGACGATTTCGGCATAGTGTTCCACCGCATCGCTCCAGGGTGGGCGTCGTTCCAGCTGCGCAACAGTGCTCGGCATCGCATCTAGCACCGCGATGAGCTGCTCGGCAGTACAGGGATCCCCTGGGTCGAAGATGGCGCGGGCTAGGGCCCGGCCTGGCAACGCCTCCAACACCATGAGGTGATCCGCGGTGGTGTGGGCGACCCGCGGTGCCGGAACCCCGGCTGCAGTCAGCAGCCGATGTCGAGCGAGCACATCGGCGAAGGGCTGGGCCCGCAGCGCCTTGATGTAGTAGGTACGCCCCATTGCCTTGAACCTCACCACCGCCCGGCGGCGGGGGCGATAGCCGATGATCTTGAGGCTGAGATCTGCACCAGTGATAGGGGCGGGCAACAGCCTGGCCTCGTTGACCAGTGCCGCCAACTGCTCGGGATAGGCAGCGCGTTTGAGCCCCGGCAGGTCGGGATCATTGGGGTAAATCCACACCGCCACCTCGCGCTCACCATCAGCGAAGATTTCAGCTCCCCGATCGGCATCGAGCAGGTGGCCGCGTCGAGCCGATACCCCCAACAGTTCGGTACGCTCACCAAAGCTCCACCGCACCTGCGCGAGATAGGTGGCGGTGGTGGACTGGTTGGGGTTGGCATCGACGTGTTCGAGTTTCCAGCTGAGCAGCTCACCCCCGGCATGGGAGATGGCAGCACGAAGCACCGGACCTGCCCCAGGACCGGTCAGCAACTGTGAGCCGTCATCCATCATCGCTAGTCACCGGCACCACGCTCAGCCTGGAAGCGCGACGCCCATCCATCTCGGTTACGGTTATCCGCCATTGGGGAAGCTCATTGACTTCCTCAACAGCCTGGATTGGGGCCAACGACACGGTGACGCTGGCACCCAAGCTGGGCAGGCGTCCCAGCTGAGCCATAACGTACCCGGCAACGGTGTCATAGGGTCCTTCTGGGATGACGTGACCGCAGATCTCGGCGAACTCCTCGATGGTGGTCAACCCGTCGAGGTGGGCCAGGGGGTCCTTCTTTAATGGTTGGCCTTCGTCGATGTCGTATTCATCGGTGATATCACCGATCAACTCCTCGACGAGGTCCTCCAAAGTGACGACTCCAGCCGTGCCACCGTATTCGTCACGGACTATGGCCATATGGGATCGGTCTTGGCGCATCGCGGAGAGGGCGCGCAAGAGTTTGACGGTATCGGGCAGGCTGAGCACAGGGCGCACAATGCTGCGTAATTGACCGCCTCGGGCTTCATCGTCGAGGTCCATGAGGTCACGAACATGGCAGAACCCGATGATGCGGTCAACAGAGCCGTCAGTGACCGGGTAGCGGGAGTGGGGGGCGCCTTTGACATATTTGTAGGCCTGCTGCAATGGCATATCCGCGGGCAGAAACTCCACCTCGGTGCGCGGCACCATCACCTCCCGCAGGCTGAGCTGACCGGCATCGAAAACCTCATCGACGATGCTGCGTTCTTCTTTGCCGAGGGTCGTCGAACCCGAAACCATCGCCCGCAGTTCCTCATCGCTGACGGTATCGCGCGCCTGTTTCGGATCGCCGCCAAAGATTCGCACCACCGCGTCGGTGGAGACACCGAGAAACCAGATGATGGGGCGCGTGAGTTTGGCGATACCAGCCACCAGTGGGGCTAGCGCCAAGGCGAATCCCTCCGCCCGTTGCATCGCCAATCGTTTGGCGCTCAGCTCCCCCAGCACGATGGAGAAATAGGAAATGACCACGGTGATCACCACGAGGGCGACGGTATCGGCAACCCCTGCGGGAATCCCCCAGGATTGCAACACCGGGGACAAGCTGGATGCCAGCGTCGCCCCACCGAAGGCAGCAGATAGGAATCCTGACAAAGTCACCCCGATCTGCACAGCCGAAAGGAACAGATTGGGGTCGGTGGTGACCTGCTCGATGGCGCGTCCCCGTTTCCCGCGGGTGCTGAGTTGTTTGACCTGGGACTCTCGTAGGGTCACCAGGGCCATTTCGGCAGCTGCGAAGGTGCCGCCGATAAGGATGAATAGCCCGATGAGTGCGATATCCCACAGCACCGACATCAGCGGAAAATCACCGTCCTGTGTTCGTCAGCCAGCACCCGATGCTCCGAGAATAGTCGCACCGCTTCAGCTAGGGTCTGTGATTCTTGAGCCTGGCCTTTGCTGACCAGTTTGCTCACACTCATGGTGTGGTCGACGCGCACCACATTCTGCTCGATGATCGGGCCCTCGTCGAGGTCGCTGGTCACAAAATGTGCCGTCGCCCCAATGAGTTTCACACCTCGAGTGTGGGCTTGTCGATATGGGTTGGCTCCTTTGAAACCTGGGAGGAAGGAGTGGTGGATGTTGATGGCGCGCCCTGCTAGGTAGTCGCACATCTGCGGGCTAAGGACCTGCATGTAGCGCGCTAACACCACCAATTCAACTTGTTGCTCCTCGACGACGTGGCGCACCTCTGCTTCGAAATCAGCCTTGGTTGAGGGGTCGACGAATCGATGGGTGAAAGGAACCCCGTAGAACTCGGCCATCGGCTGCAGGATTGGGTGGTTCGACATGATCCCCACCACATCGATGGGCAGGGTACCGCCGCGCCAACGAAACAGCAGATCGTTGACGCAGTGTCCCACCTTGGAGGCAAGAATCAGAGTGCGCGTGGGATTGTCCATCTCGTGGACGTGGTAGTCGGCCCTGAGTTGCCCAGCCTGTTCCACCATCGCAGCTCGAAACTCCTCGGCGCTGGGGACTACGACCTGGAAGCGAGTGAAAAACTGCCCAGAGTCTGGGGAACTGAACTGTTGAAACTCGGTGATATTGCCGCCAAGATCGACAATCACACCGGACAGGGCGTGAACAATTCCAGGACGATCCGGGCAGCGCAACGTCATCACAAGGTCCTGCATGGGGCCTAAGCCTAGGCCATGTCCAGTTGAGGTGATTCCCGCTAGGCTTAGTGCGCCCTTGGTGCTCTGGAACCCGGTGCGAGTCCGGGACGGTCCCGCCACTGTGACGCGAAATGCGAAGTCAGGAACACCTCCAAGGCAGACCCAACCGGACGCGGATCCAACGGAGGCGAACTTGACCCGCATCGCATTGCTGACCACCACCGAAACCGACCTGCTGAGCGCCCGGGCCAGCGGCGCCGACTATGTCTACGGCAACCCCGTCAAACTGAGCACCGACGAGGTCTCGCAACTGATCACAGGCGCCGATCTCATTGTTTTTCGGTTCCTCGGAGGCAAGGAGCAGCTCCCGCAGACCTTCCACAGCTGTGTCGCCTCCGGGCTACCCCTGGTGGTCCTGACTGGCCAACACACCCCCGATGCCACCTTGATGGAGCTATCGAGCGTGCCGATCGGGGTCGCCGCCCAGGCCCATCA
>JBHAEB010000180.1:0-2850 GCA_041855345.1 Arachnia sp. | reverse complement strand
CTGGCGGCCCTCGGGCGAGACCTCGGCCTCGCCGACAGCGATATCGATGCGTTAACCGAGGTTCGTGACCAAGCTCCCCTAGAACCCTCTGCGTTGTGATGATTGTTCTGGACACCAATGTTGTTTCAGAGGTCATGCGACCAGCTCCCAATCGCGTCGTGCTGCGGTGGCTGAACGCGCAAAGCGGCGCCTCCCTATACCTAGCGAGCGTCACGCTGGCTGAATTGCTCTTCGGCATTGCCGCCCGTCAGGTTCAAGTGACTCTTAGAAAACTCCCTCACTGCGGCGTCAGCACTGCTATCCGGATCGCCCTGCCCTCGGTCCGCAAAACGCGTGGCGCCTCCAAAGGACTCCGTCAGAGGCGCCTAAACCTGCGGCCGCAGCAGGCTTGTCCAGGTGTGGGCCGAGTCTGTTGGGTCAGCGACTGCGGCGGGCGCAAGTGGGCTACATGTATGAAGCTGCCAGCGCTGCGAGGACGTGCTCGGCGTCGACGGTGGGGGAGATTGGGATGGTGAGCTGGTCGAGCAGTAGACCGTTGATGAAGTGGTGCATTAGGAGCACCTGGTCCGCACCGCCACTCAGCCCTCGGTTCGCGTGAAATGCGACATCAGCTTCGAACCCTGCCCTCAGCAGGGGAGTTACCAGTTCAGCAACATCCGGGTTGCGGGCCGCTTCGAGCCGGATCTCGATGAGGGCGAGGGGTAGGTTGCGCTCCGCCAGCAATCGTTCCCAGACGTAGCCGAGATATGCCTGCTGGGCCGAATCTGCGGGTAGCTGTTCCAGCTCCTTGAGCCGGTCCGGCTCTGGAGCCAGGCGCTCGAAGACTCGTTCTGCGATGCCACGCAACAAGAGCCCTCTGCTCTCGAAGTAGTTCGCGCACGTACCTCGCGGGACTCCAGCGGCGTCGTCTACCGCACGATGCGTCAAACCCCTGGCTCCGCGCCCACCCAGCACGTCAACCCCGGCGTTGAGCAGGCGTTGCCTGCGCTTGATGTTGGCGACCATGCCTTGAGCGTACCAAAACCACAACACCTGTTGTAGACTAACGGTCTACTACATCTGTTGTGATTGGAGATGATGTGCGACGCCTCGTTTACTACATCGCGGTCTCGCTGGACGGATTCATCGCGGACGTCCATGGCGGCACCGACGCTTTCCCAAGCCATCCCGAGACGCTGAAGGCCTTGTTCGACATGTATCCCGAGACGTGCCCTGTGCACTTCCGTGACGTTCTGGGGATCACCGCTCCCAGCAAGCGTTTCGACGCTGTCATCATGGGTGCCGAAACTCATCGCCCTGCTATAGAGGCAGGCATGACCAGCGCCTATCCGCATCTTGACCAGTACGTCGTGACCCACCACGCCATCCCGTCTGATTCCACAGTGAAGGTCATCAACGACGACGTGGCTGACCACGTTCAGCAGATGAAGGCGCATCCGGGCAGAGACATCTGGCTGTGCGGCGGCGCCGATCTTGCCGGACAACTCATCGACCACATTGATGAGATCCAGCTGAAGGTGAATCCCATCACCCTGGGCTCGGGCATCCCTCTGATTCGTCGTGGTTCAAGCCGCGCTTGGGGCTTGGCCGCAACGCGGGAGCTACCTGGCGGGGTCATGCTCCTCACTTACCAAGCGCCATCTGGATCAACCGACCGCCCTTAACCTATGAGGGCGGCGACACGAAGGCCGCGCGTAGACCAAGCTGCTAAGTGAAGCCGCCAACACGTCCCTTTTGGGTTGTCTTGAGATGGCCCTGCATATATCCACGTTCGATGGCTTGTCTGAGTAAGTAGCTGACCCCAGCCTCGAGGGCCTGCTGCGCCGTCACGAAACCATGCTGCGTGTCCGCGATGCACCACGACTCGTCCCTCGCCAACACTGCCGCCGCCCAAGGGTCCCGGCGCGCCGCCACTGATGACTCGATCAGCCGATTTGTCGGCCCTGCTCGATGGAGCGCACACCTTGTCCGGTCGGGCCGCTAGGTGCCTTCACTGCTTTCCTCGATCGCTGTGACCCAGTGATTCACCTCATCCACCGCCACATCAAGTGGCAGCTCGATACCGGCAGACGCCGCCGCTCTAGCGTAGTCAGTGGCCCAGTGTGGGTATGCCAGGACCGCAGGCGGCCACGGTCGGCTGGGTCTGCCAAGTGTGCGCGCCTCCTTGGCGCGCGCCTCGAACACCGCAACCGAGGCAGTGCGTACCTAGTGTGGGACTGCCTGTCGTAGCGAGCAACCGCCGTAGGAGCAACAGGTCCACCACATCGCGAGCGCGGTCATTGATGGAAGCGGGAGGTTCGTGCGGGTCTGAGACGGCGTGCATTTCTGAGCGATCTGAAACCGCATCGCGATTCCCACGAGCGCGGCCGGGTCAGGCAGTCCGAAGCCTGCGAGCGATGGTGGCTCAATCAGCTCGCGCTCTTCGCCGATCCCTGCCTCGTCGGGGGACACCTCGAACTGGATGCGTCGCCACGTCACACCTCGTAATTCCACGATGATGTCGAATCGGCGAGGCTTGCTGACTCGGCTCGGCACATCGATCACTTCCACCGCGCCCCGACGTAGCGTCAGCGGGCCCCACGGCTTGTCGAGCGCCGTCTCCAACGCGGTGAAGAAGGAATCCATGCTGCCACGAACAAGGCCGTCAACATCCTTGGTGGTCCGGGCTGTTGAGGGGAGCCGATGTTGGAGGAGCGTTCCACCCTTGAGAAGAAACAGCTGGCGTCCATCTGTGTCGAGGGCGCGCTGTACGGCGGCGATGGCCACAGAGGATGCAACCAACCATCCGAGTCGACCTGCCTTGGCTTCGTCCCCGAGCTGGCCTTCGGCCTGTGCGATCCAGGTGTTCAG
>JBHAEB010000179.1:0-6426 GCA_041855345.1 Arachnia sp. | reverse complement strand
AGGATTCAGGAGCATCTTGGGGAAAGGGCCCCTGGATCGAGCCGAGAAGAACCAATGGCGTGTTCTAGGCCGTAGCAACGCTGCGCGCCGGAAAGGGAGTTGGTGTGACGCATCGAGCGTTGACGACGCCGAATCGCGCGGTGACTGCTAAGGCGGGGAATAGCACTGGTCGTTACGCACAACTCCTCACCCTATGAAGGTGAAGCAACTCAACATATCCACTACCGACGACAAGCCGGTCGAAGAGAAAGCATCGACGTGTTAACTCCAACAACCGAAGAACTCAAGATGAGTGGGCTGGAAGTAGATCGCGGTAGTTTTCATCTTGGCCCCGTCGACATCACGGTTTCGCAGGGACAGGTAATAGGTTTAGTTGGACACAACGGGTCTGGTAAAACAACGCTGTATAACCTGCTTTCTGGATTACTGCGCCCGACGGCTGGCGCGGTAACGGCTGGGGGTAAGGACAATCGCAAAGAGGAGGTCGAGTTCAAGCGCAATGTCGTTTTCGTCTCCGATTCAAACTACGTCTACGGACAGATGTCGGTAGATCAGGCACTTCGTTTCGCCGCATCCTTCCATCGCGATTCATGGGATCATGCATTGATGTCCTCCATGTTGACAACGTTGCGTCTGCCAGGGGATCGGAAGGTTAAGGCATTGTCGAAGGGAATGAAGACCAAACTGGCTATCATTATAGCTCTGGCTGCTCGTCGACCTTTCATGGTATTAGACGAGCCTACTTCGGGTCTGGATCTCGCATCGGCGCAGTGGTTCTGGAAGGAGGTTCATCGGGCGGTTGATGGTGGAACTGGAGTGTTCCTGTCATTGCACAACTTTGATAGCGTCGTCGCCAATTGCCATGCGGTGGTTGCCTTAGAGGAAGGTTGCATCGCCGACACATTCGATCTTTCTTCGAATGACCCGGCAGAAACCGCGCGACTCAAGACTCGCATGACGGAGGTTGGTTGACATGAATGGCATCACTCGTGTAGCTCTCCTGCTTCGCAAGGATCTGTGGCTTCATTTCTGGGCCATTGTGATCCTACGGGCGCTGGAGATGGGATCATTCCTCACCTTCGCGGCGCAGTTCCCTCCGGCAATGAGATCGCTATCGGGAGGTTTCTTACAAGGAATCACTGCCATCGGAACCTTTATGATCGGATACCGGCTATTGGCTTCTGAAGATAGCGTGGGCAGTCTCACATTTCTTAAGAGTCTGCCGCTCAGTACGACTGAGATATTTGGCTCGAAGATCCTGTTCATGTGGGGCTACGTATTGCTGAACTCCCTCACCTTGAATGGCGGCTATCTCGCTACACGTCTCCTTGTCCCATCATGGGAACTCGGGCTTATAAGCTGGGGGGGAAATTGGGGTGGGAATAGTGATCCAGTTGGTATTCGCCATGATTCTGGTCTGGGTCGCGACCTGGGCTGGTTCGCAGAAAGCGATCTGGATCCCGTTCCCCCTGCTGATCCTGCTGCTCAATGCCTACGCCTTTGCGCTGAGCCCCAGCGCCCCTGATAACTGGATGATGAAGATCCTGCGAGGGCTACAGGAGCACGCCCTGTTCTATTCACTCACGACCCTTGCTGGCGTCATCCTCACTGGGTTCGTGATCATCGTCGGCCTGAATCGTAAACGCTCCTTGGTGGGATGAACCTGCGACCTCCGGGGAAGGACGGTGGTTGCGGTCTCGGGATACCGCCGGGCAGTTAGGCTAAGGCTCATGGCTATCTTCGATCTCGATCTCGATCAGCTTCGCCAACGTCGCAGCATCAAGTGGGCTCGATTCGAACCCGATGTGATCCCGATGTTCGTGGCGGAGATGGATGCCAGGCCAGTGCCTGCCGTCGTCGAGGTGCTGTCGCGGATGATCGCCGACGGAGATACCGGCTACTCCGAACTCCCCGACTACCAGAATGCCTTCGCCGATTACGCCCGCGATGTTTGGAGCTGGGACCTCGACCCCGCGACGATCTCGCTGGCCGGGGATGTCGTCACCGGCATGCGGGAACTCGTGCTGGTGGTATCGAAGCCGGGCGACGCGGTGGTCATCAACTCCCCCATCTACCCGCCGTTTAGGGCCATCTGCCACACCACCGGGCGTCGCCCGGTCGATGTGCCGATGGTTAACGGCAGGCTCGATCTCGACGGCTTGGCGACAGTCTTCGAGCGCGACCGCCCCGCCGCCTATCTGCTGTGCTCCCCCCACAATCCGGGCGGCGCGGTCCACACCGCCGCTGAACTCACCGCCGTGATGGAACTGGCCAACCGCTACGGCGTCGTCGTGATCTCCGACGAGATCCACGCCCCGCTGTCCGGGGATGCACATACCCCGATCACCCAGGTCCCCGGCGGCGAGCGCGCCCTTATCGTGACCTCTGCTTCGAAGAGCTGGAACTTGGCCGGCATGAAGGCCGGGTTGATCATTCCCGGCGCCGAGGCCCGCGAGATACCCAACCGGCTCGGCGACTATGTGCACGAGTCAGCCAGCTATCTGGGCTGTGTAGCCCATGCGACGGCACTGACCCGAGGTCGCGATTGGCTGGCGCAGACCGTCGCCGAGATCGAAGAAAACAAGCAGCATTTTGGCGACGAATTAGCTCGCGCCCTGCCGCAACTGAACTGGCAGCCCCCGCAGGGCACCTACCTGGGCTGGTTGGACTGTTCCCCCCTTGGGCTGGCAGATCCCGGCAGCCACTTCCATCAGCTAGCTCGGGTGCGTTTCGGCCAAGGCGTCCACTTCGACCCAGCCGCCACCCAGTACATCCGGATCAACCTGGCCACCTCCAAGGCGATCATCTCCGAGGCCATCACCCGGATGGCTGCCTCGCTATAGGTCGTCCTTGGATCTAGATCGCCACCGTCGCTTCTTGTTGCGGACGGCCCAGTTGGGTCAGGCATTCCTCTAAAACCCGCATCACTTCGAGGGTGTCCGATAACGGCATCGTCGAGGATTCGGTGCGCCCAGCTAGTAGGCAGTCGCTGACCTCAATCAATTCATGGGCATATCCCCGGCCCAGGGGTTTCGCCTCGATGATGCGCGGCAGCACCCCGGAGCGGTGGATCGTGATCGTGGTGGGGTGGTGGAATCGTGGCTCCACCTCGATCCACCCCTTAGTGCCGTAAATGGCCATCCGGCCCGGGCCGTGAAGATCAAAACCGCAGGTCAGTGCCGCCGAGCCACCCCCCACATAGGACAGGGTCATTGACGTCCCCGCCTCAACCCCGTTGGGTGCCAGCCGCCCCACACAGTGAATCTCGCGAGCCACACCGAGGAAGGCCTGAGCGAAGGAAACAACATAGACCCCCAGGTCCAGGATCGCCCCGCCACCGGTCGCGGGATTCCACAGCCGATTCGTCGGATCATAGGGCCGATGGGCGCACAAATCCCCCTGCACCCCGAGCACCTCACCGATCCGCCCCCAGGCCACGACCTCACGGGCAGCCGCCACCGCAGGCAGGAACCGAGTCCACATCGCCTCCATGGCAAATACCTGGGCCCGCGATGCCGCCGCAACCACCTGCTGGGCACCGGCCAAGGTGGCGGTGAATGCCTTTTCCACAAGCACCGCCTTACCCGCGGCGATCGCAGCTAAGGCGACATCGCGATGCTGCGGATGGGTGGTGGCGATGTAGACGACGTCGATGTCTTGAGCCTCCACTAGGTCCCGGTAGCTGCCGTAGGCGCGGGGAATCCGATGCTTGGCAGCCAGAGCCTGCGCCCGATCCAGATCGCGGGCCGCCACCGCCACCAGTTCAGCACGCGGCACGTGGATGAAATCGCCAGCGACGATATCCGCGATGGCGCCCGCCCCGATGATTCCCCAGCGAATGCTCTCCATGGCCCAAGGCTACCCCGCCGTTACTGTCAGAGCAGGAAAAATCCCATCAACTGCTCGTGGATTGCCAACCCGCCTGCACCGATCAGCCAAGCCGTGGCAATATTTCGCCCAATGCGACCTGTGAAGCCAGCCACAACGACGCGTACCCTCATCGGGTGGGGTGCGGGCTTCACTGTGCTTGCCCAACTCGTCGCCATCGTCTACGACCTGCTCTCCCCCAACCACAAGGTCACCACGATCGCCGGTGTAGTCCTCCTAGCCGCGATCTCCGTCTGCGCAATCGCCCTGGCCTACAAGGCCCTCATCGATGAGATTGACGACGTGGAACGCACCCTAGCCGACGAGGCCCGCCGTCGCAGCGCCGAACATCGCGCCCGGGTGTTGGAGAGTATCCGAAAGGAACAGATCCGGCTCGTCCACGACACCTTGCTGCATCTGTTCCAGCAGGTCGCTGGTGGACGCGGCGAGATCACCCCCGAGGATGTGCGTCGCCTTGGCGATGAATCGCGACGCGGCTTGGGCACCACCGATCTGGAAACCTCCCCCCTCCATCTGGCCCTGGAGCAGGCCATTGCGGGGGTGGGCTGTCCAGTCAACCTGTACGTCGACGACAAGGCATCGCTGCCAGCCAAGGTCACCCGTCATCTCGCCGACGCAACCCGCGAGGCGGTGCGTAATGTCGCCCGCCACGTTCCCGGCGGCACCGCCAATGTCTCGGCTGTCACCTCCAGCCAAGGCGCCACCGTCACCATCACCGACTGGGGCCCGGGTTTCGACCCGGCGTCGGTGCCGCGGGCCCGCATGGGTATCCGGGAAGGCATTCACGGCCGCATGGCCGAGATCGGCGGCGAGGCCCTCATCGAATCCGACATCGTCGGTGGCACCGCCGTCACCTTGACCTGGGAACCGATCCCCCACGCCACCCGCATCGGCCCCTCTGGGCGACGCTGGCTCTCCCTCATGGGGATCCCGGCCCTCGTCGGCACCGCTTTGCTGCTGCTCCTAGGGCTAGCCGGCCCCAACCCGGCCATCGCCTGGGGCCTCTACCTGGCAACAGCGGCTGTTATCGCACTCACCAGCCGCGCCCTGGCACGACGCGGCCTGTACCGCTATGAAGCCACCCTGGCGAATCTGTGGGGGGTGGCATTGCTGGTGGCGAACTTCGCCTGGCTCAATCCCAGTGGGGTTCAGGGGTTCCCGCTATGGACTATCGGCTTGGCCCAAGCCCTGATGCTGCTCACCATTCCTGGCCGCAGGTGGGGTGAAGCCCTGCTCATCGTCTCGCCAGGACTCGCGGTAGCCATCGCAGGTCCGCTGGGACTATTCGGTCAGATCCCCAGCGGCGCCGTCACCGGCTCTGTGGTCGCCCTGGGCATCTCGGGACTCGTCACCGTCTCCGTGGCCGTGGCCGTCTCTCGGGTGGCTCAGCTCCTAGTCCGCGACGCTGAGCAACGCGCCGATGAAACCATGCATCAAGAGATTCGCGACGAACATGCCGCCGAGCAGCGAGCCTGGGTGCAGGCCCTCGACCGAATCTGCGGCCCGCTATTCACCGGTCTCTACACCGGGGCAGTCCACCCCAGCGACCCCGCGGTCCGCGTCGAGGCCCGGCACGTGGAGCATCGACTCCGCGATGCGCTGCGGCTATGGCCCGATGGCACCGCCCTGGCCACCGCCCTTGACCAGCTGCGTCGTTCCGGCTGGCAATGCATGCTCGACATCGAAACCGTCGAGATGGATGAGGCCAACCGGCTGGCCACTGCCCTGATTCAACTCGACCCCGCAGTCCCCGGTCAGCAACTGACCATCACCCGACGCGGAACCCAGTTGGTCGTCACCGTCGCCGAACCAGGATTAACGCCAGCGAGACAACAACGCCTTCCAGGTGCCAGAATCTTGCTGACAGATCCCGATTTCACCCAGTTCAGTTGTTAGAGGTGCAAGGACCATGAGCATCCGAGTTGCGGTCCTCGACGACCACGAGTTCATTTGTCGCGCCGTAGCGGCATTCGGCCGGGATTTCCCAGAATTGGAGGTGCTGCACACCAGTACCGACCCCAAGGAATTCGAGGCCTGGTGCTTAGAAAACCACCCCGATGTGGCGATGGTGGACCTGATGCTGCACGGCCAGTTGGCTGGTCACGAGACCATCCGAGTGCTCAGTGAGGCTGGTATCTCCTGCCTAGCCTTCACCGCTGATCACCGACGAGTCCCGATCAGCCTGGCGATGCGCGCTGGGGCCCGTGGGTTGGCGTTAAAGGACGAATCCCCCGACAAACACATGGAGACCCTCAAGGAGATTTCCGAGACTGGCTGGTCCAGCTCCTCCGCGATGGCAGCCACCCTCATTGAGGATGCCGCTGAGCTGCCGGCGCTGTCTGCCCATGAACTGCGATGCCTCCGGCTGGCCTCCGAGGGAGTCCCGATTAAGGCCATCGGTCGCCAATTCGTGCCGCCTATCTCGTTGAGCACGGTCAAAACCTATTTGGCTCGCGCCTATGAGAAGTATGCAGCTGTCGGGCGCCCCGTCGGCAACACCACCGCTGCCGCCACCCAGACCTGGGAGGATGGCTGGTT
>JBHAEB010000178.1:0-5883 GCA_041855345.1 Arachnia sp. | reverse complement strand
TGCCCAGATACAGGTGTCAGCCATGCGGACGCTTCTGGCGTCATGACATTCAAGCGGCGGCGCCCGGTAGAGGGAAACTCTCTCGGGATGCCGTGTTCCTCGCGTTGAAATCGATCGTGCTCACCCCCGCAAGCCGCTCATGGCTCTCGGGCAACAGTGTCGTAGCTGCGGCGAGGATCGCGTCCCAGCACGTATTCCATGCAACACCGAGGTTGGCTGCGACGTGGGCAACTGAGAGCCGATCGATCACGATCGGTGTCGATGAGCATGTGTGGCGACACACCCGGCACGGCGACAAATACGTCACCGTCATCATTGATCTGACTCCGACAAGGACAAATACTGGCCCGTCGAGGCTGTTGGCGGTGGTTGAGGGACGCTCGAAACGCGTGTTCAAATCATGGCTCGAAGCCCAGCCACAGGCATTTCGCGTGGGGGTGGAGATTGTCGCGATGGACGGCTTCACCGGCTACAAGACTGCCGCTAGCGAGGCGATCGAGCACGTCACCACGGTCATGGATCCGTTCCATGTCGTCGCGCTCGCTGGAGAGAAACTCGACCGTTGCCGGCAACGCATCCAACAAGAAACCCTGGGGCATCGGGGCCGTTTAGGTGATCCGCTCTATGGCATCCGCCGTGTCGCGAGAACACGGGCCAGCCTCCTCACCGAGAACCAACAGCATCGTCTCACGAAAGTCTTCGCCGATGAACAACACGTCGCGTTCGAGGTCACGTGGTGCGTGTACCAAGACATCATCGACGCTTACCGGGCACGCCCGCCAGCGGAAGGGAAGAAAATCATGGTCGGCACCATCGACACCATCACCCAAGGAGTACCCACGGGGTTGGAAGAACTCCGCACCCTCGGTCGAACGATGCATCACCGACGCGACGACATCCTCGCGTTCTTCGACCACCCGCGCACATCGAACGGCCCGACTGAAGCCATCAACGGGCTCCTGGAACACCTCCGCGGCACCGCCCGCGGCTTCCGAAACCACTACATCGCCAGATCCCTACTCGACGCAGGCGGATTCAAACCCCTCATCCACTCTCTTCTGTGAAGAGCCGGTATCGAGTCCACGGTGGCCACCCACAGCGACCGTGCTGTATCCGAACCCCAAGAGTCCATTGCACCTAGGATGCAAGAGGCTACCCAACTCCCATTTCTAGGTCACCTCGAGGGCCTTGAACCCGCCGATCTACCGTCCCCGAAGTCACGCACAAGACATTCCGCATCAAGCATTTCAACTGCATGTAGTTTATGCGTCGAAGCGAGCGCCCCAAAAATATCATGACCGAGGTCCCGGATGTGGATTGGCTCACCGGGCCAGCCATCAATCGGAATACTCATCACCGCCAAGCTCCCCGAGACATCGAGTAAAGTGGGATCTATAAATAGACCGTGCCCGGCGAGCTTCAGCACCGCCTCCTTGCGACAGAATAGACGCAGCAGCGCTGTCCCTCTAGCAGCGGGAGCCATCATAGAAAGCCTTATCAGCTCCTGCGCCGTACAAATATGAGGCGCCATGTCTTCAAATCCGCAGGCGCGCTTTCGAGGTTCCGAATCTACTCCGATCCGCCCATACCCCACCACCGCCACCAGCACACGCTCTGATGAATTAGTCACATTGAAGTCCAACAGGCCACCGGCCAGAACCGGTCGCATCGAGACACCGAGCTGGCTACTCAAACTTCCACGTTCGATCCTGACAGCCAAGGGCGGACATCCGAGATAGAAGGCAAGCACGCACCTGGTGATCCAACGAGAAGCATACGCCTCGCGTTTAGCTCGTTCCGTCATCATGGATGCAACGTGAGCCGCGTCCTCAGCAGGAAGATCCGCTGCCGGATCACATATGTCCACCCTGGCCTGCCACACTTGACAGACACCTTTAACGGGTGGTCTCACGATTCTCCTCAGCCCTTCGAAGCGTGTGAGCAATCTCCTCTACTGTCATCTCGCGGCCCTCTTCAAGAGCACCGAGGAAGATATCCATACCCGCACGAACGCGCGCGATGAACTCACCGCTAAACATCTCAGGATGACCAGCCAACCCCGCACTAATTACCTTACCGTCATCACGGGGGCCGAACACGAGTGCAGGCACTCGCTCGACCGCTAGAGGAATCGTTTCCACAGTGACCCTACCCCGAACAGTAGCGCTACCCGAAACGTCGTCGATAAACGACAGCAAGAATTGGATAGGAACGCTAGAATACCTACCCATCGCTTGATTTCGAATAGCCTCCGAAGCCGATATACGCACCCTATCCACTAGCTGGATGACAGTCTCGAGGGACCCCAGTACCATCCTATGCGGAAGACTGCGACTGAGTAGGCCATAAGTTTTCGCGTAACGACGATTGCGCCCTATGAAAGCAAAGTAGACGCAAACGTCATCCCTACCCGAAGCGACAGAGATGCCGACATGATATGCGGCCAGGAGGACAAAAAATGGACTCACACCACAACGTCGCGCGACCTTCTCTAACCGAACACGATTCCAAGTCCAGTAACAATCTTCTAAACATTGACCTCGGCCTCGGCTGGTCACCATAGAGTCAACCGTCCGATACCCCTCCGCCAGCTCTTCCCAATAACGAATCTGCTCCCGACCTGCGGGCGATGTTTTGAAGGCAAACTCCTCAAGGACAAAGCTCCTGAATGATGGTCTACCCGACTCTACAACTCCCTCATCGTAGGCCCTAAGGATATCGTCTAGCATCAACTGCCCCGTGAAGGCATCCGCCACCCAATGGTGGCAAACCGCTACGAGAAGGCATTCGTTTGAATCCACGGGAATGAGTCCAAATCTAAGCGACGGCATCGATTGAAAGTCGAAGGGCTGTCGGTGTAGATCCGCCGCATAAGCAAGGCCTGAGGCTATTCTCTCTGCAGGGGTCTTCCCCTGCGGCTGGAAGACCGGGAGATCGATACGGATGGCTTGCAGCACACGCTGTCGTATGCTATCTCCGTCACGAACCAGCACGAGCCGCGTGGCGTCATTGGCATTGCAAACATCCTCGATAGCCCTGCGCAAGCGTTCGGGCTCGAGCGCCTCGCGCAGATGCCAAGCGACCGAAATATTGAGGATTGTTCCGTGCCCAGATTCTGCTAAGGAATCTTCTATTTTGATGTAATGCTCCTGCGCAGGCAAGAGGGGGAAAGTATCATCCTCTGTTACAGGCTGCTCCACATGCCTCGTGTTCATTGTGTGTTCATCCTTTCATTCCAGACGAGCGGCCCTCGGCTCACTCGCGGTTGTCCTTGAGGCTCTCCACCATGTCAATCCGCATCGTCTTGCGGCGAAGCAGCAACAGCGACACCGCGTACGAGGCAAACACGATCACCGCCCCACCGGCCGCGCTGCGCCAGTCCAGGACGACGGGCAGGGCGACACCGATCGAGTCGCCGGTACCCGCGAACACAGCCGTGCAAGCAGCCAAAGTGAGCGGCAGAGACGCCAGGAAACCACCTACCACCAGCACATGGTTGGTACCAAGCACGAAACCGTCGATCTCACGCTGCGTATAACCGAGCACCTTGAACAAGGAAATCATCGAGGCTTGATCCTCAACGAGCATGTCGGTGATCACGTAGACCAGCAGGACGCCAAGTAGGAACCCGAAGGCGATGATGATCACCGCCGCCACCTGGAACAGGTCAAGCACCTGGGACAACGCATCTCGAGTCTGTTCGCGCGACAACGAACTGGCCACCACACCATCGCCGAGATCGAGTTCCTTTTCACTAAGCAGGATCGTGCTGTAGGTGGAGTCAATACCGGTCAACTCGCCCAAGGAATCACGGCCGGTATAGACCGCCATGGTCACGTCATCGTCGACCAGCCCGGCCACCTTAACGGTGTCCTCCTCCAGGGTGGTCACCCTGCGCATCGGCAACTCGTCGCCGGGAGAAATGTCGAGCACCCCCGCCATGGCGGTAGTGACGTAATACCCCTCGGAGTCCTTGGACGTTGCCTCGGCCGTCCCTGGGTCGACGAATCGCGAATCAGCGTCCAGCCCCCACACCTGGAACTGGGAGTCCCCATCGGTCGTCTCGAATCCGAGCGCCAAAACTCCCTCCGCGTCATCGGGCACCTCAGTCACCGGCCGGGTCAACGCATAGGTGTACTCGTAGCGAATGTCTCGGGCGCTCTCCGCCACCAGCGAGGACACGGAGTCTCTGAGTGCCATTCCAAACAGCACACACAGACCGGCCACGATCACGGCCGACACGACGACGACCGAACGGCCGGGGTGCCCGACGATGGAACGCCACTTCAGGTTTCTCCTCCACTTGGGAGAGGCCCCACCCAGCCGAACAGGGCGGCGCCCCTCCGCAGCCCGGCGAAGCAACTCGACGGTGGGGCGGCGCAACAAGCGCGAAAGAGTGCCGACGGCGACCAGCCCATAGGAGACGACCGGAGCCACGCAACATGCCACGACCAGCCCGGGCGCCACACGAATGTCGTAGCCGATAGCGTCGAGATCGGCGAAATAGACGGCGCACACCGTCTCCAGCAGAGACCACCCGAGCAGCAGCCCGAGCACCGTACCAACCACCCCCGGCAGGACCGCAAACCACACATAGTGGCCAGTCAGTTCCCTCTTCCGGTACCCCAACGCGGTGAGGGCACCGATCTGCTGCTGCTCCGCACGGACCTTCCTACCCAACACCAGCGCCATGATCATCAGCACCAACGCCGCGACGAGAGGCGTGAAACCAGTGGTGATCCGCTGAAGGCTCTGCCCGCTTTGCTGGCCAAATTCGATGCGTTGATTGGCAGAAGCCGGTTGGTATTCGAGCATCCCGAAACGCTCATCGACCTGCCGCCTGAAGTCCAGGCTCACCCCCTCCGCGGAGCGAACCACATAGTGAACACTCGGCGCGCCGAACTCGCTCAGGGTCTGGGCAGTGGTGATCGCGGTCCCGAACTCCTCAAAATTCGGGTAGGCATCCGACAGGTCACGCAGCGGGTAGAGATAGTCGGGACGCACCCCCGTCCCCACCACCGTCAACTCGACCCCGCCAATGTCGAGTCGATCCCCGATGGCGTATCCGTTCGCCTCCGCGAAACGCTGTGACAGCGCGATCTCTCGGTTCGCCGTTGGCGCGCGTCCCGCACTCACAGCGAAGACATTCACCTCGTCCTGGTCGTCCAAGAGTCTGAGGGTGCGATGACCAATCCTCACATCCAAAGACTCCTGGGCGGCAAGCGCAACGCCGAACTCTTCCTTGAGGTCGTCCACATCTGCCGGGGCGAGAGGACGGACGGTGGTGAAGGAAGCATCCTCCACCGCGTTGGCCGATAGGAAGTCAGGCACCACCCGGTTGAGAGTCGCGCTGGTGGTCAGCGTTGCCAGCGCGAAAGCGACAACGAGCGCGGTCAACACCCCCGCAACGATGTGGAAGGAGGCCATCGCCGCCAGGTTCCGGACGACACGCCGGTTCAGGACCACGCTCATCCCCCCACCGCATCGGCCAGCCCGGTCTTCACGTCAGCCCCTTGCCTGATGGTTGGGAATGATCTGGCCGTCATGCAGGGTGACCACACGATCGGCCATGTGGGCGATCTCCTCATTGTGCGTGACGATCACCGTCGTGACCCCGAAGTCCTTGTTGATCTTCCCCACCAGGTCGAGAACCACCTGGGCCGATTTCGAGTCGAGGGCACCAGTCAACTCGTCACACAGCAGCAACGTTGGCCTCTTGACGATCGCACGTGCGATAGCGATGCGCTGCTGCTGCCCGCCCGATAATTCCTTGGGAAAGCGCCTGCTCAGATCCGCGATGCCCAGCTCGTCGAAGAGTTCCGCGACACCGAAGGGATTCTCGGAGATGTCCGCCGCCACCTGTACGTTCTCCCACGCGGTGAG
>JBHAEB010000177.1:0-14387 GCA_041855345.1 Arachnia sp. | reverse complement strand
TGCGTAGAATCACGCCAAGCATGCCCCAGTAGCTCAGTGGATAGAGCAACAGCCTTCTAATCTGTCGTGCGCAGGTTCGAGTCCTGCCTGGGGCGCCAAGTACCCTGGTGCCATCATGACTCAGGTATTGGATCGGCAGCGTTGGCTGTCAGGACTGCCCCCCGCTACCCGCCGACCCTGGTGGCAGCGGATACTGCGTAGCCCCCTGTTCTGGTTGACCATCGTCCTGATTTCCTTCTATGTCTTCGGGCTGGCAGATGTGTACGCCTCGGTCAACCCCGACAAGGAGTTGCCCGATGGGACGGTGGCGATGGGTCTCAATGACGACGCGCTACGCACATCGGCCTATTGGGCGATGTGGACCGCATTGTTCTATAGCGTGCTGTTCGTATGGCTTGACCGGTTTCGCGCCCAAAATCCCCTGATCTGGCTGTTGGTCTTTGGCTGGGGGGCCTGCGCTTCCGTATGGATCAGCCTCATCATCAACACCTGGGCAGGAGAGATGATGAACACCACCGGCGCCGATCCCGACGCTGGAGTGCGGCCAGCAATCTTCATCGCCCCCTTTGTGGAGGAGGCCAGCAAGGCGACGGTGTTGTTCCTGCTGCTGATCCTGTACCGAAATCGGTTCATTGGACGGTTCAGCGTCGTCTCCATGGCCGGGTTGTCCGCTGTCGGATTCGCCTTCACCGAAAACATCATCTACTACGCCCGGGTCGTGGTTTTCGCTACCAACAGCATCGAGGTGGCTGACCCCGCCAAAGCCATCGAGGAAATCGTCTTACTGCGTGGTGTCTACACCTCGTTTGGGCATCCCCTGTTCACGACGATGACCGGGCTGGGATTGGCGGTGGCGCTTGGAGCACGCAGCAAATGGGTGAGGGTGACTGCGCCACTGGCTGGGTTCCTCCTGGCTGCTGGCGGACACATGTTGTTCAACGCCGTCGCCAGCTTGAACCCCCCCGAGGCTTCCATGCCCCAGTACTACATCGTGTTGGGCTTAGTTATTGTGCTGGCGCTGTGGCTTGTGATTAGCATCTTCAGCCATGCACAGCTGATCAGGGAGAGGCTGATCGATTTCAGGCGCAGTGGCTGGTTAGAGGATCGCGACGTCATCGTATTCTCCAGCCCGTTTAAGCGCATCAAATTGCATTTGGCTGGGTTGTGTCGAGGCCCAAAGCTGTGGTGGCGAACCGCCCGGTTTATGAGGCTGATCACTGAACTTGCCCACACCCAAGAGCAGGTCAGCCGTGGGACCGTCGGTCCCGGCGCCGACCACCGGATCCACGAATTGATCCACCTCATTGAGGAATTGCGCCCACACGCCCTGACCGACACTGCAGGCTTGAGCATCATCCCGCCGCGACGACAATGACCGAACCGCAGGGAGGTACCGCGTTAGAGACTCTCGCCAGGCTCACCGCTGTGACCCGAGGGCGAGTTCCTGCCGACCTCACCGAGCGGGCCTCACAACTGCGACGACACGCTGCCCCTCGGCTGTGGCTCACACCGACGACTGTGGTTGCCCTGGCCGGTACTTCTGGAGCTGGCAGGTCGTCGTTGTTGGCTGCCTTAGCTGGAGACCAACCCACAACTGCCAATCCCCACAGCACAGCCGGGTCCATGGCTGTGTCCTTTGGTGCTGCCGAACCGGAGCTACTCACCATGCTCGGAGTAGAACAGCACCGAGAGATCCCCGCCCCCGCACCAGGCCTAGAGAACGTCATCCTCATCGACCTGGTCGCTCACGACTCTGCGGAGCTGGACCAGGTCTTGCCGCTGATCGATCAGCTGGTGTGGGTGCTGGATCCACACCGTTATGCGGATCTGATCATCCACCGCGATCATTTGCGGCCGCTAGCCGCCCACCGCGAGGTGACGTCGGTGGTTCTCAACCAGGTAGACAGGCTGTCAGCGACGGAGCTAACCGAGCGTCTGAACCATCTGTATCTGCTCCTGGCTACAGACGGACTCCCAGGGATCCCAGTCACCGCGATCAGCTCGACCACAGGGCAAGGAATAGATGAATTACGCAGCCATCTCGCTGATGCTGCGGCCCGCAAAGCTGCCGCACGATCTCGATCTGCCAGTCAGCTGCGCGCCCTCGTCGATGAGTTCCAGACCCACTGCCCAGCACCACCCCCACTACCCACAGCCGAGGCCATCCAAACCACTCTGGAAGCCATCGCGGATGTGGCCGGTGCCGCCGACATCGTAGGTCGTGTCATCGCCCACCACGGCGCCCTAGCGACGAGGTGGCCCCTGCTGAGTCGCCGCCCCAAGGACACCTCCCCGCAGCCCGAGGACCTGCCTGATTCCCCGACGCTGGAGGGAACCCAGCCCGATCTGGTCCTCAGTCAACTGGCTGACCAAGCCGCTGCCGGGCTAGGCCCCGGGTGGCGCCAGGCGATGACTGAAGGCCTCCTGGCCGAGCGGCCGGGGCTGCGCGCCGACCTCGATCAGGCGATGGCCACCACCGTCGATGCCCGCAGTGACAGTTGGATTTATCAGCTAATACGTATCTGTCAGTGGCTGCTGTTGGCTTCGGCGCTACTGGGTCTGGGTTGGTGGATCCTCGACCTGCTGGCAGGTGCTGTCGGCGCATCCTTCATTCTGGCAATGCTGCTAGGTATAGGTCTTGGGGCCGTTGCGACGACGATAGCTGCCCGACTCTTTGTCGACTGGCGATCCCGACAAGCCGCGGCCCACGCCCGCCGGGTTCTTGGTCGAGCCGTGGCAGCAGTGGGACGACGCCACGTGCTAGCGCCACTCAGTGCTGAACACCGACACCTAACCGAGGCACGCCAGCTCATCGGGAAACTCAGAGACTGGCCGTAACTGGCATACTGGCGTGCGGTCCAGAATTGAAGGGATGCCATGGCAGAGTTCATCTACACGATGCAGAAGGTCCGCAAGACCGCGGGCGAGAAGCTGATCCTCGACGACGTCACGTTGGCGTTCTTCCCCGGCGCCAAGATCGGTGTGGTGGGGCCCAACGGTGCCGGGAAGTCCACGCTGCTGAAGGTGATGGCTGGGCTAGAACAGCCCAACAACGGCGAGGCGAACCTAGCCAAGGGTGCCACCGTCGGCATCCTGCTCCAAGAACCCCCACTGACCGAGGGAAAAACCGTCCAGGAAAACGTTGAAGAGGCCGTCGCCGAGATCAAAACGAAGATGAAGCGCTTCGAGGAGATCGGCATGGAGATGGCCGAGCCTGACGCGGATTTCGACGCACTCATGGCCGAGATGGGGGACTTGCAGGCCTACCTGGACGCCCACAACGCCTGGGACATCGACGCCCAACTGGAACAGGCCATGGACGCCCTCCAATGTCCGCCCCCGGATACGATCGTCGACATCCTCTCCGGCGGTGAGCGTCGCCGCGTCGCGCTATGCAAGCTGCTGCTCCAGCAACCCGACCTGCTGCTCCTCGACGAACCCACCAACCACCTCGACGCCGAATCCGTCAACTGGCTGGAGGGCCACCTCAAGACCTACCCAGGGGCTGTGCTGGCCGTCACCCACGACCGGTACTTCCTCGACAACGTCGCCGAATGGATCTGCGAGGTCGACCGCGGCAAATTGCACCCCTACGAGGGCAACTACTCCACCTACCTGGAGACCAAGCGGCAGCGCCTCCAGATTGAGGGCAAGAAGGACGCCAAGCGCGCCAAGATCCTGGAGAAGGAACTCGAATGGGTGCGCTCCTCTCCGAAGGCGCGCCAGGCCAAGAACAAGGCCCGTTTGCAGCGCTACGAGGAGCTCGCTGCCGAGGCCGAGCGCAATCGCAAGATCGACACCGCCGAGATCAACATCCCGCCGGGTCCGCGGCTGGGCTCGGTGGTGCTTGAGGTCAAGAACTTGACCAAGGGCTTCGGCGACCGGGTGCTGATCAAGGACCTGTCCTTCTCGCTGCCGCGCGCGGGCATTGTCGGCATCATTGGCCCCAATGGGGTGGGCAAGACCACGCTGTTCAAGACCATCACCGGCCTGGAACCCGTCGACGCCGGTGAGGTGAAGATCGGCGAGACCGTCACCTTCAGCTACGTGGACCAGAATCGCTCCGGGATCAACGCTGAGGACAACGTGTGGCAGGTCGTCTCCGATGGGCTCGACCACATCAAGGTCGCTAACTTCGAGATGCCCTCACGCGCCTATGTCGCCAGTTTCGGCTTCAAGGGTCCCGACCAGCAGAAGAAGGCCGGGGTGCTCTCCGGCGGTGAACGCAACCGGCTCAACCTGGCATTGACGCTGAAGCAGGGCGGTAACGTGCTGCTGCTTGACGAACCCACCAACGACCTCGACGTGGAGACCCTTTCCAGCCTGGAGGACGCGCTGCTCGAATTCCCGGGCTGCGCCGTGGTGATCTCCCACGACCGCTGGTTCCTGGACCGCGTCGCCACCCACATGCTCGCCTGGGAGGGCGAGGATGAAGACGGGACTCCGCGCTGGTTCTGGTTCGAAGGCAACTTCGCCGACTACGAGGTCAACAAGGTGGAGCGGCTGGGCGCCGAGGCCGCCCGCCCACATGCGTCCAAGCACCGACGGCTGAAGCGCTGAGGCGATGGCTGACCCGGCCAGCTACCGGCCTCGGCCGGGCAGCATCCCCACAGATCCAGGCGTCTACCGATTCTTCGACGCCTTCGGTAACGTCATCTATGTCGGCAAGGCCAAGAACCTGCGCTCGCGGCTGAACTCCTATTTCGCTGACCCCGCTAGTCTGCATTTCCGCACCCAAACCATGGTGCGGACCGCCGCGAAGGTGGAGTGGACGGTGGTGGCCAACGAGCTGGAGGCGCTGCAACTCGAATACACCTGGATCCAGCAGTTCGACCCGCGATTCAACGTCAAATACCGCGACGATAAATCCTATCCGTGGCTGGCGATCACCTGGGCCGACGAATTCCCCAGGGTGTTCGTTGGGCGCGGGACCAAGCGACGGGGCAACCGCTATTTCGGGCCGTTCGGGCAGGCATGGGCCATCCGGGAGACCGTCGACGCCCTGCTGCGGGTGTTTCCGATGCGCTCCTGCACTGACGGCGTGTTCCAGCGGGCGAAGGCTTCTGGTCGGGCCTGTCTGCTCGGCGATATCGGGAAATGCTCGGCGCCCTGTGTGGGCCGCGTCGGGCCCGAAGCTCATCGGGAGATCGCGGATGGATTCAGCCGATTCATGTCCGGGGACTCCGACCGGATCGTCGCCGACCTCGAACGCGAGATGATGCAAGCCTCCGCCGAACTCAACTTCGAGCGAGCCGCAGTGCTTCGGGACCAGCTGGCGGGGCTGGCGAAGGCCCGCGAGCGCAACACCGTCGTGCTACCTGATGCCACCCAGGCTGACGTGGTGGGCTTCGCTGATGACGGCCAGCAGGTGGCGGTGCAGATCTTCCACATCCGCGCGGGCCGGATCACTGGCGAGCGCGGCTGGATCGCTGATCGGGCCGACGACGCCGACCTGGCCGAACTATTGGAGCCGTTCTTATTGCAGCTCTACACCCGAGACAATCCGCCACCCCCACTGATCCTCAGCTCCGTGCCCGCCGAGCCGGAGCTCGTCGCGGTGCTGGCTGAACTGCGCGGCGGCAAGGTGGATCTGAGGGTTCCGGTCCGTGGCGACAAACGCACCCTGCTGGAGACCGTGCTGCGTAACGCGGAACTGGCCCTGCAACAACAAGCCGCCAAACGCGCCAGCGACCTGACCACCCGCAACCAGGCCCTCGACGAGATCGCCGAAGCACTTGGCTTGGCGGAGCCGCCGCTGCGGATCGAATGCTTCGACATCTCCCACACTCAAGGCACGGAGGTTGTCGGATCGATGGTGGTCTTCGAGGATGGGCTAGCCAAAAAAGCCGACTACCGGCGTTTCATCATCAAGAGCTTCGAAGGATCCGACGATCTGCGTGCCATGGATGAGGTCCTCAGCCGTCGCCTGGGCAGGCTCCTGGATGAGCGGGGACGCGACGACGACTCCGAAGGCCCACTGCTGATCGACCCCACTACGGGCGCGCCCCGCCGGTTCGCCTACGCGCCCGCGCTGATCGTCGTCGACGGCGGTGCACCGCAGGTGGCGGCGGCCGCCAAGGTGTTGGCTGAGCTGGGTCTGAGCGAGGAGATCGCGTTGTGTGGGCTGGCCAAACGGCTGGAGGAGGTGTGGTTGCCTGGCCAGGAATATCCGGTCATCCTGCCACGAGCCTCCGAGGGGCTGTATCTGCTGCAGCGGCTCCGCGATGAGGCCCACCGCTTCGCCATCGCCCACCACCGGGGCCGACGCTCCAAGTCGATGCTGTCTTCCGCCCTGGATGCGGTTCCTGGGCTGGGGGAACTGCGCCGCAAGGCCCTGCTGAGCTATTTCGGTTCGCTGAAGAAGCTGCGTGCAGCCACCGTCGAGGAGATCGCGGCAGTCCCCGGATTCGGCCCGAAACTGGCCACCCTGGTCCACGACGCCGTCGCCGAAACCGGCGGGCAGGCCATCAACCTAGCCACTGGCGAGGTCACTGAGACCTGAGGGTGCATCACCGCAGCAGCAGTTGGGCCAAAGCGGTGCCGACGGCGCAGGAGGTGATCACGCAGATCAATCCCGGAACCAGGAACGAGTGGTTGATGATGATCTTTCAGATCCGGGTGGTGCCAGAGCGGTCGAATCCGATGGCTGCCAGGTCCGAGGGATAGGTGGGCAGCACGAAGTATCCGTAGGCGGCGCCGAAGAAGCTCACCACCGTTACCGGGTCCACACCCAGGCTCAGCCCTATGGGAACGAAGGCCGTTACTGCTGCCGCCTGGCTGTTCACGAGCTTGGAGACCAGGAACAGCGTGATGGCGTAGAAGATTGGATAGGCCTGCACAATCCCCGCTAGCGCCTTCATCAACGAGTCCAGTTGGGCGTGGAAGAAGGTTTCGGCCATCCACGCCATCCCGAAGACGGAGAAGATCGCGGACATGCCCGCCTTGAACACGGCACTGTTGGGGACCTCGGTCATCTTGACCCGGCAGGCCACCATGATCACCGCCCCCGCTACCAGCATCATCATCTGGATCACCAGGGTCATGGACAAGGCCTTGGAGCTGCCGTCCTCGGTCGGGAAGTGGGGCCGCAGCGCTTCGAAGGCGCCGAGCACAACCACCGCCAGGATGTCCACGAAGAAGATGGCGACGGCCCAATAGGCCTGTTTGGGGAAAATCCGGTCTTGGAGGGTGGCGTTTTCATCCGCGCCATAAACGTAGGCCCGTTTCTCGGGGTTGGAGATCAGCTTTTGGAATTCGGGATCCTTGTCAAGGTCCTTGCCACGCCGCAAACTCCACAAAGCAGCCAGCAAAACCCCCATGAAACTTGCGGGGATGGAGATCATCAGGATTTGTGGAATGGAAAAAGCCACCCCGGTTATTCCGCATCCTTGGTCAGGATCGTCGACAGCGAAACTACGGCCACCAAGACCGGAGAAGCAGTGATCCCCATCTGGGCGGCGACCGAGGAAACGGCCATGGGGCGCTCGGGGCGGATGTTCTTACTCAGGGCGATGTCTTCGATGATCGGGAACATGGTGTAGACCACGTGGCCGGTGCCGCACAGCACGGTGAGCAGCCAGGTGGTCAGGGGGCTAGGATCGTCACCCGGGTGGGGTGCTTGCGTAGCAGCCGTTCCGCGTATTTCATCATCACATCGAGCCCGCCTATGGTTTGCAGCACCGAGTCGCAACTGATGACCGCCAGGATGGTCAGCATCGCGTCGATCGGTGGCTCACCAGGGGTGAGGCCGAATAGGAATACCAGCAACACCAGCCCGATGCCGCTGATCAGGCCGAGCCCGACACCGCCATAGTGGGTGCCCACCAGTAGGCAGCCCAATACGATCGCTACTTGGACAATGTCGAAGAACATTCCCTTTTGGAAGTCCTCACACTAGGCCTCCGCATTGAGGCATTGTGTGAATTCAGCTTAAGCCGGGAAGCGTCCAGATTTTAGGTTTTTGCAATACCCATCTCTGGTTGGGAGCGACGAAATACCGCGGCTACCAGCACTGCTGCCGCGCCAATGAACATGGATACCAGCATTCCCCCCTGTCCGCCCACATTATCTATGGCTATGCCGGCTGCGGCAGAACCTGCTGCGGCCCCGATCAACTGGCCGGTGGTGATCCAGCCATAGGCCTCAGCAGTGTCTGCGAAGGACACACTCTCGGCTATCGCCGAGGACACGGCGGCCAGCGCCGGGGCGGTGCCCAACCCCGCAACGAACATGGCCAAAGCCAGCCCCCAAAACCCGGAGACCAGCACGGCCAGAGCCAACCCGGTCAGCACCACGAGCAGTCGCAGGGCCAGGGACCAGCGGCCCAGCGGGCGGTGGCCCACCATCAAGCCTCCGACGAACGATCCTGCGGCGCTAATGGCGATGGCCACGCCAGCCAACAGCGAACCCTCGCCAAACCACGCCACGACGGCGGCCTCCATGGAAGCCCACGCGCCAATGAGCAGCATTGACGCCCCGGTCATCAACAGTACCGACGGATTAGCCAACACCTTCCCCAGCCGGGCAGATGCTTTGGGGATCCGTAACTCGCGCACCGCGGGCTGGATGATAAACAGCACCACCCCACACAGTTGCAGCGCGATCACCACCAGCATCGCCGTCGATGACCCTAAGGTCACCACCATGGTGGTGATCGCGACCGGACCCAACACCCAGATGATCTCTTGCATCGCAGCATCGAGACTAAAGAGCGCGGTGATCTGATGCTGTTCGACCAACTTGGGGTAGAGCGTCCTTACGGTCGGGACGATGGGTGGAATGGTCATGCCACCAACTACGGCCAACACCAGGGTCAGCCACAGTGGAAGCCGAGTCACCACGATCGGTACCAGGCAGGTAGTGGTCAAGGCCAGGCAAGCCAACAACACGGGGGAGGTGCCGAAGCGGCTGAGCTGCCGCGAGACGATAGGCCCTGCGATGGCCATCCCGATGGAGAAAGCCGCCAGCACTGCACCGGCAGCGGTGTAGTTGCCGTGGCTGTGCTCGATATGCATGAGCATCCCTAAGGAGAACATCCCGGCGGGGGAGCGAGCCAACAGCTGGGTGGCGATCAACCGGCCCAAACCGGGGGCCCGCAACAGCTCATGAAACGAACGCACAGGCGAACATTACAGCCACTGATGAAGGTCTCTGACCGCATCACACCGGTGGTCGCGACGCAGCAGCCCGAACTTGAACAGTGTTCAATCTGGGGTGTTCAATGGTCCCCAACGATCTTGCACCAGGAGGTTCTCGTGTCTGCTCCCGCAGCAAACCGCACCCTACAGTTCCAGGCCACCGACCTGGCCTATGTCGCAGTATTTGCGGCCCTGACCGCAGCCTTGGCCATCATGCCTGGTTTCACCATCGGGCCGGTTCCCTTCGTGCTCACCACCATCGGTGTGGGATTGGCGGGGCTCTGCCTGGGACCAGTGCGTGGTTTCGCCGCGGTGGCTGTGTATGTACTCGTCGGCATAGCCGGAATGCCGGTGTTCTCCAAGGGCACCTCGGGCATTGGGGTCATCCTTGGTCCGACCGGAGGGTATCTGATCGCCTTCCCACTGGCAGCCATCCTGACCGGTTTCCTGGCGGTGTTGATCCTGCGACGAGGACTGTCCGCGATGACCCCGGTGCTGTTTTTCCTGGCCTTGGTTGCGGCCCGATACCTGATCATCCTGCCGCTTGGAGTGGGCTGGCTTGCTACCGCCACTGGCATGTCTATGGCCGATGCATTGAAGGTTGACATGGGCTTTTGGCTCGCGGATGGTATCAAGAATGTCGTCGCCGCCGCCTTGGCCTTCGCGGTCCACAAGGCCTTCCCGAGACTGCTGCTGCAGCGCCGATGATCCAACTCATCGACGTGAATGTCACCATCGATCCGATTCGGCAAGGTGACGACCCCAAGGTGCTCCTCACAGATGTGAACTGCACCCTGGACCAGTCACGGATCGCGGTGATCGGGGCCAACGGCTCAGGAAAATCCACCCTGCTTCGGCTGCTGAACGGGATGCGACCTCCTACATCGGGAAGGGTGCTGGTGGCCGGCCACGACAGCGTGACCGAGTTAAAGCAGGTACGCGCCCAGGTGGGTTTCATCTTCACTGATCCGTTGGCGCAACTGCTGATGTCCACTCCGCTGGAGGATCTCACGCTGAGCCTGGGCCATCTTCCCCGAAAACAACGCGCTGACCAAGCTCAGCGACTCCTCGACGAGCGGGGGCTAGGACATCTGGCCCACCAGAGCATCTACGACCTGTCCGGGGGAGAACGCCAGTTGGTCGCCTTGACCAGTGTGCTGGCAGTCAACCCCAGCATCATCGTCGCTGATGAGCCCACCACCTTGCTTGATCTGCGCAACAAACTACGGCTACGACAGGTGTTGGCGGAACTGCCGCAACAAGTGGTCTATTCCACCCACGATATGAGCGTTGCCGCCGATGCGGATCGAGTGCTCGTTATCGACGATGGACGGATCGTCGCCGACGGGGAACCAGCGGAAACCATCGCCTTCTACGAAGCTGCAATGGGAGCCAGGTCATGAACCTGCATGCCAGCCTGCTGGGTTTCTACCAACCAGGGGATGGCTGGCTGTTTCGACTCCACCTGGGGCTGAAATACCTGCTCATGGTGGGGGTGACCCTGCCCGCGTTGATCCTCAGATCATGGTGGCTGACCGCAACCTGTCTGGTGGGGGTGATGCTCTGCCTGATCACCTCGGGGATCTCTGCACGCAGGGCGCTGCGGCTGGGTTGGGTGATGTGGCTGTTGCTGGGGCTGTTGGTGGTGTACCACCTGGCGACGCTCAACCCGATTGCCGCTTTCGTACAGCCAGGAAACCTGCTGTTAGCGATTCTTGCGGCAAGAATGCTCACCTTAACCACCCCCACTCCAGAGATTTTGGCGGGACTGACCACCGCATTCCAGCCGCTGCGGTTCCTTGGCCTTAAACCGCAACGGCTGGCATTGGTGGTCGCCTTGATGCTGCGTTCGATCCCCTATGTGCTTGGCCTTTTCGACGAAGCCAAGCAGGCAGCCAACGCCCGAGGTGTGGGACGTAACCCCATCGCACTGCTGCTGCCAGTCACCCTCGGTGCGGTATCCCACGCCGAACGAACCGCAGAAGCGCTGGCTGCCCGCGGCATCGCGGAGCGCTAGTTCGCCCACCGCCGGGTGTCGACGGGATAGGGTTTTCCCATGGTGGAAGTGCGTGAACCAGCCGAGGTCGTCATCGTCACAGGACTATCCGGTGCGGGTCGACGCACCGCCGCCCACACCATGGAAGATTTGGGCTGGTACGTCGTCGATAACCTACCGCCGGCCATGCTGCCGATGCTGGTAGACCGACCGGAGGCTGGGCAACGACTGGCTGTCGTCGTCGATGTGCGTTCCCGGGTTGAATTCGATCAGCTCCCTGGGGCGCTGGCCGAGGTGAAGCAACGTGGCTGCCAAGTCACCGTGCTATTCCTTGAAGCCACCGACGAGGTGATCGTGCAGCGTCAAGAATCCAATCGTCGACCGCTGCCACTGCAATCCAACGGTCGACTCCTCGACGCCATTGTGAGGGAACGTCGACTGTTGGCAGATCTGCGAGCCGCCGCGGATATCGTCGTCGATACCTCCCGGTTGAGTGCCCGGCAGCTTGCCCAGCGGGTCGCGAACCATTTTGGCAGCGACGCCACCGACAATCTCTCAGTGGCGCTGATGTCCTTCGGCTTCAAAAACGGGCTCCCGGTCGACGCCGATATCGTCTTTGACGTGCGGTTCCTCCCCAACCCATTTTGGGTTCCCGAACTGCGCCCCAAAACTGGGTTGAGCCCTGATGTGGCCGACTATGTGCTCAGCCAACCAGCCGCCCAAGAATTCCAGGAACGGATGCTGGGGATCATCTCCACCGCAGCCCCCGGCTACCTCACCGAGGGCAAACGCCAAGTCACCGTCGCCATCGGCTGTACTGGAGGCAAACACCGTTCCACCTCAATGACCGAGGATCTGGCCATCCGGTTACGCGCTCACGGCTACGGGGTAAGTGTGCTGCACCGGGATTTGGGGAAGGAATGAGTGGCCTCGAACGGCTTCCCGAGGTCGTCGCTTTCGGCGGCGGCCACGGCCTTTACGCCTCCCTCAGCGCCCTGCGGCGAGTAACTGACCGGCTGACGGCAGTGGTGACCGTCGCCGACGATGGGGGATCGTCTGGCCGCTTGCGGGCGGAGTTCGACTGTTTACCGCCAGGGGATCTTCGCATGGCCTTAGCTGCCCTGTGCAGCGACGATCAGCGTGGGAGGACCTGGGCCAGCGTCCTGCAATCGAGATTCACCGGTGACGGCCCATTGGCCGGCCACGCCATCGGGAATCTGTTGATCGCGGGGCTGTGGCAACAGTTCCCGGACCCGGTGGCCGGTCTTGACATGGTGGGGGAGTTGCTACGTACCCGAGGTCGGGTGCTGCCGATGAGCGCGGTGCCATTGCAGATCGAGGCTGATGTGCTGGGACTCGATCCGATGGCCCCAGATGAGGTAGCGACCTTGACTGGGCAAGCCACCGTCGCCAAAACCCGCGCCACCGTGCAGGCAGTCCGGCTGATCCCTGAAAACCCGCCCTCACATCCAGAGGCGCTCACCGCCGTCTATGCCGCCGATGCCATCGTGCTAGGCCCAGGGTCCTGGTTTACCTCGGTGATTCCTCACCTGCTGGTGCCTGATCTGCGGGATGCGATCTACGCAACCAGCGCACGACGCATCCTCGTGCTCAATGTCGAGGCGGACGCCGAAACCGACGGGTTCACCGCATCGCGTCACATCGAACTGTTGGCTGAACACGCCCCAACCCTCAGGCTGGACTATGTGCTGGCCGACACCAGCTTCGCCCACGCCGACAGATATCTCGTGCCCTTCGCTGCCGCTCTGGGCGCCGAGCTAGTGGTAGCCGATGTTCGGATGCGTGATGGCAGTGCCCGCCACGATGTCAACCGATTAGCCGCTGCCTACAGCGAACTATTGCTTCCCTAACCCCCGGCGAATCGGGGCTGACCGCCGGTTGGGTCGAAGTCAGGTAAGTGAGGACCTCTCAGTCGTGCAAAGATGGCAGCTATGGCGTTGACGCAAAAGGTGAAAGCCGAACTGGCCGCAGTGGCAGCCCCGCATCCCAATGTACGACGAGCGGAGGTCGCTGCCATGCTCCGTTTCGGTGGAGGACTCCATCTGGTTGGGGGGCGAATCGTGGTCGAAGCGGAACTCGACCTGGCAGCGGCAGCGCGTCGACTACGCAGCTATATCCACGATCTCTACTCCATCGAGTCCGAGCTGTTGGTCATCAACGCATCTGGGCTGCGACGCAGCACCCGCTATGCCATCCGAGTGCTACGGGAGGGAGAATCCTTGGCTCGGATGAGTGGACTGATCGATCAACAACGTCGTCCGGTACGTGGGCTACCCCCCAACGTTGTTGGCGGATCCCTCGCCGACGCGGTCGCGGTGTGGCGGGGGGCCTTTCTGGCGCGGGGCTCATTGACTGAGCCTGGACGTTCCATGGCCCTCGAAGTCACCTGCCCCGGATCTGAGGCTGCGCTGGCCCTCACCGGCGCTGCCCGCCGTCTCGGTATTGCGGTTAAGGCCCGTGAAACCCGTGGCGTGGAACGTGTGGTGTTGCGTGATGGCGAAGCCATCGCTGATCTGCTGACCCGTATGGGAGCCCAAGAAACCCGCCTGGTCTGGGAGGAACGCCGGATGCGCCGAGAGGTCAAAGCGCAGGCGACCCGACTGGCGAATTTCGATGATGCCAACCTGCGTCGATCCGCCCGGGCCGCAGTGGCCGCTAGCGCCAGGGTCGAGCGGGCCTTGGAAATCCTGGGGGCAGATGCCCCCGAGCATCTCGTCGCGGCTGGTCGGCTGCGGCTGGAGCATCGCCAGGCCAGCCTGGAAGAGCTGGGCAAATTGCATCAGCCGCCGTTGACTAAGGACGCTATCGCTGGGCGCATCCGACGACTACTAGCAACCGCCGACAAGGCCGCGGAGGATGCTGGAATCCCCAACACGGAGGCTTTTCTTCCTCCAGAGAACGAAGTCGCACTTTAACTGCCTCCTCCTCTGTCGCCCAGCCCATTCCACAGCTAGGATGGGGCTGTCCGAAGGGTGTTTCGCCACCCAGGTATCTCTCGAAGGGGATCTATCCATATGACCGTCAAGGTTGGAATCAACGGCTTCGGCCGCATCGGCCGCAACTACTTCCGTGCCCTCATCGCCTCCGGCGCCGACCTTGAGGTGGTTGCTGTCAACGACCTCACTGACAACAAGACGCTGGCCCACCTCCTCAAGTACGACTCGATCCTGGGCCGCTTCCCCGGCGAGATTTCCTATGACGACGACGCCATCCACGTCGACGGCAAGGAGATC
>JBHAEB010000176.1:0-11399 GCA_041855345.1 Arachnia sp. | reverse complement strand
CTCGGCCTTCGGGCCATTCCCCGGTTGGTCTTTCGGCAGGGCCCGCCTGACTTTGAATCAGGATTAGCGAAGTAGGTTCGACTCCTACCCGGGGAACCAAGGTATTGCCACGATCCCTTCTCTCTTGGTGGCCCTATCAGTGGTCCGACTCCTACCCGGGCAACCATCTCATCTGCTTTCCCCCAGCCTCCCCCATCACCTCATGGCAGCGGTATTGTTGGCCCGGTGAAGGCCCGCCAGGGTCATGCCGATCCTCTAGGGAGGTCCCGTGAGTAACGACCGCATCGATTCTGGGCTCGGACCCGTGCAGGCTGTGGTGTTGTTGGCCGCAGGTGGCGGCACCCGCATGAAGTCCCGCCGTTCCAAGCTATTGCACGAGGTCTGCGGTAAGTCCATCTTGAGTTACGCGGTCTCGGCCGCGGCAGCCCTTGACCCACAGCACCTGGTGGTAGTGGTAGGCCATCAACGTGCTGAGGTGGCAGAACATCTCGAATCCCTCAATGAGACTGTCTCGATCGCGGTTCAAGAGGAACAGCTCGGTACTGGGCACGCGGTGGCCTGCGGACTGTCAGGATTACCCACCTTCGACGGCGAAGTGGTCGTCACCTATGGCGATGTTCCGATGTTGACCGGGGAAACACTGCGTCGCTTGGTGACTATCCACCGCAACGAATCCAACGCGGTCACGGTGTTGACAGCCGAGGTGGCCGACCCCACCGGATACGGCAGGATCATCCGCACCCAGGGAGTGGTGACCGGCATCGTCGAACACCGCGATGCCTCCGACGAACAATTGCTGATCCGAGAGATCAACTCCGGCATTTACGTCTTCGACGCGGAAGTCCTCCGCACCGGGCTCGCGCAGCTCACCACCGACAACGCCCAGGGAGAGCAGTACCTCACCGATGTCCTGCGTTACGCTTCCGATCATGGTCGCAGGGTGGGGGCTCTAATCGTCGACGATGTGTGGCAGACCGAAGGGGTCAATGATCGACTCCAACTGGCTCGCATGAATGAGGAACTCAACCGGCGGATCCTCCAGCGCTGGATGTTGGCTGGGGTGACCATCGTCGATCCTCGCAGTACATGGGTGGATGTTGATGTGGACCTCAGCCCCGATGTCACCCTGCTACCAGGGGTAATCCTGCAAGGCGCAACCACCGTCGCATCTGGCGCCACCATCGGTCCCGACACCACCTTGCAAGATGTTGAGGTGGGGGAGGACGCCACCGTGGCCCGCTCCCACGGCTCCTTCGCCATCATCGGCCCCGGGGCAACTGTCGGTCCCTTCAGCTATCTGCGGCCCGGCACCCAGCTTGGAGCCAAGGGCAAGATCGGCGCCTTCGTCGAAACCAAGAATGCGGTCATCGGCGATGGCTCCAAGGTCCCGCATCTCAGCTATGTGGGAGATGCCGTCATCGATGAGGGCGCCAATATCGGGGCTGGAACCATCTTCGCCAATTACGACGGGGTCAATAAATCCGTCACCCATGTCGGCCGATCCGCCTTCGTGGGCTCAAATTCAGTGCTGGTGGCCCCCGTCGACGTTGCCGATGGGTCCTTTGTGGCTGCGGGTTCCACAGTCACCGAGGATGTCCCAGCCGGTGGCCTTGCCGTGGCTCGTGGTCGACAGCACAACGCAGCCGACTGGGTGAAGCGACGTCGTCCCGACTCCAAGGCTGCGCAGGCGGCTGCCGACAGCGATGGGGTCACTCATCCCGCCGTTACTGAATCCCGTGCCCAGAAGAAGGATTGAGCCGTCCGAGATGACCTACCCGACCGCCAACAACAAACATCTGATGCTCTTCTCGGGGCGGGCCTTTCCCGAACTAGCCGCTGACATCGCCAAAGAGCTAGACACCAGCTTGGTGCCGACCCGGGCACTGACCTATGCGAACTCCGAGATCTACGTGCGCTTTGAGGAGTCGGTGCGTGGCTGTGATGCCTTCGTCATCCAGTCCCATACCGCACCCATCAACGAGTGGGTCATGGAGCAGCTGATCATGGTGGATGCCCTCAAACGGGCCTCTGCAAAACGGATCACCGTCGTGGTGCCCTTCTACCCGTATTCGCGGCAGGACAAGAAACATATGGGTCGAGAACCCATTTCAGCTCGGTTGATCGCGGACCTATACAAAGTTGCTGGGGCTGACCGGATCATGTCGGTGGACCTGCATGCCTCCCAAATCCAAGGCTTCTTCGACGGCCCGGTGGACCACCTGTGGGGGCTGCCAGTGCTGGCTGACTACGTGATAGACAACTACGACACAACTGAGATGTGCATCGTCTCCCCTGACGCGGGACGGGTTCGGTTGGCCGATATGTGGACCGACCAGCTTGGGTGCCCCTTGGCCATCATCCACAAGCGACGGGACCACGATAAGGCCAATACCGTCGCCGTCCATGAGGTCGTCGGTGATGTTGAAGGCAAGGTATGCCTGCTCGTCGACGACATGATCGACACTGCCGGCACTATCGCTCAAGCAGCTCATGCATTGCGGGAGCGGGGGGCCAGCAAGGTCATCTGCGCTGCTACGCACGCCATCTTTTCTGGGCCGGCGGCACAGCGGCTGAATGAATCGGGTATGGCGGAGATCATCGTGACCAATACCTTGCCGATCCGCACCGCCGAACCCATCACCAATCTCACAGTGTTGTCCATCGCGCCGCTGATCGCTAAAGCCATCAATGCTGTGTTCCACGACGGATCGGTGACCCAATTGTTTGGAGGGCAAGCCTGAGATGAGCGTTCGAGGAGTCAACAAGCTGTCGATCATTGGGGCGGGGGCTGTTGGCTCCTCGCTCGCCTATGCCAGTCTCATTAAGGGAGTGGCTAGGCATGTTGTGCTGCATGACATTAACGCCGCGAAAGTGCGAGCAGAGGCCCTCGATATGGCCCATGGCAGCCAGTTCATGCCCCAAGCCCGAATTGAGGGTTCTGAAGATCCTGAGATTACACGAGGATCGGATGTGGTGGTGATCACCGCTGGGGCCAAGCAGAAACCAGGCGAGACTCGTATGGATTTGGCAGCCTCGACGGTGGGTCTGATGAAGAAGGTCATTCCACTGCTAGTCGCACTCTCACCCGATGCCATATTCATCATGGTGACCAATCCTGTTGACGTCACCACCTATGCCGCATTGAAGATCAGTGGGTTGCCCCGCAATCAGCTTTTCGGTTCCGGCACGGTACTGGATTCCTCGCGACTGCGGTATCTGGTTGCAGAACACTGTGAGGTCGCTGTTGGAAATGTGCATGCCTATATTGCTGGTGAACACGGCGATTCTGAGATTCCGCTGTGGAGTTCAGCCTCTATCGGTGGCGTTCCACTGCTGGACTGGGAGAAGCTCACTGGAAAACTCGATGAGTCGAGTCGCGATGAGATAGCTGATCGAGTCGTGAATGCGGCCTATGAGGTTATTGAAGGCAAGGGCGCGACGAACTATGCCATTGGACTTGCCGGCACTCGAATCATTGAGGCCGTGTTACGGGATGAACACCGAGTGCTTCCAGTGTCATCCCTTGTCGATGACTGGTATGGAATTTCGGATGTGTGTCTATCGGTGCCAACCCTGGTGTCTCGACAGGGGGCAGGGCGGCTGCTGAAGTTGCCGCTGACTGATGGCGAATTGGGTTGTATGCACGAATCAGCCCAGGCCATCCGCTACACGCTGGGTAACCTGGGCTTCTAACGGCATCTTCCGCGCTGTGCACCCGCAATACAGGGTTTCTAAGCGCTGGCGCGGCGTTTCGAATCCGGATAGGGGACGGCGCCGCGCTGCCGTAGCCGCTGCACTACTCGGTTGAGGCCTACCGGGGTCAGCCCAAGGTATTGGGCGACTTCGCGCTGTGATAGGCGCTGCGCAAGCCGCGGGTAATCGTGGACGAAGGATAGATAACGTTCTTCGCTGTTCATGGCTAGGAACTGGTATTCGCGGTACATGTGGAAGGTCATCGACTTCAACAGCACCAACATGGCGAATCGCAGCCATTCGGGGTGTCGTCGCCCCAAAGCAGACAGCAACCCGATGGGGGTGCCAACCACGACGGAGTCATATTTCGCGATGGCGCGGCGTCGTGTAGTTGTCAGTGGTGACGTCATCGTCGGATGTTCAGCGGGCACTCCGAGTAGTTCGGCGAATTCCCGTGGAGTCGAACCCACGAAGATCCCGCCCTCTTCTACATAGGCAGTCAGGTAAGGCTCATCCTTGATGGTGGTATAGGTAGCCAAAGTTCCATTGAGCACAGCCCACATCATGGGCTGCTGAGAGTTTGGTAGCGGCTGGCCTTTGCTTACTTCCACAACAATGGAGGAGGTGGCGCACAGGCTCCAGCCTTGGAGTCTGCCACCGACATACTCCTCCAGTGAAGCACGGGCAATAGGCTCCCATCGGGTGCCAACCAGGTGCATAGGCGTACTCATTATGTTCTTAACCCCTGTTAAGTGAATTGTCTCGCCGATAGTTAACCCCAAAATGGCCAAACGTGCAACGTTGACCATCCGATCAAAAGTTGAGTAACCACCGTAGTGAGGCGATTTTCCCTGCAAAAGGCAATGGTCGAACGGAAAGTATGGTGGCGAAATTGAACACCAGTCTTGATCACAGTTTACTCAGACCAGGGTCCACCCTCATCCGGCAACTACACGGCGACGGGCTGATGTCAGGGCTAGTGCCGGCCGCTAACGTGACTGTTGTCCTGCCCCCCAACTGAAGGTCACTAATTATGAGTACCGCTCCAGCTGCCGCGGCTCCTGCCTGCTATACCGAGAACCTCACGAAGGTCTATGGTGTTGGTGGACCCAAGCCGGTCGTCGCCGTCGATGATGTTTCGGTGTCTATCGCCTCAGGGTCATTCACCGCAATCATGGGACCCTCTGGTTCTGGTAAGTCGACGCTCATGCACTGTATGGCTGGATTGGACAAAGCCACCCAGGGCTCGGCATGGGTGGGTTCAGCCAATCTCTCCCAACTGCCGGAGAAACAGATCACGCAGATCCGACGTGATCAGGTCGGTTTCGTGTTCCAGTCGTTCAACCTGTTACCCACATTGACTGCGGAACAAAATATCCTGCTGCCCCTAGAGTTGGCGGGTCGTAAACCAGATAAGGCGTTGTTCGAGACCATCGTCACCTCGTTGGGACTTAATGACCGGCTGAGCCACCGGCCAAGCGAACTTTCAGGTGGCCAGCAGCAGCGGGTGGCTATCGCCAGGGCATTGGTTACCCGCCCCCAGGTGATCTTTGCTGATGAGCCCACCGGAGCGTTGGATTCTCGCACCGGAATCCAGCTGTTGCAGTTCCTGCAACAGTGTTCACAACAGCAAGGACAAACCATCATCATGGTTACCCATGACCCGAAGGCAGCCGCCTACGCTGATCGGGCCCTTGTGCTCAGTGATGGACGCATTGTCGATGATGTGGCTAATCCAAGTGCTGAGGCCATGCTGGCGAGTTTGGGACGGTTGGGCGCCTGATGTTGCGAGACGCTATTAATGAGATCCGGTTTCACCCGGGGCGATTCGTCGCAACACTGATGGCTATTGCCATTAGCGTCGGATTTATGGCCGCCATCGTGGTGGGGGTCAGCACTGAGGAGAATTCGGTGCAGCGAGCCACGGTGCTGCCGCTGTCCCGCGCGGACCTCGTGGTAAACGGGTATCTTTCCGATGATCGGGAACTCCTCGAAACGGTGAGAGCCACGCCTGGGGTGGAGGCTGCCGAGGGTATCAGTGTGCTATCTGCCCCGTTGGGCTCTGGGGATCGCAGCGCCTTCTTTAACATCTACGCCTTGCCTTCACCGGAATTCCGGTGGGCAGAACTTGCTGAGGGGAGCTGGCCCGCGAATCCCGGTGAGATCGTGGTATCTGCGGATGGGGCCAAGTCCCTGGGGCTGGCGGTCGGAGCCCAAGTTGAGGTGGGTTTTGGGGCTGATGTTCCACCATTGAAGGTGGTGGGTATCACCAATGACGCACCCTCGCTGTATGCGGCCACCGCCTATGTGTCACGGGATACCCCGGGGCTGTATAGCTCGATGTGGGCGGTGAAAACCGCAGACCCGGCTGGTACGAAGGCTGCGCTGACCTCGGCTTTGGGTCAACTCGATGAAGGTCAATTGACCGTCTCGACAGCTGCGGAGTTCCGTCATCAGCAGCTCATGGAGATGACCGGCCAGTTCGATATTTTCCGGAATCTGCTGCTGGCCTTCGCTGGGGTTGCGTTGCTGGTCGGCATGATCATCATCGCCAATACCTTCACGATCTTGGTTACCCAGCGGCGACGGCAGATCGGTTTGTTGCGCGCCGTTGGGGCCTCTACTGCTCAAGTGGGGTGGCGACTCGTCCTAGAGGGCGCCTTACTCGGGTTCATCGGTTCGTTGCTGGGCATCGTGATGGGTATCGGCGTCGCCGCGCTGGTGGGAGTATTCACTAAATCGCTGTATTGGGGGCTGGTCATCCCTTGGGGACAGCTAGCAATAGCTGTGTTGGTTGGTGTGTTGGCGACGGTGGTCTCGGTTATCGGCCCGTCCTTGAATGCGTCACGCGTCAGCCCGCTAGAAGCTCTTCAGGTGGTGCCAAGCCCGGCCAAGGCCAAGCGCATCGGTCGGGCACGGGCAGTGGTGTGCGGGGCTTTGATACTGCTGAGCTTGGGTTTGCTGAGCCAGGTAGTGCAGCAACCCACTATCGGGTTGGTGTGGGCGATCCTCGGTGGTGGCGCTTTCTCTATCGCGGCGCTGGTGGCTGCTCCGTTGTATGTGCCGGCGCTGCTTCGACTGAGCGGCAGGATTCTCGGCTTTTTCGGGCCCACGGTGCGCCTGGCGGCCGCCAATGCAGCCCGAAACCCCCGTCGCGCTTCGGCTACCGCAGTGGCCCTGATGTTGGCGATGGGATTGATTGTCACCTTGCAAGTCGGGGTGTCCTCGGTGAAATCGACGGCGCTACATTCCATCGACGAAACCTTCCCGGTGGATGTCTCGGTGGCCACTACCGGTGATCCGCTACCTGATGGGGTGGTGACAGCACTGCAGAATACTGGGGTCACCAAGCAGGTCCTAGAAATTGAGAGCAAGCCGTGGACCTACGACGATATGACGATTCGGGTGCGGGATATCAACACCGCTCGGGCTCAGCTGGGGCTGAGTTCTAGTGGTGATGTGGCCGACGATGAGATCTATCTCAGCCAGGCAGTAGCATCAATGGCGCCCACGCAGGTGGAGTTACCCGGGGTGGGGGCATTGACTGTCAAACCGCATGGGGGCTTGGACATGGATCAGGCCTCAGTATCGGCGGCCACCTTCGCCAAATTGGAAGGTCAAGCTACGGTCACCGAGGCTTGGGTGAAGCTGAATGATCGCACCTCAATGACCGCGATCTCCCAGGTCGACAAGGCCTTGAAGCAATATGAGGGACTCAATTACGGTGGTGGAGCGATGCTGGCGGGGATTCTCACCCAGGTCATCAATGTGATCCTCATCGTGCTGACTGGACTCTTGGGCGTGGCCGTGCTGATCGCCTTGGTGGGTGTGGGAAATACGCTGGGGCTGTCGGTACTGGAGCGGCAACGGGAATCGGCCTTGCTGCGCGCCTTGGGGATGCAGCGTGGTTCGTTGCGGATGATGCTCTTGGTGGAGGCGATGCTGTTGGGGATCGTCGGGGTTGGCGTCGGAATCGTCATGGGTGCAGCGATGGGTTGGCTCGGTGTCGTCAGCGCCATCGGCATGATTCCAGAAGAGCAGCGTCCCGAAGTGGTCTTCTCGGTGGATCTGCTGTACACCGGCGGTCTCATGTTGATCTGCCTGGTGGCTGCCGCCCTCGCCTCGGTGTTGCCAGGCCGTAAGGCGGCAAACGCCACCCCGACCCAAGCCTTGGCAGTCGAGTAATAGCAGCTTGCTTGGCGGGTCATCCCGCCAAGCAAGGACCTGTTGGCGCAAGGCGACCGTATCCCGGATCCCTCCCGATGATGAGCCTGTGGTGCCAGCCGACCTTCCGGCGGAGCGCCTCGCCCGGACAGGCCTCATCCTCCTCAACTATCAGCTTCCGATGGCAGGGAGCATGAGCTTGGCCGCCAGCGCAAACAAGTCAGCGCTGAATCAGCTCCCGGTGGCAGGAAGCCTGGTCCAGCGACCTTCAAGACCGCTACCACGGACAACCAGTTCCGGCGGCTGGGTCCTGGCGACATCCATATCGGGCGGGGCAGGAACCTAGGATCAGCCCACGGTGGCTGGAGGCCGTGTCGTTATGGCTGTGGCTTTCGAGTCGTTACCTACCATCAGCCCCCGGTGGCTGGAGGCCGAGGCTTGATGGGTGTAGCTGGGACCGAAGGTTGTGGACTACCCGGAAGGGAGGGACTTGGCGACGGGCGGGTCGGGCTAGGTGTCCCTGTGGTTGGCCACTGGTCATCGTCGAAGACCGGAACGCCGTCGATGACGAGCCGCCAGTTGCGTACGAAGAACTCGGCGGGGTCGATGGTTTGACGGGCGATAGCCCAGTCGATGAGTTCTTGACGGATCTCGACGAGGTCGTTGTAGACCACGGGGGCGGTGGCGACGTGGGGGAAGCTGCCGCCGCCGCTGGCGCGATAGTTGTTGATGGCCACGACGAACTGCTCATCGTCGGTGACGGGAACCCCGTCGAGGTGTTGCAGGGTGACGATCCGTTGGCCCAGTGGCTTACTCAGGTCGATCTCATACCGCAGCCCCGAGATGATGTCGTAGTTGTAGTCACGCACCGTTTCACCATTGCGTTCCACCCCAGTCATGGTTTCGGGGTCGAAGGTGCCGCCAGGGGGAACCTCGGCAAAGTACTTGGCGGAGTATTCAAGATAATCGCGCACCTGGGAGCCGTTGAGTAACACAGCCTGCAGGGTGTTGTCGTAGATATAGAGTCCCGCCATGTCACGGATGGTGACCTCCCCCTCGGGGAAGCTGGCGGTGCGGCTGAATGGGGCAGCCAGGCTGAGCACCGGCAGGTTTGCGTATTCCCCACCTGCTAGGGCCCGTTTGACCGTGCCTGTTTGCACCATCTGGATGTAGTCGATGATCGCCGTGTCCCGGTAGCGTGATTCAGCAGCGGGAAGCTCCTGGGCAGAGGTCGCGATCTTGGTGTTGACATAGTCAACGGTCAGGTCATGGCCGGGTTGGACGGCTGCGACAGTGGCTGGATCGGCAGTGAAATTCTTGCTGTAGTGGGCGGTGGCCCCGCTATCAGTGACTGTCCAATCGTCGCCTTTCTTGGTGAGGGTGAAGTTGAGATCAGCGACGCTGGAAGCCCAGTATCGGGGCTGCGAAATGAGCACTTGGTTGCCCGTCTCGGTATTGGTTTCCCAATGTTCGGGGGCGTCCCGGTGGGTGTGCCCGATGACGATGGCGTCGATGCCGGGCACTTGTTTGGCAATCTCATCGGCGGGATTTTCCGGCGGTAGATCCCCGGAATAACTGGATGTGCCCAGCCCGGCATGGCTCAACACCACCACAACATCGGCCCCAGCCTCTCGGAGCTTAGGAACCCAGGTTTTGGCAGCTGACACCATGTCCTCGATCCGCAACACACCGTCAAGGTGGGCCTTATCCCACACCATCGAGCCGGGGGTGGTCAGGCCTAGGAATCCAACGCTCACCTGATGGCCGTCGATGGTGCGTTCTTCAAGGTGATAAGGGGTGAAGGCGGGGGAGCCGTCAGCGATATTGATGACATTGGCGCCCAGCAGTGGCATCGCTAACTGGGACTGGTAGGCGGCTAGGAAATTCAGGCCGTAGTTGAATTCGTGGTTGCCAAGGTTGGTGACGTCGTAGCCGATGGTGTTGAAGGCTGCTGCCATGGGGTGGGTGGCGCCCGTGGTGGTGATGGGTGCCTGTTTGGCGAAGTAGGTATCTAGCGGGGTGCCCTGGATGACGTCGCCATTGTCGACGACGATCACGCTATCGGCTCCGCGTTCGGCACGGATCTGATTGATGGCTCCCGCAGCCTGAGCAATCCCGATCTGGTGTCCGGCGCGATCCTGGTATGCCTGGTTTCGGAAATAGTCCCAATTCAAGACATTGCCGTGGAGGTCGGTAGTGGCGAGGACGGTGACTTTGACGCTCGGGTCGTCAGCGTGGGCAATAGGGATGGACAGCCCCATGACGAGGGCGACCACAAAGGCAATGCTTCGACGCATCAGCTCTCCTTCGAGTTGAGATCGCTTCAGCTTAACTGTGGATGAGGATGTGGGCAGGGTTTGCTGGGATTTCTCCCCAAGACGCACAACAGCCACGTTGACGGGGTGGTTGTTCTGGCCCAGGCCCGGTCACGGGGCGGATGACGGCAGTCGCAGCGACGGCGTGAGACCCGATGCCGCTGCCTGGCGACAAGACTCTAGGCTGTTGCCATGACTGAACCAACCCGCATCGTCTTGTGTCGGCATGGGGTGACGGATTTCACCGTTACCGGGCGATGGGATGGGCGAGGTGGTCAGGATCCAGAACTCAATGATGAGGGTCGAGCCCAGGCGGCGGATCTCGCCGACCGGTTGGCGGCCTTTCTCGGGCCCCAGGCCCAACCGCGACTGATCTCGTCAACGCTGAAACGCGCCCAGCAAACCGCCGAACCAGCAGCCGCGCGGTTTGCAACATCGGTGACGGCGCTGGCGGACTGGGATGAGTTAGCCTTTGGCGACTGGGACGGCAAGAGCGAGGCCGACCTGATGAAGCAATGCCCAGACGACCTCAAACGCTATTGGGTCGACGCCACATACCGGATCCCCGGCGGCGAGGCCCACGTCCACCTCCATGCCCGAGTCCGGGCCGCCTTCGAAACCCTCGTCAATAGCGAAGGCACCACCGTCGTGTTCACACATTGGTGGCCCATCATGAGCTGTATCGCAGTGGTGCTTGGTATCGATATGTCAGGGTTGCGACGATTCCACTTGGCGCCGACTGCGATGACCAGCTTCGACATCGGGCCGCTTGGCCCGCAGGTCGAGTTCATCAACGACCTTGGCGCCCGCCCTCGCTAAGGCTCCCGGCGGGGCACTGTGATAGGTGTCGGCAGGAAGATCGCCGAGGATGCGGATGCCGCAATCGATGGCAGCTCATAGGACCCTGCAGCCAGGGCGTACAGCCTCACCTCACCCTGGAGTCCCAGTGGCTAAGGCTGGGCTCCATGGCAGTTTCCGTGCGTGGGAGCTTCAGCCCCCGCAGCCCAGGGAATCCGGCCTGAAGGTGAATGATGACTGGCCCTTTCTCCTCTCAGTCCCGTAACCCCAGGAATCTGGCCCGTGATGCGGATTGTGGGTGTTGCCTAAGTGGTGGGGATAGCGTCGTCAATCCGCATCCTGGGTGCGGAAGGCTGAGGTTGCCAGGATGCCGCCGTCGCGTTGTACGGCCAATACCTGGATGGGGTAGGCGGCCACCATGTCGTTGAG
>JBHAEB010000175.1:0-7356 GCA_041855345.1 Arachnia sp. | reverse complement strand
GCGGTGATCGCGGATCTTCAGCTGGCTCACTTCTTCTCCTTGCCTTCCAGGACGTTGACGAAGCCAGCGGCCTCGGCAGCCTCGGGGCTGTTGAACCAAACCTCAGCGATGGTACGGGAGTACCAGGGAGATTCGGGGGTGTGGAACTTCATGGAGTCCTCATTGCCCTTGATGTCGAAACCAGCCGGAGGTTCGCTACCACGGTAGGAATCCTTGCCGTAGTCCTTGACCGGGGCGGTTTGTTCGGGCTGGGCAGCAGCTTCAGGCTTCTTAACCGGTGCGGCAGGAACCTCATCAGCCTCGAGTTCGCTAGCGACGGCCTCAGCACCGTTGTGGGTGAAGGCTGCCAACGCTGCGGAGGTGAACACGACCTGATCGGCGTTGACGACGTCGTAGGTGTTGAGCTGGTCAACAGCCAAGACATGAACCGTAGGCAGGTTACGCAGGCTGAGCCAGGCCACTTCCTCGAAGCGGTCAAGAACCACCAGCACCTTCTTCAGCTCACCCAGCTGGGACAGCGTAGCCAGTGCCGCCTTGGTGGAGGGGACCTCACCGGAGACCAGCTCGGAGACCACAAAGATCTGACCATCGCGGGCCCGATCAGACAACGCACCGCGCAGTGCGGCAGCGATCATCTTCTTGGGGGTGCGCTGCGAGTAATCGCGCGGCTTGGGCCCGTGAACAGTGCCACCACCGGTCCAGATCGGGGAACGACGCGAACCGTGACGGGCACGACCGGTGCCCTTCTGGCGCCATGGCTTGATGCCACCGCCGCGAACCTCGCCGCGGGTCTTCGTGGAGTGAGTGCCCTGACGGGCCGCAGCGAGCTGAGCCACCACGACCTGGTGGATCAACGGGACGTTGGTCTGAACGGCGAAGTATTCCTCGGGCAGTTCGGCCTTGCCAACCTTCTTACCCTGCGGACCATAGACGTCAACGGTGTTGGAGCTCATGCCTGACCACCCTTCTTTGCAGCGCTACGCACGACGACGAGCGAACCGTTGTTACCGGGGATGGCACCGCGCACCAGCAGCAGGCCTCGTTCGGTATCAACAGCATGAATCTTGAGGTTCTGCACGGTCACCTTGGCGTTACCCATGCGACCGGCCATCCGCAGGCCCTTGAAAACACGCCCAGGGGTGGAGCAGCCACCAATCGAGCCCGGAGCGCGGTGCTTGCGGTGCACACCGTGGGAAGCTTTGAGGCCACCAAACCCGTGGCGCTTCATCACACCAGCGGTGCCCTTACCTTTGGTGGTGCCAGTCACGTCGACGAATTCACCATCAGCGAAGAGCTCGGCGGTCAGCTCCTGGCCGAGGGTGTACTCAGCGGCGTTGGCGGTACGCAGTTCCAGCAGGTGCTTGCGCGGGGTCACATCAGCTTTAGCGAAGTGGCCTGCCTGCGGTTTGGTGACCTTATCGGCCTTGATGGCGCCGTAACCAAGTTGGACAGCATTGTAGCCATCGGTCTCAGGGGTACGGACCTGCGTGACGACGCAGGGGCCTGCCTGGATCACGGTGACGGGGACGACCTTGTTGTTTTCATCCCAGAGCTGGGTCATGCCGAGCTTAGTGCCCAGAATCCCCTTGACGACTCGTTCGTTGTTGCTCATCTCGGACCTCACGGAAGCTTAATCTCGATGTCGACACCGGCCGGCAGGTCGAGGCGCATCAGCGAATCAACCGTCTTTGGCGTGGGGTCGAGAATGTCGATCAGCCGCTTGTGGGTGCGCATCTCGAAGTGCTCGCGGCTGTCCTTGTCTTTGTGGGGCGAACGGATCACACAGAACACGTTCTTCTCGGTCGGCAGCGGCACAGGGCCCGCCACCTTTGCACCGGTGCGAGTCACGGTGTCGACGATCTTGCGCGCCGAGCTATCGATGACCTCATGGTCATACGCCCGCAACCGGATGCGGATCTTTTGTCCCGCCACAGTTCGTTCCTTCTACTCGTCTCGATGGAGTTCTCATGAACAGGTGGGGTCGAAACCCCTTGTCGCTCCGACCCCCGAGGTCGGGAGTGTCGCGCCTGAAGCCGCAAGGAAAGACCCGCCTCCAGATCTCTGGAGGTCACATCTCGCGCTAGGGCTACTGCTCGACCTCGACTAGAAACGGCGGACATCACAAGGGCGCGATGCACCGACTTCCAGCAGAGCAACCCAGCTATTGTGGCATGCCCACCAACCGTGACCAAATCGGCCAGGTCTCGGTCAACCGCTGACAGGACTCTGCCCGCCGATATGGGCTCCTCAATTAGGGTCGCTGATTCAAAAATGCCAGGATCGCCCGGACTCGCCGGTTCTCCTGCCCAGGTTCAAATCCCAGTTTGGTGAAGATCGCCGCGACGTGTTTCGCCACGGCCGCTGCCGATAGAAATAGTTTGGCGCTGATCTGACTATTGGATAGCCCTTGGGCCATGAGTTCAAGGACCTCAAGTTCGCGGGCGCTGAGTTCACCCAACCCCGAACGGGAGGCGTGCATCATGGCCCGAGCGACGTCCGGATCGATGACCACTCCCCCGCCCACGATCATTCGCAAAGCGCTGACGAAGTCGCCCACCTGAGCCACCCGATCCTTCAGCAGATAGCCGCAGCCACCAGAGCCTGGCGGGCTCGGCAGCGCAAACAGCTCCTGGGCATGAACGGCAGAGACATACTGACTCAGCACCAGCACCGCCACCTGCGGGTGTTCGGTCTTGATCCGAATTGAAGCGCTTAACCCGTCGTTAGTCATGGTCGGCGGCATCCGCACGTCGGCGATGATGACATCAGGGAGAGCACCCTGATTCGCCAGTTGACTCACAGTTGCCAACAGGGCATCCGCGCGAGCCTCCTGGCCTATAACCTCATAGCCTTGGCGCTCCAACAACCCCACCAGACCTTCACGTAGCAGCACCGAATCGTCGGCAACGAGGACGGTGGTCATGATTCGCTCCTTCTCCTGAAGCCAACTGCGGATTCGCCGCGTTCAATCAACAAGGGGATTGAAGCCAACAACTGGGTGGGGCCACCAGGAGGTGAGGAGATCGTCAATGATCCACCAACGGCACTGATCCTCTCCTTCATTCCTGCTAAGCCTCCGCCAGGTCGCATGATGGCACCACCATCGCCGCCGTCAACCACCGAGACCGATAAGTTCTGATCAGCGACCACCAGCACTGTCACCTCCGCGGCGGGAGCGTATTTGGCCGCATTGCCAATGGCCTCGCAGGCAAAGAAATAGCCAACTGCCAATACTCCCTCGGGCATCACGGGCAGCGGATTGGGGCACACGATGCGAACCCGGTTGGCAGAAGTTGCGGCCACCTCCTCAAGCGCGGCAGTGAGTCCCTGTTGGCTCAGGATCTGCGGATGGATCCCTCGGATTGTGCGCCTCAGCGACTGAAGTCCCGCCTGGATAGCCTCGGCTGCTTCCTTCAGCAGGACAGCGGCTCCCGGATCAGTGGCGACGCCTGGGGATAGTTGCGCCTCTCCGACCTTCATCGCGGCAGCCACGAGATACTGCTGGGTGCCGTCGTGCAGTTCCCTTTCGATGCGACGACGCTCCACCTCATATGCCTCGACGATGACTCGGCGCGAGGCGGTCAGTTCGTCAATACGTGCGGCAGCCTGCCGCTCGTGGCTGACTCGTGGTTGACGTCCCCAACGCATGCTCGGAGCCTACCGGTCTTGCCACTACTGGAAAAGGTAGAGCTAGCTCTACCCCAGGTCGGCAGCCAAGTGGGTGTTGTCTGGCAACACCGCCAACAAGACTTGTAGCCATGAACACCTCACCGCTACTGAGCACCTTCGACATCACGATGCATTTCGGCCAAGTCCGTGCCCTATCGGGTATCAGCCTTGATATTGCAGCCGGCGAGTCGGTAGCCATCATGGGCCCATCGGGCTCTGGGAAATCCACACTGCTGCACTGCCTGTCAGGGGTGTTGAACCCAACCCAGGGGCGGGTGGTTTACGCCGGGCGAGAGCTGACAGCGATGTCTGATGCACAACGCTCCCACCTAAGGCTTGCCGAATTCGGCTTCGTCTTCCAGGACGGTCAGCTGCTGCCGGAACTCCCAGCCCGAGAGAATGTCGCCTTGCCCTTGATGTTGACTGGAACCCCTAGACGTCAAGCGCTGAATTCAGCTGATGAAATGCTGTCCCGGCTAGGTATCGGAGAGCTGCGGAAACGACGTCCCGGCGAGATGTCTGGTGGCCAGGCCCAGCGTGTGGCAATCGCCAGGGCCTTAGCGGCTAAACCCCAAGTCATCTTCGCTGATGAGCCGAGCGGAGCCCTGGATCAAGCCACCGGACACGAGATGATGCAGCTCCTGACTGCCGTTACGGCTCATGCTGGTGCCGCCTTGGTCATGGTTACCCATGATCTTGGCGTGGCGCAGTGGTGCTCACGCCTGGTGGAGATCCGCGACGGCTTGGTACATGCTGACCGGGCACTCGCTATGGAGGTGGGATGATGACTCGCGTTCGTGGATTGACTGCGCTGACACTGCAACTGACGCGCGCCAGGTTCGTTATTCGCCAAGGTGAGGCGCTGCTGTATTTCGCGGGGATCCTGGCCACCACCATCTCTGCCACCCTCGCACTGACTGTGGCTGGTGGAACTTGGATGTTCTACGACCGATGGCGCAACCCGACTGAAAGCCTCGCTGCTGTTCTGGCCGAGGATGCATCCTTCGGCCGGGTATTGATGTTCTATTTTGTGCTCTCCCTGATCGCTTGCGCCCTCGTCGTTCCGGCTATGGCGAGCTTGTCAGCCAGCGCAGCTGTTCTGGGCGCGCGAGGTCGAGAACGTCGACTCGCAGCGCTGCGTCTGGTGGGTCTCAGTGCAGCCGATGTAACCCGGATGTCGCTGATTGACACCATCATCCAGGCGAGCCTAGGAAGCCTGATCGGCGGTGGCATCTACCTGGTCACCGCCCCACTGTGGCGGAACCTTGAGCTGCTGGGCATGCCCACTGTGCTGATGCAGCCATGGTGGTTGGCCGCTGCTGTTTTGTTGGCCAATCTCGTTATCGCGATGATCGCCACCTGGTGGGGGTTACGTCAGGTCCGGATCTCTCCGCTTGGCGTTGCCCGTCGCACCATCAAACCCCCGCTGTCCTCGGCCCGACTGCTAGTTGTTGCGGTCATTCTGGCCGCCTCGGCCTGGGTTCTGACCCGACTGAACCTGGGCAGCCACCTCAGCTCCTACCTGGTGCTGACCGCAGTTACTCTTGGCGGCATCGCGGGCTACAACATTGGTGGGCCATGGAGCATCCAAGCCCTCGCCAAGCTCCTATACCACCTACCAGGCGCGGCTTCGATGCTTGCGGCTCGGCGAATTGAAGCTGATGCTCGTGCCACCTGGCGACGGGTTGGCGGGTTGGGGCTCATCGCTCTAGTAGCGGGCTACTTGGCTGCGATGCCCTTTAGGATGGAGAGCAGTGGTGGCCCCAATACCACCTCTTTCGTCGATGCGACGATGTGGGATTTCACCAAGGGAGGGCTGATTACCCTGGCGGTATCCATGACATTGACCGCTACCGCGATCTTGATCAGTCAGGCCTCGACAATTATCGAGCGATCTGAACTATCCGTGGCTCTGCATCAGCTCGGCACGCCACGCTCTTTCCACCCCAAGGTTCAGTGGCGTGAGAATCTCGGCCCACTGGTGTTGACCACAGCTATCGGCTATGCCTGCGGCTCAGCCCTGGCCTACCCGATGGTGGAGCTCGCCAAGTCCGTGGGCGCGCCACAGCCTGAGGGAGGCGCATACCTCGTGTTGATAGTCACCAGCATCGGTCTCGCCCTGGCTGGGCTCGCGCTACTGGCAACCCAACCACTGCATCATCGAATCTTGACCACTATGACCCGTCGCAACGATTAGTCGGCACATTCCCCATCACCCGGGGAAAGAATCCGGTATCTGAACACAAACGACGTCGACGCCTGGCAATCGCTAGGCGTCGACGTCGCTGGCAGGATGTCGGATTACTTGTGGCGGTAAACGATCCGCCCACGGGTCAGATCGTAGGGCGATAGTTCCACCACCACACGGTCGGCTGGCAGGATCCGAATGTAGTGCTGGCGCATCTTGCCGCTGATGGTGGTCAGCACCTTATGACCGTTGGCCAGTTCCACCCGGAACATTGCGTTGGGCAGGGCCTCAACGACGGTCCCCTCCATTTCGAGGGCGCCTTCTTTCTTCGCCATATGCTCTCAATCGTCGTTGGATCCCATCCACGACTGACGTCGAGGACAGCTAAATCGCGCCTGATTCTACGCCCGGGGGTTCAACGTCCCAAATTGAGGCCCCCTGTCGCTCACGCAGACCTGACCTTAGGGTTATGACCATGGATTACTTCGCCGTGCACTACACCTATGTTGACGATGCCGCGCTCATCGCCGAGCACCGTCCCGACCACCGCGCCTTTCTCAGCAGCCTCACCGACAAGGGCCTCGTCGCGGCCGGCGCCTACCCGGAGGCCACGCCCCCTTCGGCGCTGCTGGTGGTCCGAGCCGCCAACGCACAGGCTGTCGAGGATCTGATCGCAGCTGATCCCTTCCGCCAGCGGGGTGTCTTGGCGGATACCCGGATTCTGCGCTGGACCCCGGTGATTGGCGTTTTCGCCGAGTAGGTCACCGTTCGGCGAGGATGACGCGCCCAGCGCTCCCGTCAACGGTGACCTTCGCTCCGTCGGGGATGGCCACAGTGGCTCCCGGCACTCCCAAGACCGCGGGAATGCCATATTCGCGGGCGACGATGGCGGCGTGGCTGAGCCGTCCGCCGGTCTCGGCGATCACCGCTGAGGCGTGGGCGAATAGCGGTGTCCAAGCGGGATCAGTGGCCCGGCACACCAGCACGTCGCCGGGCCGCAACCGCACGAAATCCTCAGGGCCAGTGATGACCCGGGCCATTCCCTTCGCCTGACCGGGGCTGGCCGCCACCCCGGCTATGCCGTCGCTAGCTGTGGTCGGCATGACATGGGACTGCCAGACCGCCTGGGCCTTGGTGCGAGCCGCGATCCGCTGCGGCACGATGGCGGCCACATCCACATCACCGCCTCTCAGCCAAGCCAGCAGTTCGCTCATCGTCAGGTAGACGACCTGGGCTGGTTCCTCGATGAGGTTGGCCGTGGCGAGACGTTGCCCTGCTCCACGACCCAAGTCCCGTACAGCAGCACCCACGAGTTCGGCTTCCACCACCGAGGCCTCGCGCATCACATGACCGGCCCGATAGTCCTCCGCCAGACGCAGGAAGGACCTGCGCAGCAGCCGAGGTAGCTTCGGGAGCAGCCTTGCGAGTAGATCCTCATAGCTGTGCTGCGATGTCTCCCGGTCATCGTGGGCCATCATGCCGACGATGGCCAAGAATGC
>JBHAEB010000174.1:0-2725 GCA_041855345.1 Arachnia sp. | reverse complement strand
GGACAGGTCCCCATCGATCGGGGCGGCGACCTGGGTGATCGCGACCAGGAACATCACGACCAGCACGAGCTTGGAACAGATCAGCGCGACCACGAACATCGCCCACTTGCTGATCCACCCCCTTGTGGCGTCCCACGACGAGCCCGACAGGGCCAGGGGTGCGAACACGATCGCGACCAGCAGCAGGGCCTTGCGGACCAGCAGCGAGAGCCACACGATCGCCGCTGAGGTGATCGCGAGACCGGCGAGGAAGATCGTGATGATCGCCCCCACCCCGGGGGCGGCGATGTTGATCGCGGTCAGTCCGCCGGCGAGGATCGTGATCTTCTCGCCCATGGATTCGGTGGTCTCCCCGGCGGCTTGGACGATCCCGACACACAGCTGGTCGACCACCTCCAACAGCAGCCCGGTCAGGGTGATCACCACGAACGACCCCAACACGCTCTTGGCGAGGCCGAGGGCGGCTCGGGTGAGGGCGGTGGGGTCACGTCTGATGAGGCCGGTGATGAGTTGGAGGCAGAAGAACAGCAGCATCACGAACACCGCGATGCCGAACAGCAGGTTGTACACCGACAGGTATCCGTCACTGGTGATGTCGACCAGGGTGGTGGCGTCGAAGACGTTCCACACGGCCTCGAACAACCAGCCCGCGGCTGAGCCCATGGCTTGGGCGAGCCAGTCGAACGGGGCCGAGACCAATGAGGCGGCTGCTTCGCCAGCGGTTTCGCAGACACCTGAGATGACGGGCAGATCGCACACACCCACCGCAATCACTCCTCACACACGCGGGTTGGAACGGTTGGGTAGGGGTTAGACGGACTGGCCGACGTTCCAGAAGAAGTTGATCAGCGTGACCGCGGCGCCGCAGATGATCGCTGCCCCGCAGGAGACGAGGACGCCGACCTTGCCGCGGCTGGCCAGGTGCGGGTTGGAGGAGTTCGCGCCGAAGCCCCACACGATCGCTGAGATGATCAGCGCCAGCACCGACAGGATCAGCCCGATCGTCATCACCGCGCCCACGATGTTGCGCAGCTGCGCGATTCCCGGCAGCCCATCATCGTTCGGCGTGATGTCTACCTCCATCGGCAGCATCATCGGCAGTGCGGGCAGGACAGAAGTCATCAGATAAAGCACAGCAAGCTCCTTACGAACAGAAGGACGAAACGGGCCTGCCCACCGGGATGTGACCGGGAGGGCAGGCAACCAAGAGAGGTCTGCCTGTCAGGTGTGCCGGGCGTCCCTAGTCTGCGCGGCCTCAGTGGGATACTTGTCAGCAAGCAAGGAGGCGGCATGTCCCAGGAATGGTTCGAGGTTGAGCCTGACGAGACCACTTGGATGCAGGGGCGAAAGGTCGATCACACGTATGCCTCCCGAGGCTTCGATCTGAAGCGCTCGGGGTCGGAAGACGATGGTGCACCCGCAAGATTCGTATACAAGGTCTTCGACGATGAGGGCCATCAACCAAGTGAGGTCGTGTTCGATGGGGCGGTTTGGCCGATAGCGGCGTCACCTGCGGGACGTAGTCAGATCAAACTCTTGGTCGCACGGGAAGCCGATCACATCAAGGACCTTTGGATCCAGCAGTTCAAGATGACCAAGTCCAATGGAGTGCAGGCCGGTAATGTGTTCCACCTGGGTAGTCGCGACGCTCAGGCACTTTGCCAGTTGTTCAAGAACCTCGAATACCTTCCAATCGAAGGCGAGTTCACTACGCGGATCGACGACGATGTGATCCGAAAGCTCCTTGCTGATCCCGCGGCCTTGGCCGCCTATGACGTTGAACCAGATGTGTTGCGGGCGATCGTAGAACAGGATGCATCAGCCACGGACATCGTTGCAGTTGCGGGCCGTCGAGCCGCGGTCGCTCGATTTCGGCAGCTTCTCGAGGATTCTGACTACTTCGAATCTGAGCGACAGAGGCTTGGTGTCAGGGGGGAAGAGGCAGTCTGGCAGAAGCTCTTCGAGGAGCATCCTTGGATTCTCGGGGTTGGACTGTCGCACCAGCTGCTGACGTCATGGAGCAGCGAAAAGCTAGAGCAGGTCGTCAGTGGATACTCGATCACCGCAAGCGGGAAACGAGCGGATGCGTTGCTCAGGACTGGTGGCGTGATTCGGTCAATGGTCTTTGCAGAGATCAAGACCGCGAACACGGAGCTGCTTGAGAATCGTCCCTACCGTCCCGGCGCGTGGGCGCCGTCCCGGGAGCTTGCTGGTGGTGTCAACCAAGTCCACGCCACAGTTCATGCCGCCACTACAGACATCGGCACACGCCTTGCTTCCAAGGATGAAGACGGTGCTGAGATTCCTAATGACTGGACCTATCTCTATCAGCCCCGCTCGTTCCTAATTGTTGGATCGTTGGGGGAATTTCTTAGTCCAGGTGGCGGACATTACGTCGATAAACTCCGATCCTTTGAGCTGTATCGACGCAACATTCTGGCACCGGAGATCGTTACGTTCGACGAGCTCCTCGCCCGCGCCGAGTGGATCGTCGAATTCTCTGAAACAGATTCTCTGAACGAGCAGTCGTCCAACGACGAGTGCCCGTTCTGAGACGTAACCCTGGCTCAGTCGCTAAAGCTGATCACCAAGCGCGATTAGCCAGTTGAGCCAGGTGATGCCGGCGCCTGCGAGGGTGGCGGCGCCGAGGGCGACGAGGAGTCCGGTGCGGGCTTTGGTGGCGGTGGTGTGGTTGCCGTTCGCTGTGGCGATGGCCCAGGTGATG
>JBHAEB010000173.1:0-5601 GCA_041855345.1 Arachnia sp. | reverse complement strand
GTAGTGGTCGCCTTCCTTCAGCCCTGATGATGGGGCTGAGAAGAAGGCTGGACTAGTAGCGGTCGCCTTCCTTCAGCCCTGATGATGGGGCTGAGAAGAAGGCTGGACTAGTAGCGGTCGCCTTCCTTCAGCCCTGATGATGGGGCTGAGAAGAAGGCTGGACCAGTAGCGGCCACCTCCCTCCAGCCCAGATGATGGGCTTGGCGGCTAGTTGCATTGAGGTCAGCATCCGCCGACCAGTAACGGCTACTACCCGCCAGCCCAGGGCTGGGTGTGACTCCTGCCGGCAACGAACCGTGCCCTAAGACAGCTAGCCCCCACCAGATCTAGGGTTGTCATGGGGATCCGCCCCTGTGGTGGGGATCAGCCCGGCTCGGCAAAGAAATGCCCCTTGCCGGGGACGATCCGCCCCTGTGGTGTGCATCAGCCAGGACGGCGCGCTGAGCCGGGCTGAGGGTGAGGGATCCGCCCTTGTGGTGGGGATCAGCCTGTGCTCCAGCGGGTGCTGTCGTTGCGGGATTCTCGCTGCGGTGGGGCCTGGCATTCTCGGCGTGACAACTCGCTGGGACGCTGTTGGTTCTCCCCTGGAGGCCCGGTGCCGTGACCAACGGCGACGAAGCCATCCGAGCCAATCCTCGCCGGCGGTGGGGTGGCCAAGCGGATTTGCCTGCGACTCACCCCTTAGGGTCACAATCCTCCCCGGCGGTGGGGTGGCCAACACCTCGGTGAATGCTGCCCCGAACCCCTTGTTAGCGACGGCTGCTTCGTCGTGCGCCTATCATGCGGGGTATGTCTGCTCCTGATCCGAAGGCTGTTCGGGCTGCCAGCGACCCCAGCACCCCACCGCAGGTCCTGTGGCAGCTGGCCCACCAGTTTCCGCAACTGCGGCCCCGAATCGCGGCGAATCCGGCCGCGCCACCGGATCTGCGAGCCCGAATCCTGGGGCCCCAGGCGGTTGAGGAGACTAAACCGCTGTATCGCCAGGAGCGGCCCCAGCCGGTGCCCGATACCACGACTGATCGGCATGGTCAGCGATCCGTCATCGTCGCTATCGCGGTGGCGGCGATCGTTTTGGTGGCCTGTATCGGGATCATCGTGATGTCACTATCGGGTGGGAGATCGCCGCGGGTGGATTCCTCTCCCAGCCTGGAGCCCAGCACGCCGACGGCGACCTCACCCAGCCCCGAACCTGTGGCCAGCCCCTCGGTGGGGCTGTCGGCGCTTGGAGCTCGAGGATGCAAGGCGGCCAGCACTGACGCCGACCTGCTGGTGGCCTTTGGAGCCGCGTACTCCGACGATTCTGGTTGGCGCGACGCCAGTGCGAAACAGCAGCTGTCGTCGTCGCTAACTGCCTTGGAAAAGGCCTGCGGAGCAGACTATGTCAGCCAGGTCGCCAATACCGCGACTAATTCTGGGGCGACGAAGGCCTTGGTCGAGAGCCTGGCCGAGTACACCAAGACCGAGCAGCTACGTCCAGCCCCGGCCGGGGCCTTGTCCCTGCCGCAGATCCTCAGCCCCTCCGGCAATATCGCCTGCCAGCTGGGCACTGACCAGGTCAGCTGCAGCATCCAAGAACGCAACCCACAGGCGCCGGGATTCAACGACTGTGGGACCACAGCCTTCAGTATCGCGATCAACCAGGAGGGGGCGGTCAGTCCGTGTGCGACGGGTGCGCCAGCTGCCGGGCAGGGCACCCAACTGGACTACGGCCAGTCCACAACGGTCGGAGATTTCGCCTGCACCAGCGAATCGGTCGGCATGACCTGTTGGCATACCGGAACCGGACGGGGATTCACCCTGGCACGAGAGGGCGTCACCCAGTTCTAGTGCCATCCCCAGCCCGGGTTGGTTGTTCTGAGGCTTTTGTCACTGCCGTATGTGATTGGCTGTGGTGCCTCGGCCAGACGTGGTTGCCCTCTGGCACGAGCGGGCATCACCCAGTTCTGGTGCCATCTCCTGCCTGGGTTGGTTGTGTTTGAGAGTTTTGTTACTGCCGTATGTGATTGGCTGTGGTGCCCCGGCCTGATGTTCTGGTCCTAGGTCTACGGGATGCCAGACTGCGGTGGGCGGTGACGTCCCGAGCCTGGGGTGATCGTCACTGAACAGCCGAGACCTGAGATCGTGCAGGCGGTCTGCCTGGCCTGGCGTGAGGTTATGGCCGCATGTGGTGTTCCTGGGGGTGGGTCATGTCCTGACCCTCGTAGGAGTTGGCGGGGCGCTCGGGTTGGGCTTGGCCCCGCAAACATGGGTGTGTCGTCGTACTTCCTCCCTGAGCTGAGGTTGATAGCCGATGGGCAGGCTGGTGTCTCGGGCTGTCGACGGTTCGGGTGCGGGATTTGTTCCGCTGTCATCTCGCCAGGCCGGATGGGGGCGCCAATCCCTGGGGTATGGCTCGTGGCGTCTGGCATGGTTACGGGTTCCCGGGTAAGTTCGCTTGAGTGAGCAGTTGTGAAGCCGTCAGCGTCGTGATGCCAGTGCGTGATGAGGAGTCACATCTGAGGCGGGCCGTGCAGCGAGTACTGGACCAGAGCTATCCCGGCGACCTGGAGCTGGTCATCGCGGTGGCTCCCAGCCGTGACCGCACCCACCAGATCGCTGAGGAGCTGGCTGCCAGCGATTCACGAGTTCGGGTCATCGACAACCCCACCGGCTACACTCCGGCAGGGTTGAACCTGGCCATCCGAGCTGCCCGCCATGACGTGATCGTCAGGGTTGATGGTCATGCTGAGCTGAGCCCGGGATATATCACCACAGCCGTCGAAACCCTGGCCGCCACCGGAGCCGCCAATGTTGGGGGACGGATGGATGCCCAAGGTCGAACCCCCCTGGAGCGGGCGGTCGCTGCTGCCTATAACTCGCCCCTAGGGTTGGGAGGTGGCGGTTTCCACCTCGCCGATACCGCCGAGGGGCCAGCCGACACCGTTTTTCTGGGAGTATTCCGACGCGAACCGCTGCTGGCGGTGGGAGGCTTCGACGAGTCACTGCACCGGGCCCAGGATTGGGAACTGAACTATCGGCTCCGCCGAGCCGGATATCTGGTGTGGTACACCCCGAAACTTCAGGTCACCTACCGTCCTCGATCCAGCCTAGCCGCCCTGGCTCGGCAGTTCTTCCGCACCGGACAGTGGCGTCGAGAAGTGATCCGCCGCCACCCTGAAACCGCCAGCATGCGCTACCTCATGCCGCCTTGCACCGTGGTGGGGATAGGCGTCGGCCTGCTCGGTTGGGTGGTGGGCAAACTATTGCGGCTACCCGGGCTGGGTGCGTTGCTTGCCCTCCCCGGCTTGTACCTGCTGTTTCTGACCTATGCCACCGCAACCATGCCGCGACTGGATCATCAGGCGCGACTGCGGCTGCCGTTGGTGTTGGCGATCATGCAGCTGAGTTGGGGGGCTGGTTTCATCAAGGGGTTGTGATGGCGCGTTCCTGATCGGCGATGACCGCCAGCCGGTCGGGGGAGGCCCCGGTGACGACCACCGACGATCCACCACCAAGCACCGGCGCCACCAGGATCTGCGAGATCCCGGCCCAACCGGGAGCCGGATCAGCTATTAACCGACGCTGCCGCTGTGGCGTGACCGCCGCGACCTCGGCCGGAGATATCGCAGGTGCCCAGGCCACCTCGGCGGGCTCTTCGGCCCAGTGCACATCGGGCTGGGCCAACACCTCGGCGTAGTCGACGCAGTCGGCAGGCAGATCGGTCAGCCCCAGGCCCAGCGGGTGCAGCGAACACATCACCGTGATCGGGCCTCGTGTGGAACTGTCTGGTCCTACCACCGCGACCTCAGTGCCCTCAGCTGAGGTGCTCACCGTGCAACCCCGCTGCCAGATGGCAGCAACCCACACTGCCGTCGTCCAATGCCCGGGGGCGGTGAGTGCTAACTCCAGCTGGACCGACTCAGCAGGTTCGATACCCAAGTCCTCCAACAGATTCGCGGTCTTATCCACCCAGTTCCTGAAGGTCGCTGCCGATAACTCCACTCGCGAGCCCACAGCCTCGTCGTAGTGGATGAACAGCGGGGCAGCGCCCGGACGGGAGGCGAGCAGATCAGCGAACACGCCCCGATCCTATGCCGCATCACTGATCCTGGTCAGCTGTCGATGCCCAGAACACCTATTCGGTCCCCGAGCTGCCTGCTGCGCAACCGCCCGCTGCCAACGCCATCCCCACACGGCCCTGCCGGCCGCCGACGCGCTTGGCCGACCTGGCGATGGACAACGTGGGAGCTGGGGCATCATTGGCACGATGCGCCCGACAGCGACTCCGCGGTTGGTCCAGATGAAGGGTTGTCCCTCAGCGACCGGGGAAGCACGCGCCCAGACGTATTGCGCCACTCGCGCCGCGAGAGTCTAGACCTGCGACTCACCCATGTTCCTTATGCGATCCCGTTCCATCACGACCACAGTGAACAGTCTTGCCAGCCATCTGGCACACCCATGTGTGTGATGGGGACGATTCGAACCTCTGGGAAGCTCTTCATGACAGCGGGGAGCAGCGTACTTCGGCCAGTTCCCAGCCGATCTGACAAGAACTGTACGAGCGTGAGTTGACCAAAAGTGCGCCTCCAGTCTGTGGATACCTCGTCTAGGTCACGGTGCCGCCCAATCGGGGGGAGTTTCGGCACGATCGTATGAACTCGGTTGAAAAGCCGCCCGTGATGAGCACAGGTGTTCCGCACCAGGTTGAGTGATTTGAGCCAGCTCGTCAGCTGGGGCGCGCTTAGCTCACACGCATTGGCAACAACGTCCTGAACCTTGCGAGGGGCAAAACCGTAGAGGTACGTGAGACTGCCCCAATCCAGCAGCTCTGTGGCTGCCCAGACCGGCAATCGCCCGCCGTACTTTTGAAGATGATGAACCACGAAGTCTTCGCGCGACTGGTTCAGTTCTTCCTCGAAGCGTTGAACCCACCTTGAGTACTGGTCGCCTCGACTCGCGGTAGGACCAAGTAAGGATGGGTCGAGATGAGCGCAAGGGTCGATTTGTCCAAGTTCGTGCCCTAACAATGAACGGATCGCTAGCTCGAGGGGGGCCATCGCTGCGAATGCTGCGGCCCGAAGGCGCGCATCAAATTCATAGAGCGCAACAACATCACTGAAACTCGTGCCAGGGTAGAAGTCATCTTGGCGACCGGTAGGTGTCTGCTGCCGAAATGGGTACCAGTAGCCACTCAAGCGGTAGTAGTTCACTCGCCGCAGGACCGCCATTGCAGCCTGCCGATCACCCATATCCATGCCACGGGCCGCGAGTGTCTGTACCTGCTGATCATACGACTTGTACGCTTTGACATCCTCGTCCACGACCACCACCAAACATAGTGAGGACCGGCCCTGGGCCTACCAGGGTAGGCGGAACCGGTCTTAGTGGAATTAGATTTTACGGGAGCTTTCTTGCACCTGCAACCATCCGACTTGACTCAGCTAAAAGGTCCGGGAAGCGCAGCGCTTGCCTCAGATAAGGATGTCCGCGTCGCGGTGGTTCCCTGACCCTGTGACTGAGGGGTTATCGATGGCCGCGCGCCGTGAGATCACGAAGAAGTTCGCCCGCGAGTACGCCAAGGCGGGCAGGGCAGCCAAGGGCGAGATCCTTGATGTGCCGGTC
>JBHAEB010000172.1:0-4546 GCA_041855345.1 Arachnia sp. | reverse complement strand
CTTTCTATGTACCAAAACCGCGTCCACGCATTGTTGCTTGAACTGTTCTGAATAAGCCTTTGGCATACTCTCCATCCTTGTCATTTACAGGATTCCCTGTTCTCACGAAATCGACACTTCAGGACTTGGCGCCGATCGTCATTGCTTGCTTCAGCATCCCTAATCGGGAGCTCTGAACATTACTATCCGGTCCATAAATAAGACATGGGCAGCGCCCACATATTTGGGCCGAATGGAAGTGGTTCTGTGCCGGTGTAGAGGACGAATCCATTGACGAAGCGATCTCCTGCGGTCAAGTCCTGGGAAGTGGTGTACGGGTCCTTCGAATTCTCTAGCTTGAAAACGATTAACTTACACCGTTCCTTCAACTTAACTCACGGCTAACTCCTTCCCGTTAACAACATCAATCACGTTCGACCGCATCAACGCCTTCGTCTCAGCCAGAGCAACCAACGGCATATACCTGTCCTGCTGGATCCAATCATCATGCTGCTCGGCAAGCACCGCACCAACCAAACGAATCACCGCAGCCCGATCAGGGAAAATCCCCACCACATTCGTCCGTCGGCGAATCTCTTTATTCAACCGCTCGATCGGGTTATTCGCCCATACCTTCCGCCACACCCGCGGCGGGCACTGCGTGAACGCTAACACCTCATCCAACGCTTCCTCTAAATACACAGCCACCTGGGAAAACCCCTCGCCAAGGTAATTAACAACCCGCCTGGCCTGCGCCCACACCTCTTCCGCGGTGTCCTGCACGAAAATTGTTTGGTACATCGCTGATACCTCCGCCCATTGTTTCTTTGGCACCATAGACGAAAGATTCTTCGCGAAATGCGTCCGGCACCGCTGCCACGCAGCTTCCGGGAATACGTCCCCAACCGCGTGCTGGATCCCTAGATGAGCATCACTAGTCACCAGGTACACCCCTGTCAGGCCACGAGCTTTCAGGTCCCGGAAGAACCCGGTCCAGGACTCGATCGATTCCGATGTCGCGATATGCATGCCCAACAACTCTCGGTAGCCCTCGCTATTAACCCCGGTCGCGATCAACACGCTGGTCTTGACAACCCGGCCGCCTTCCCTGACTTTCATAGTTAGTGCGTCACAAGCAACGTACAGGTAGCCGCCGGGGTCTAAGGGCCGGTTCCGGAACTCGTCTACCATCTCATCAAGGTCAGCGGCCATGCGTGATACCTGGGATTTCGATAGGTTGGTGATCCCGAGGGTCGCAACGACGTCGTTCATCCTGCGGGTGGAGACTCCTTTGAGGTAACACGTCGCGATCACGGTCGACAGGGCTCGTTCCGCGCGGCTCCGGCGTTCGAGGAGCCAGTCCGGGAAGAACGAGCCTTGACGTAGTTTCGGGATCTGGATATCCAGGGTCCCTACTCGGGTATCGAGCCGGCGGTGTCGGTACCCGTTCCGGGAGTTCGTGCGGTGGTCGCTGCTAATGCCGTACTCAGCGCCACAGATCGTGTCTGCCTGGGCTGACAGGATCTGGTTGATGAAGTTTTGCAACATCTCGCGCATCAGGTCGGGGGAGGCCTGGGTGAGTAGTTGTTCCAAGTACGTGGTCGGGTCGATATGATTAGGGGCAGCGGTCATTATGGCTGGTTCCTTTCGGGAGATGTAGTAGTTGATTCGAAAGGTACCCCATGATGGCCGCGTTCATGTTGACCGGCCACTAGTACTGGGGCTACCGATACACCACTTTAAGGGACACAACCATGTCGCTTAGTGGGAAAGAGGTTGCTGAGCCGTTCGTCCTAAGGAGGGGGAGAGACTCCTTGGTCAAATGGAACTTTGCGATCAGGGCGTCTGCTTACGCGATGTCACGGCATGAGCACCCCAGTGCGGAGGTGATGCCCGGAGAGCCCATGTTTTGCATCCGGAGCTCGATATCTTCCTTGAGTTTGGCAAAGGGAAGGACTTCGTGGGCAAGATAGTTGAAAAGACCACCGATTGGTGACCCCTCCATGACAAGACCCATTTAAAGCACCGGTACCAACTACGCGGAACCATGGTACCAACAACCCCTATTTGGCAACAGGTCCGTCGGATAGCTGGACCAGGTGGGCGACTGGATTACAGCTGTTTGTTTATTGGGCGATGTGACCGGCGCGGACCCCACAGATTCAGGTTGCAGGTTTAGTGGTCCCACTTGTCCCGTGCGGGGCGGCCTGTAGCTCCGTGTTGGCCTGGCGGCGGGCGTTAGCGCAGGCGGTAGCCCACGCCGCGGATCGTTTCCAATAGGTCGTTGCCGATCTTTTTGCGCAGGCTTTTCACATAGGCATCCACCACATTGGAACCGGCCTCGTGGTGCAGGCCCCACACCTGACTGAGCAGCTGCGCCCGGGAGAGCACCTGGCCGGGGTGGCGCAGGAACGTTTCTAGGAGGTCGAGTTCGCGTCTGGATAGGTCGAAGGTCTTATCCCTTACCGTGGCCTGGTGGGTGCGCAGGTTCAAACTCAGGTCCCCGTGGGTGAGGATCGGCTCGGTCGCAGCAGCGTTTTCCTGCCCAGCGAGGCGCAGACGCACCCGGACCAGGAGTTCTTCCACCTGGAAAGGTTTGGGCATGTAGTCGTCCGCCCCGCCTTCTAGGACGCGCAGGCGATCTGAGAGCTCCGTGCGGGCGGACAGCACGATGATGGGAAGCGCAACCTCGTGGCTGCGCAGCTGTTCCAGCACCTGGGTGCCGTCCATCATGGGCAGGCCCAGGTCCAGGATGAGGAGTTCAAAATCCCCGCTGAGAGCGAGCCCTAAGGCGGCCGGGCCGGAATCTGTGACGGTCACCGCGTAGCCCTGGGATTCCAGGGCGCCTTGGATGAGGGCGGAAATGCGGGTGTCGTCTTCAGCGACCAGGATGTGGCTCATGGGACTCCAAACTTCATGGGGGGTGATTTTCAGAATAGCAAGTCACCGCCGGTGAGCGGGGTCACGATACCCCGCTAGGTACTGGTCGCGTCCCCGGTGGGCAGGCAAATACCGAACTCGACTCCGGGATCCCCGTCCACGCTGGTTGTGTTCGCGGCGAAGGCGTAGCCGCCGTGAGCCTTGGCAATGGCGTCCACGATGGCCAGGCCCAGTCCAGCGCCGCTGGCGTGGGAGCGGTGGATATCGGCTCGGTGGAAGCGTTGGAAGAGCCCGTCCCGGACGTCTTCCGGGATGTGTTCGCCCAGGTTATGCACCGCGAAGGTCACCATGTTCGCGGTGGTATCCTCCCGGGAGCGCACCGCTATCGGGGTGTTTTCCTCCGAGTATTTGAGGGCGTTGCGGACCATCTCCAGGACGGCCTCGGTGATGCGCTCGGCGTCGGCGGTGATGCTGCGCTCCGCGATGGAATCCACCACCAGCCGGTCCCCGGCCAGCATGAACGCCTTGTCCTCGATGGACAGGGTGAGATCAGCGACATCGATCTTAGTCAGGTTCAGGAAGTTCTCCCCGGTGTCCGCGACCGCCAAGGTCAGCATGTCATTGACCATGCGGGTCATGCGGTCCAGCTCCTCGACGCACATGGCGATCGCCCGGTCGCGCTGCCCCTCCGAATAGGTGGGCATGAGCTCTAAATTGCCGCGGATCACGGTGATGGGGGTGCGCAGTTCGTGGCCGGCGTCGTCCACGAACTGGCGTTGGGTGCGGTACGCCTGGTCGAGGCGGTCCAGCATGGAGTTGAACTTCTCGCTGAGCAGCGCCACCTCGTCAGTGCCTTCCACCGGCACCCGGGAGGTCAGGTTCTTATCGTCAATGGTGGAGGCCACCTGTTGTAGGCGGCGGATCGGGGCGCTGATCTGTGCGGCCACGATCCAGGCAATGATGCCCGCAAAACCTAAACCGCCCACGCCGATCAGCCCCATGAGCTGGGTTTGTTGGCGGGCGGTCGCGTACATGGCATCGGTGTAGGAGGCCACCACGAAATAGCTCGTGTCGGCGGTCGCTTGGGCCTCACCCTCGGGGACGATGGCCACCCGGCCCCAATGCACCGGAGTGCCGTCCGGCCTGTGGTGGATACCCGAATTTGTCGTGGCGGAGACGATCTCTTTCACCAGGGGCGAATCGGAGGACAAATACTGGTTGGTGGTGGAGTGCTGAATCAGCTGATGGCCCACAACCCCCACCATCGCTTCTTCGGTGTTGGGGATTTGGTGGGCCAAATAGGCCAGCAGCAGCTGGTCGGGGCTGGCGTAGGGTTGTCCGGTCTCCGGGTTGGTGTTGTCCCTGGCGAAAACCAAAAACTCTTGGACTTCTTGCTCTACGTTGGCGTTCGCCTGATCGTGCACCGTGGCCTGCTGGATCGCATAACTGAGGTAGATCACCGTGGCCAGGACGATCAGCACCACGGTGATGATCCAGCCGACAATCCGCCACCGGAAGGAACTCATCAGGTGGCGGAAGGATTCGAGGTTTAGGCGCATGCTAGTCGTCGAAATCACCGAGATCGTCCAGGTCGTCGAGGTCTTGGACGTCCAGCGGGGCCTGGGGGATGATCACCTCTGGGGCCGCCGGTGCGGTGTAGACCGGTGCCGGGGGCACATACACCTGG
>JBHAEB010000171.1:0-12104 GCA_041855345.1 Arachnia sp. | reverse complement strand
TGGCCAACTGGGGCGGTCACTATCAACCTCTCACCGGCCCACCTTCCCAAGGCCGGAACCCATTTCGATCTGGCCATCGCAGCTGCTGCTTTGGCCGTCCGTGACGAGAATCTCGCCCAGATCGCCCAGCACACTGTGTTCCTGGGGGAATTGGGTCTTGATGGTCGGGTTCGTCGAGTTCCGGGGATCTTGCCTGCATTGTTGGCGGCTGCCAAAGCAGGATTCGAGAAAGCTGCGGTACCTGCTGCTCAACTCGCTGAGGCCTTACTGGTCCCGGGGATCACCGTGTGGCCGGTAGCGACCTTGGCTGATCTAGTGGCGGTGCTTGGCGGTCACCCACCCGAGAATGCAGCCGAACCCACCCAGCTGGCAGATCCAGTTCCTGATTCCCCAGCAACCCTAGATTTCCGCGATGTTCACGGCCATGCTGTAGGCCGATGGGTGATGGAGGTTGCCGCTGCTGGTCGTCACCACGTCTACCTGCATGGGGCTCCGGGGGTGGGCAAGACTATGCTCGCAGCGAGGCTGCCTAGTATCTTGCCGCAGCTCGATGGCGAGGAAGCCGTCGAAGTCTCTGCCCTGCACTCATTGGCCGGTATCGACCTGAACGAAGGGCTGCTGACCTTGCCGCCATTTGCGGATCCGCATCATTCGTCCTCGCCGGTGTCGATTATCGGTGGCGGAATGCGGATGGTGCGTCCCGGGGCTATCAGCCTGGCGCATCGCGGTGTTCTCTTTCTCGACGAGGCACCGGAATTTGGGGCTCGGGTCTTGGATGCCCTGCGCACCCCGTTGGAATGCGGTTGGGTAAGTATTGGTCGGGCGGCGACGATGGTGCGCTATCCGGCGAGATTCCAGTTGGTCTTGGCGGCGAATCCTTGTCCTTGTGGTTTCTTCGGGGTGGTGGGCCGGGAGTGCCGATGCGCCCCGGTGACCATCCGGCGTTATGTGGAGCGGATATCTGGGCCGATCATGGACCGGATCGATATCCATCTGGAGATTCCAGCCCAGCATCAGACCTATCTTCAGGTCGCAGAGCAAGCCGAGTCGAGTCGAGTTATGGCTGAGCGCGTGCTGGCTGCCAGGGATAGGGCTGCCTATCGGTTACGAGAGACCCCATGGCTGACCAATGGGGAGGTTCCGGGGCCGTGGCTGCGTCGGCAGCTGCCAGTCCCCGTCGATACCTCACCGCTAGAGGACGGCCTGCGGTGTGGGCGGCTGAGCGCCCGTGGAGTGGACAAGGTGCTGCGGCTGGCCTGGACTATCGCAGATCTGGCTGCCAGCGACCGCATCACCCCTAAGGCGCTGCGGATCGCCCTACAGATGCGTCAAGGCGAGTATGTGGAGGCAGCATGACCATCACCGAGCGGCAGGCCCGTATGGCCTTGTGTGCCCTGCACGTGGCTGCTGATGCCAGGCTGGCGGATCTAGTGGATAGCTATGGGCCGCAACAGCTGTGGCAGCAGATCCAAGCCCAGCCGGATACCGCCTTGGGGCGCAGGGCTCAAAGCGTCGATGTGGAGCAGCTGGACAGTGCCACCCAGCAGGTGGGAGCTACCTTCCTCATCCCCGGGGATGAGCACTGGCCGACCGGACTAGCTGATCTGAGCTATGCCCGAGTCGCGGACCAAGGTGGATTACCGATGGGGCTGTGGGCGCTGGGCGATCTCGACTGTCTGACCCAGCCGTGTTCGGTCTCGATGGTGGGGGCTAGGGCTGCGACCAACTATGGCACCAATGTCGCCCAAGGGATGGCAGCGGAGCTAGCGTTGTCGGGCTGGCAGATCGTCTCGGGGTTGGCCTATGGGATTGACGCGGCCGCTCATCGCGGAGCGCTCGCAGTGGGGCGCAGCACAGTGGCGGTGATGGCCACCGGGATTGATGTGACCTATCCCACCGGTCACCAGCAGCTGCGCTCCCAGATCGAGGCCCACGGGGTGGTGGTCACCGAGATGGCCCCAGGAACCCGGCCGTTACGAGCATCCTTCCTGGGGCGAAACCGGCTGATCGCAGCGATGGGTCTAGGCACCCTGGTTGTGGAGGCAGGAGCCCGGTCCGGGGCCCGTAACACTGCAGCTTGGGCCAGTGAGCTTGGTCGAGTCGTGGCTGCTGTGCCAGGGCCGGTGACCTCTACCCAGTCAGTGACACCGCACTATCTGATTCGGGAGGGGATAGCCACCCTGGTGGCTTCAGCTGAGCAGATGATCAGCCTAGTCGCGCCGCTAGGCACCCAGCCAGAGTTACCGCTGCGTGGCCAGGATCGACCCATCGATTCTCTGCCAGCTCAGTTGCGGTTGGTTCGGGAGTCCATGCCCAGCAAGGCGGCGATGAATCTGACTGATTTGGTTGCGGCCACCGGGCTATCGGTCCCAGATGTGCTGGCTGCCACCGCTGAGCTGATGGAACTTGGTTGGTTGGAGGAGTCAGCTCAGGGGTGGCAGCTACCAGCACGACGATGAGCCGCCGCTAATGCGGCGGGTGATGCTCAGCCCAGACGAGGCAGCAGCAACTCGACGTCGCTGTGCGGGCGAGGAATCACGTGGACACTGACCAGTTCTCCGACGCGCTCGGCGGCGGCAGAGCCGGCATCGGTGGCTGCTTTAACAGCGCCGACATCGCCGCGAACCATAACGGTCACGAATCCGGCGCCGATCTGTTCCTTGCCGATGAGGGTGACATTTGCGGCCTTGACCATCGCATCGGCGGCCTCGATGGCGCCAACCAGGCCCTTGGTCTCGACCATGCCGAGGGCGGTGTTCTGGGTGCTCATAGTGGTTCTCCTTGGGGTTGTTTCGGTGATGGGGGTTTCCTGAACTACCGGCGGTGGCTCAGGAGCAGGTGCGGGGGCTGCCTTGGGTTTCTTCGTTGCAGTGGCTGCCATGATGCTCACTTCCCGCTGAGCTGGGCCAGGACCTTAGCGACGATGGCCTCGATATCGGGTTCGGCCGCTGGAGCGGGGGAACCCTCAAGGCGGCCCTCCCAGGCCTGAGCCACGGCTGGGGCGTCTTGACGGTGATAGGCGACCCGTTTGATATTGAGGACATGGTGGATGGTGATGTTGTCGCTGACGACCGCGCCGCCGATACCGCCGGGGGCAAGGGTCAGTGACGGTGCCAACCCTGTCGTCGCGCCGATGGCACCTAAGGTGCCCCAGGTATTGACCAGCACCCGGAAAGCGGGCTTTTCGATACCGAAGGCCAAGATGGCTTCCTCGTCCTGGCTGTGAATCACCACAGTGTGGCCGTCGCCACCGAAACGTAGCAACTCAATGGCCTGATGGCAGCCATCACGCCAATCCTCGACCTCCATGAAACCCAGCACCGTCGTGAGTTTCTCCCGAGATAGCGGATGACTAGGTCCGATACCAGCCAGATCAGCCACCAGCACCCGCGCTGTGGCCGGTACATCAATACCGACCTTGCGGCCAATGTACTGGGGAGTGCGCCCGACCAGACCGGCCACCATCGCGCCGTCGGGCCGCAGCAGCGCCCCAGCGACCTTATCGGCCTCAGCTGGGGTCAACCAGTGGGCGCCGTTGGCCTGCATCTCAGCGCGCAACTGGGCTGCGATGGGCTTGTCAGCCAGCACGACCTGCTCCGATGCGCAGATCGTGGAGCAGTCGAAGGACTTCGACCGAACAATCATCTGCGCAGCCTTGGTGATATCGGCAGTGCGATCCACATAGGCGGGGACATTGCCCGGGCCCACACCCAGAGCGGGTTTGCCTCGGCTATGCGCGGCCTTGACCATGCCGGGCCCGCCGGTGGCCAGAATCATCGACGAGGCAGGGTGGCTCATCAGCTCGTTGGTGCCCTGGATGCTCAGCTCGGTCATGCAGCTGACCAGCCCCTTCGGCATACCCGCGGCTTCACCGGCAGCTACCATCACGCGGACCGCCTCGGCGGTGCTCTTCGCCGCTGAGGGATGTGGGGCCACGATCACCGCGTTGCGAGCCTTGACAGCCAACAGGATCTTGAAGATCGCGGTGGAGGTGGGGTTGGTGCTCGGGGTCAGCGCGATGATCACGCCCACCGGCCAGCCGATCTCCACAACCTTCTTCGCTGTGTCGTGACGAAGCACCCCACAGGTGGGTACATCCTTGATGGACTCCCACACATTCTGGGCAGCGAATTCGTTCTTCAGTTTCTTGTGGGCGGCATGCCCGAAACCGGTTTCGTCGTGGGCCAGTTGGCCGAGTCGACCAGCCTCAGCCATGGCGGCATCAACCATCGCCTGGCAGATCCGATCCACCGTCTGCTGATCGGTGAATTGGAAGCTGCGCATGGCCTGCTTGGCTGCCACGCACAGTTCTCGGGCCTGCTGAATAGAAACGAGATCTTTATCCATGCTCAGTTCTTCCGTGGGGTCTGGGCGACATCCAACACCGCATCCTGGAAGGCCTGGCAAGCGGCTCGGCATGCGCTCTGGCTACCGGTGAGCAGCCCACCAGCGAAGTTCGTCTCCGAGGGGGGACCAAAGAACTGCTTCATCTCCACCTGAGCGGCCTTCAATGCCAGATCCAGTGCGTAGGTGGCCTCCAGCGGTGGGGCGATGAGATAAGCCAATGGCTCACCCTCCCTGATCCCTGCCTCGGCACTGAGATAGCGGCCGGTGCTGCTGATCAGATGCGGGAAGAAGGTCAAATCTCCAGCTTCATTGGCGCTGTAGAAGCAGGCCTCGGTTTCTGCATAGGAGACGCAGGCATCGAGACCAGAACGCACCTCCGCGGGGGTGGGGCCAGCCAGGATGCCGATGACCTCACCAGACAGTGGGCCAGAAGGATAGCCGGAACCGGCATAGAAACTCTTGGCGTAGACCACATCGACATCGGCGTGCTTGGTCGCCTCATCCAAGGAAACATAGAGTGCATCGTCGATATCGCAGGTGATCATCGCGACGGAGCGCTGGTGGGGCTGCAGCCCCAGGTGTTCGGCATAGCCGCGGTCGACAGAAGCGATGATGCGGGTAGCCAAGATAGTGGGACGGACGGGCTCAAGAATTGCCATGACTTTCCTCTCATTCCTCGCCGGCCAGGGTGCGCAGCTTCACACCCGAGGCGCTGTACTGGATCATTCGCTTGACGACCTCGACGACATAGGCACCAGCCTCCAGCGGGTTAGTACCGCCGTGGGTCGTGATCATGCAGATCAGGTCACGATCTGCGTCGTTCTTGCCGGGCTGCGGATCGAAGCCCATGTAGACGCTCATCGCATCGGCGATGCCCAAACCGGGACGCTCCCCGATCAGCAGCAGCACCACCTTGGCCTGGGTGATGGTGTTGACATCATTCATGATGCCGACCCGGCAGTTCTCGATCAGGAAAGGAGTGCCGATGGTCAGCCCAGCTGCGCTCAATCCCTGCTCAATGACTGGATAAATATTGGCCAAATTGTTGGTGATAGCGGCAGCTGAGAGGCCGTCGCCGACACAGATCTGAACATCGGGACGCTTCACACAGCGCTCCTCGATGGTGCGTTTGGCCTCATCGGTGAGTTTGCGGCCCAGATCGGGACGCAGTAGAAACTCAGCGCGATCCGAGGCTTGGCTAGAGACGCTGAACAGCTTCTGTTGCTCGCGCAATTCCTGGTCAATGACACCGTAGATGGCGTCTTGGGTGACGGCATGGTCGGCTTGGAAGAGCAGCAACGAGGAGGTCTTCAGCCTGGCCCCAGCGCGACCAGCAGCGATCCGCGCAGTGGTGGTGGAACACAGGTTCTTCAAGCCGTCTTCGTCATAGGGGTTAACCACCATGCGGCGATAACGCAACTCATCGACGGTGGGATCGGGCAGATCAATGACCAATTCGCCCTCAGCCTGCAAGGAGGGGGCCGCAGTGTCCGGTTCGGTCAGTCCTGCGCTTTGGAGTTCCGCGATGACGCGGGCGACCAGATCTCGTAGATTGTCTGTCATAGCATTCACCTCTTCAGGAAGAACGACGGATCACCGGCCAGCTCGGTGAGCTGCCCGTTCTTCCACAACCCGATGTCCTCCAGCCAGGCCTCGAATTCGGGCAGTGGGCGCAGCCCCAAGGCCTGCCGGAGTGCCGGTGCATCGTGGTAGCTAGTGGACTGGTAGGACAGCATGGCGTCGTCACCTTGCGGGACGCCCATGATGAAGGAACCACCAGCGGCGGCAAACAACACAGCCAGATTCTCCAGATCATTCTGGGTGGCCTTGGCGTGGTTGGTGTAGCACACATCGCAGCCCATCGAGATGCCGGTGAGCTTGCCCATGAAGTGATCCTCCAAGCCTGCGCGAGTGATCTGCGTGGCGTCATAGAGGTATTCGGGGCCGATGAAGCCGACGACGGTGTTGACCTGGAAGGGATCCCACCGCTTGGCCATCGAGTAGATGCGGGCCTCCAGGCACAGCTGGTCGGCGCCATGATGGGCATCGGCAGACAGCGCCGAACCCTGACCGGTCTCGAAATACATGTAGTTGGGGCCTTCGACCCAGCAGTATTTCTTCGCCAGCTCATAGGCCTCATCGATCATCCCAACGCTGACCCCGAAGCTTTCCATCGCTAGTTGGGAGCCGGCCAGAGATTGGAACACCAAACCAACCGGGGCGCCCCGTTTGAGGCACTCCATCTGGGTGGTGACATGGGCCAACACGCAGTTTTGGGTGGGGATCTCCCAGCGATCGATGATGTCCTTGGTCATCTCCAACAGGCGGCTGACGCTGCTGACCGAGTCATCGGAGGGGTTGATACCGATTACTGAGTCGCCGGAGCCATAGGACAGCCCCTCATAGGCGGTGGCCCGGATCCCATCGACGGAATCGGTTGGATGGTTGGGCTGATTTCGGGAGGCTAAGGTGCCGGGCAGACCGATGGTGTTATTGCAGTGCTTGACGACGTGGATCTTCTTAGCACCCAGGATCAGGTCAAGGTTGCTCATCAGCTTGGTGACTGCGGCCACCATCTCGCCGGTCAGGGCATTGCTGACTCGCTGGATCATATTGCTGGTGGTGGTGTTGCTGAGGATCCATTCACGGAACTCACCAACCGTCCACCCCTTGATCTCGTTGTAGATGGTCTCGTTGACGGCATCGTCGATGACCCGGGTGACCTCGTCATCGTCGTAGGGGACTACGGGGTTCTCCCGCAGCACACTCAACGGCACCTCCGCCAGCACCAGCCGGGCAGCGACCCGTTCAGCCGCAGTGTTGGCAGCGATACCGGCCTGACGGTCGCCTGATTTTTCCTCATTGGCCTTGGCGAGCAGTTCCTTGATGTCCTTGAACTCATAGGTTTCGCCGAACAGCTTCGTACGCAACAACATCAGGCCACCTCCTTCTCACATAGACGCAACATTATTCCTTCACCTTTCGCGGGGGTTATTGGTAAAAGACAAGGGTTTTGACCGAGACAGGGACGACTCGGCCATCGAATAAGGGTTCGCCGATGTCGATGAAATCGCCCTCACCGAGACCGATTTGATCGACGACGATGACCGGCAGTTGGGGGCTGCGGGCCTTGATGGTCTGCCCGAGCACTTGGGCGTAGTCCTCCTCGGTGACGAGGATGAGGGGCTTACCGGTAGGAAGATATTCGGCTGCGAACCGGGTCAATCCGTTGGCCAGGGCGATGATCTGCGGGAACTGCATCTGCTCGCGTAGATCTAAGCCGATCACGAAATTACCGACATCGGCCTCGCCACGATCCCAACGCCTAACCGCCTGGGTGATAGCCCTGCGGATGGCGTCGGGGTCTTGGTACTCGGGAACGCTGTCGCGCAACCGAGGCTCGATGACAGGCAGATTCTTCAACGGCAGATGCGAGCGCTCCGCCCAGATCGTCGAACCCGAGAGGGTCACCTGCTGACTAGCTGCCCCTAACACGGTCGCCCGGAGGGTTTGAGCAGGTTCCTCGATGCGCAGTTGCTGCCAGCGGGGGTTGCGTCGCAGCGATTGCGCAAATAGGGGGCCGACATCGCCGTAGCGTCCCACCTCGGCCAGGGTCTGGCAGGGCAATTCGGCGTAATAGGCTGCGCCGACGCCGCCAGAGACGAAATAGGCGGCCACTGGGCCGTCAACAGCCAATGGGGGAGTCAAGGCCAATTTCTCACCAAGGGGGGAGCTGGTTCCTAGGACCAGATCAACCACCACCTCGGCCATGGCGTCGGTGAAGGCCCGCAGCGCAGCCAAGGTGGTGGGTTTGCCCACCAAGAGGTCCTCTCGTCCCAGATGCTCGGCGACGACCTGACCACCAGGTTTGAGATGGACCAGCACTCCGGTATCGGGGTCGATGATGGCCTGCCTACCGCCCACCATGAAAGCGGCCGAGGCGACATGCTTGCCGGCACGGAAAATCGCGGCATTGGCAGAGCCGCCACCGATATCGACATTGACGATCGTCGCATAGTGGTCGGCCGCCCAGTCGCTAGCCCCGGAGCCGCGCCCAGCGATCTGGGATTCCAGGCTGGGACCGGCGACGGTGACCACGAAATCCCCGGCTAGATCTGACAAGCCCTGCAAAATCGCTTCTGCATTGCGGGTTCTAGCGGTCTCCCCGGTGATGATGACCGCCCCGGTTTCTACCTGGGAGGCGTCAATCCCAGCGATCTCATATTCCCGGTGGATGAGCCCCACTAGGGCGCCGACATTAATTTCGTCGGGGGCCGATAGCGGGGTGAGATGCGGTTCACTTTGGTAGAGCACCGCGCGTTCATCCACGTCCAGTCGGGGAACCAAACCCACCCTGGCCTGGTTGCTGACGGTGAGTTTGGACAGCACAAGCTGACTGGTGGTGGTACCGATGTCGATACCCACGCTCAGCATGTCCCGGGTGCCAGTGATCATCGTGGTTATGCTCAGGCCTGCTCAGCTTCAACCGGTTGTTCGCTGGCCTTGGGCAGCGACTTGCGGAATAGCACCATGGCTAGGCACACCCCGACGATGCCGGCGACCAACTTGCCTGCGATCACTGGGGCGATCATGTCCTGGGCAACCCCGGCGGTAAAGCCTAGGTGGTCGCCGAAGGTGAATGCGGCGCCGACGGCGAAGGCCGCGTTGAGTACCTTCCCGCGTGGATCCATATCCTTCATGATCTGGAACATCGGGATGTTGTTCGCAAGGGTGGCGATCATGCCACCGGTGGCCATGTCGTTGATCCCGATGAGCTTGCCGAGTTTGCTCAATGGCTTGCTGGCGAACTTGATGATCAGATGTACGGCGGGGAAAGCACCAAGCAGAACCATGCCGATCGAGGCGATGGTCAAGAAACTCTGCTCAATGACCAGATCGCCCTCCTCCGTTGTGGCGTGACCAATCTCCCAGCCCGCAGGCATGATGTGCACCTTGGTGACATATTCAAATACTGCGATGACCAGGCCGAGGCTGATCAGCGCCACCAAGAACTTACCGAACCATTCGAATCCCTTGCTCATGGCATTGGGGAAGCGCCACAGCCCGAGGGCGATCAGCAGCGCGGCCAAGACCACAGGGATGAGGTTGACCAACAACATGGTGATGGGGAATCCGGCGGCCAGACCGGAGACCAATACGCCGACAGGGATGGCGCAAATACCGGCGAGCACACCTTTAGCCAGGTGGGGGCGATCCTCCTTGCTGATGATGCTCAGTGCCACCGGGATGGTGAACACCACGGTGGCCCCCATCATGGAACCCAACACCAGGCCGGAGAGCTGAGCGGCCTGGAGGTCTTCTGTCATCGCCTGGGCCAAGGGCCAGCCACCCATGTCATTGGCTAATAGGGTGCCCGCGAACATCGCTGGGTCGGCACCCAAGAGCTTGTAGATGGGGCTGACGACGGGTTGGAGGAGACGCTGCAGGACCTGCGCGAGACACATGATGCCCAGCATTGCCAGGGCCAGGGGGCCGAGCGCGTTGAAGCCTTCTTCGAACTGCTCGCCTAAGCCGAATTTATTACCGATGGCTCGGTCGATACCGCCTGCCACCATGCAGATCATCAGGATCCACACGATCACTTCGTTGATGCCCACGTATCACTCCTCGTCGAGATTGGATAGCTACCCGTTTCGAGCCACCACTGTGGTGGTCGAAACCATCGTTGTGTAGCCCCAACGCCCATGCCAAGACCACTTACCGCAACTTTGTCAGACCACTTTCCGGGGTTAGGGTGGGGCGATGCCCCGTCGCGCTGCACAGCTCTACCCACATCTCGTGCTGGACCCTGATATCCAGCCGGTGTCGCGGCGCATCGTTGAGGCCATCAAAGCCGGGATTCGTAGTGGCGGCCTAGTCGACGGGGACCAGCTACCCGCGACCAGACGTTTCGCTGAGAGCTATCAGGTGTCACGATCTGCCGTGGTGGAGGCCTATGAAATGTTGGGTGGGTTGGGTTTAATCACCGCTCAGCGGGGGAGCGGCACCCGAATCAGCCCTGGGGCTGTGGCCTTACTGGGGCTACGGCCCCGCCAATCGATGTCGGCCGAGGGAGATGGGCCCAGGAACCTACCGCAACCCATCAATTTGACGGTCCCCGGTGGTGGTGGTCGTCAAGTGATCAATCGACGTGATTGGAATCGTGCCTGGCGGCAAGCCACTGACCCCTTCGACGCCACACCTGGCACCCAACGACTAAGCGAAGCCCTCCACAATCATTTGCGCTCCTTCCGAGGACTGGTGTGCACCCCAGAACAGATCATCCTGCGGCCAGGAATCGGCAGTGTGATGGCCGATATCGTCTACGGTCTCGATTTGGCGGGGCACAGCGTCGTCATCGAAGACCCCAGCTATCCCCGAATCCAACGGCATCTAGTCAATGAGGGCTGCCGGGTGCGGCGAGTGCCGGTAGATGACCAGGGACTACGCATCGACATGCTCTCCGCTGCCGACAAGGTGGTCCATGTCACCCCCGCCCGGCAGTGGCCAACCGGTGTGGCGATGAGCCCCCAACGTCGCCATGAACTCCTGGCCTGGTCAGCACGAACCGGCGGGGTGATCGTCGAAAACGATCTCGATGCTGAATTCACCTTCGGCCAGGCGCCCCAACCAACACTGCTGGCAGCGGCCCCGCCAGGTGCCCGAGTGCTGTACCTAGGCTCATCGGCAAAACTCATCACTCCAGAACTCACCCTGGTATGGCTGATCGTCTCAGAACCCTTTAAACGTCGAGCCGCCGATATGGCAGCGGTCTCCGATTACCCGGCTCGGGCACTGGCCCATTACATCTCCTCCGGGGCGATGTACCGACATCGCAATCGGGCCTTGGCGCTGTTCCAGGAACGACGCGGTGCGTTATTGCGGGCGCTGGCCAGATATGTGCCACGGGTGCAACATTCGGGTGATCCCAGCGGCACGGAATTGGTATTGCGATTGCCTTCAGGCGTCGACGAGGTAGGGGTTCAGCTCCGGTTGGAGGACGCCGGATACCGGGTCTCGACCATTGGGGATTTTGCTATGCGGACTCATCCGGCGGCCTTGCTGTTGCAATATGCGGAGCTGACCCCAACCCAGGCTCGGGGCTTCGCCCAGGCCTTGGCCCAGGCCCTGCGGTAACCGCCTGATGGAGGGCCACGAATACCACCACGATCAGCAGGGAAGGTGCATAGACCCGATTGCCCAGGTCTTCAAAGTGACTGAGGTTGAACCAGCCACGCACATCCTTGGACAGCGCACCAATAGCGACGACGGTGGTGGCGAAGGCCACATTGGCCAAATACAGCAACACCCGGGTGGACCGTGGCAGTCCAGGGGACTCGGTGCGGGTGAACTCGCCGTCGGTGAGCAGCCGCCACACCAGACCAAATATCAGGGCCGCTAGGGAAGAGAAACCAAACAGCAGGGTCAATGGTTCCGCCAGCACGGCACGCAGGTCGTAGCACAACAGCACGAGGGCTGCGCCCAGTAACGCTTGGGCAGCAACAGGGGTGAGCCGTCGGGTGCTGAGCAGCCACACCTGCGCCAAGATCAGGGTAAATGTCAGCCACAGCGAGATCGCCTGATCCGGCATTCCTGCCCGGACTCCCAAGGCCGAGGCGGTCAACTGCAACAGTCCGGGGATTGCGATGGTGGCAGCGATAGCACCCAGCTGCCATTGACCGGATCGGCGGGCCAGCCGGTACCCCAGGGCCATGGCCGTCATCGCGGCGAGGGTGCGCATCGCGATAGCCGCGGTG